>CAJBCV010000027.1 GCA_903951635.1 uncultured Planctomycetaceae bacterium
GGGGCATCGAAGACCATCATCGCCGGATGGAGATACTGCCGCTGCCAGTGGGTGTAGAGGCCGCGGCGGTAGAGGCTCTCCCCCTTGTCGGCCTGCCAGGTGCGCTGCGGGAAGTTGAGATAATCCCAGTAGCCCTCCGGCTGGTAGGGCTTCACGCTCGGCCCCCCCACCTTCCGCACGAGCAGCCCCGCGGCCGACAGCGCCGTGTCGCGGACCATCTCCGCCTCGACGCGGAGCCGGTTCTGCCGGGCGAGGAGCCGGTTCTCCGGATCTCGCTCGACCGTGGCCCGCGGCGCGGTGCTGCTCCGCCGGTACGCCCGACTCGTGACGATCTCCCGGAGGACAGCGCGGAGGTTCCAGGGGGTTGCCGACGCTTCCAGGGCGCCGTCGCGGAGGTCACAGGCGAGCCAGTCAAGCAACTCCGGATGGCTCGGCGGCTCCCCTTGGGCACCATGATCATCGAGCCTGCGCGAGAGCCCCTGGCCGAAGCAGAGCGCCCACAGCCGATTGGCGAGCACGCGTGGGACGATGGGATTGGAAGGCGCGGTCATCCACGCGGCGAGGTCGAGCCTCGAGCGGCGCGGGGCCGGATCGGGCGCGGACGCCGCTGCTGACAGGAAAGCCGGTGCAGCCGGCGTCACCTCCTCGCCGGAGCGATCCATCCAATTGCCGCGGGGGAGGATCCGCACCGGCCGCGGGTCGATCGCCACCGTCACCGGGATGTAGGGAAGGCGATCGACGAAGTCCTTGCGCGCCCGCTGGGCCGCGGCAAGCGCCTCGCGCTGGCCGGCGAGTTCCGGGGCGCTGCTCCGGAAGCGCTCGACCAACAGCGCCGTCTCCTCCGCCGTGCGCTCGGCCGCGGGCTTGCCACTGGCGATCCGGACAGGCTCCGGGAGAAGGCCAGGACCGGGATCATCGGTCGCCTCCGCCGCCACGGCGAGGCGAAACCGCCCCACCTGATAGCCGACCGGATGGTGCTGCTCGATCGTCACAACCAGGAGCGTGTCGGCGGGAATCTCGACCGTCGTGTCGGGGCGGACAATGAGCCACTGGTCGCGCCCCACCTGCTCGTGGATTGCCCAGCCGACGTTGTCGCCGCTCTGCTGGCCGTCGACGGAATAGGCCGCCAGCCACTTTCCCGACGGGGTCAGATCGCCGGCGACCGACTGCTCGAAGCTCGCCACCGCACGGGTGAGCGGTACGGGACGGTCGTCGGCGTGGGCTGTCGCGTCCTTCCCCGCGGCGGTACCGCGGAGCGCGAGCTTGAGTTCGGAGACGACGAGGTTGCCGTTGTCGGCCCGCCCCGGGCCCTTCTGCGGCAGGCTGTCGTGCGTCAGGGCCTCGAGGCGAAGCCCGGCCACTGGCCCCGGGGGCACCTCGAAGACGAGCGTCGTGTCGCCGACGTCGGGGCGCGGGCCGGAAGCGAGCAGCGAGCGGTCGTCCTGAAGGGCGAGCGTGGCGCCTCCACTGGCGGCGCTCGTGACCGGCGCGAGCGTCTTCCACGGATCTCGCTTCACCCGATCGATCCATTCCTCCCGCGCCGCCGCGAGCGCGGGCGAATCGGTCTCGAGGTCGTGCTTCGCCGTGGCAACGCGGGCGTCGAGGGCCGCCAGTTCCACCCCCTGCTCCGGCGTCGTGTATAGCTCCATCCGCCCCCACGCCTTGTCGCGCCCCTGGCCGATGTCGTAGACGCCGCGCTCCTCGATGTCGGCAAAGTACGCCGCCATCGAGTAGAAGTCGCGCATCGTGAACGGGTCGTACTTGTGGTCGTGGCATTCGGCGCAGCCGAGCGTCGAGCCGAGCCAGGCCCCCGAGACATCGCGCACCCGGTCGGCGGCATATTTGAGGAGGTATTCCTCGGCCTGCGCGCCCCCTTCGGCACTCATCATCCCCAGCCGGTTGTAGGCCGCGGCGACGCGCTGATCGAGCGTGTTGCCGGGAAGGAGATCGCCGGCGAGTTGCTCGCGCGTGAAGCGGTCGAAGGGCATGTTCTCGGCGAAGGCCCGGATCACCCAGTCGCGGTAGGGCCACACCGTCACTTCCTGGTCGCCGTGATAGCCGACCGAATCGGCGTAACGGACCAGATCGAGCCACCAGGCGGCCATCCGCTCGGCATGGTGGGGGCTGGCGAGAAGCCGATCGACATAGCGCTCGAACGCCTCTTGGGAAGGATCGGCGAGGAAGGCATCGATCTCGGCGGGCTCAGGGGGCAGGCCGGTGAGATCGAGCGAGACGCGGCGGGCGAGCGTGGCCCGATCGGCTTCGCCGGTCGCCTCGAGCCCCGCGCGGGAGAGCTCCTTCTCGACGAAGGCGTCGATGGCCGAGCCGGCCGCCGGGGGCACCGGGCGGACGAGCGGCCGGTAGGCCCAGTGCCCGTCGTAGGGGGCGCCGGCGGCGATCCAGGCGGTGATCTTCTCGCGCTGCTCGGGCGTGACAACCTTGTTCGTGCCCGGGGGGGGCATGACGACGTCGGGATCGGTCGACAGGAGTCTTTGGAGGAGCACGCTCGCCTGCGGGTTTCCCGGCACGATCGCCGGGCTGCCATCGCGCGGCGCCGTGGCCCCTTCGAGGGTGTCGAGGCGGAGATCGGCCTGACGGTTGGCCGCATCGGGCCCGTGGCAGGCGAAGCAGGTGTCGGCGAGGACGGGAAGAATGTCGCGGTCGAACCGCACCGGAGGCGCCGGGGACTCGGCGGCCGCGGCCGACCCCGTCAGCATCCCGATGCCGACGGCGAACACCATCGACGCGAGCCATTTTGCCTTGCGAACCGCTGCCTGCCCGATCATGGCCATGCCTCGACGCTCCTCTCAGGAGACCACCCCACACCGTCCCAAACCCCGATTGTCGCTCCGCTGGCGCGCGGGTTGCAACACCATCGCCCCCGTGGGGAACGCGTGCGGCGGCCCGTGGGGCGAGGCACATCGTCCGAGCGCAACGGGATCGATTAGGATGGCTGCCCTGGACGCCCTCTCTCGGTGGTATGGAGCGAGTCATGTCTGGCTGGAACGGAAACGGCGCGGTGGCTGATCGATTCCATCGACGCCATCTGCTCCACAGTGGCCTGGGCGGAATGATCGGCCTCTCCCTCCCGGCGCTCCGTCGGCTGCAGGCGGAGAGCACTGCTGCCGGTTCATCCGCGAAGACAGCGGCCGTGATCTACGTGGAACTGGCCGGCGGCCCAGCCCAGCACGAGACCTACGACCCCAAGCCCCGTGCCCCGGCCGAAGTCCGCGGGCCACTGCGGGCCATCCCCACGAACGTTCCGGGGATCGAGTTCAGTGAGCTCATGGCCGAGCAGGCCCGGATCGCCGACAAGCTCGCCATTATCCGCTCGGTCTCCCACAACTCGGGGAGCCATGAGACCAGCGCCCACCTGGCGCAGACCGGCTGGTACCTGCGGAACAACCAGAGCCGGCAAAACGAGATGCCCTGCGTGGGGGCGGTGGCGGCCCATCTCCGTGGCCGGAACAGCCCCGGCCTGCCGGCGTTCGTCGCGATCCCAAGGGGCATGCGGTTCGGCGGCGCGGCCTGGCTCGGCGCGGGATTCGCCCCGTACGAGACCGTCAACGATCCCAACAAGGCTCCCTTCACGGTGCCGAACGTCAGCCTCGCGCGGGGGCTGACCCCCGAGCGGCTGGCCGATCGTCAATCGCTCCTGGCAGAGCTCGATGGGGCCCGGCGCCTCCGCGACACGGCGGGGACCGCGCTTGCGATGGACACGCTGGCCGACGAAGCCTTCGAGATGCTCACCGGCGATGGCGCCCGGAGGGCCTTCGACATCGATCGCGAGGACGCCACGATCCGCAAGGCTTACGGCCGCAACCCGATCGGCCAGAGCATGCTCCTGGCGCGACGCCTCGTCGAGCATGGCGTGATGTTCGTCACCGTGCGTGTCCCCGGCTGGGACGATCACAAAGACCTCGAGAAATCGATGCGTGGCAAGGGCCCGCGCTACGATCAGGCAATCGCGGCCCTCGTGCGTGATCTCGGCGAGCGCGGCCTCGACCGAGACGTGCTCGTCGTGGCGATGGGGGAGTTTGGACGGACCCCGAAGATCAACAAGACGGCCGGACGCGATCATTGGGGGAGGGTGATGAGCGTCCTCATGGCAGGCGGGGGATTGAAGATGGGGCAGGTGATCGGCGCCACCGATGCCAACGGGGCGGCAGCGAATGCCGCTCCCTACCGGCCGCAGCATGTTCTGGCCATGATCTACCGCCACCTCGGCATCGATCCCGCCACCACGCTCGAGGACAATGCCGGCAGGCCTTGGCACCTCCTCGCGGAGCGTGGACTGATCCGGGAATTGGTTGAGTCGCCCTCGACGGCGGCGGAGCGCTTCACCACTCGATGACGAGCGTGCCGGCGCGGTGAGGCCTCCCCTGCGCGGGAACCGTGACGGTGAGGCAGCCGGTCTCCAGGAGGCGGGCCTCGATCGGCATGCCATTCCAGGTGACGCTCTGCGGCAGCCGCGCCACGCGCGTGAGGATCAGCCGGCAGGGATCCTCTGGCCAGAGCATCATCTCGACGGTGGTCGTGGTGGCGGTGGAGGTCACACGGCGCGCCACACCGGCAAGATGGAGGACATGACTGGCTGAATCCGACTCGCTCCGGCTGATTCGCGTTGCCGTCACCAGGGGCGTGGCCTCGTACGCTTCGGCGAGGGTCGCCTGGACCGTGGCCGGGTTGATCGCCGGCCCGTCGCCCGTCTTCGAACCGAACAGCCAATAATCGGGGAGGAGGCCGCCGCGATCGGCAGGGTCGTCGATCGGAAACGTCATCTGAAGCCCGGCACGCGTGATCCCACGGCCGAGCGTCCTCCAGGTCGACGAGGCCTCCGGGGCCACGCGGGCGAGGTCGTGGAGGGCTCCGGCGTAAACCAGGCCACACCACTGCACCGGCTGCCCGATCCACACCGGCGCCACCCAATCGGTGGCCCCGAGGACACCGATCGTGGCGTAACGCCCCACCGGCCCTGGCGTTGGATCACGGAGGTAGACAAACGGAACTCCCGACCAGGCCCACTGGCGCGCCTGCTCGAGCCTGGCCTGGTCGCCATCGAGGAGATGGCCGAGGACGTGGAGGCGCGTCAGCCGAGCGGAGGCGAGGATGTCGGGGGTGTGGAGCGGCATCTCCCAGGGCTGGGCCCCGCGCGGCACTTCGCCGGCCGGGTGGGCCATCGTCACGGCATCGAGCGCCGCCAGAGCCGCGCCGATCGCCCCCTCGTCGCCGCCGAGCATCGCTCCCTCGAGCATCGCCTCGGCGCGAAGCGCCGTGAAGCCATTGCAATGATCGGCTCCGAGGGTCGTCGCGTAGTCGGTCGGGCCGGCGACGTAACGATCCTTCCCTCCTGCCGCGACAAGTTCGGCGGCAATCGACCGGGCCTGCGCCACCGCGGCCGTGAGCGCCGCTCCGACGGCGGCGTCATCGGCCACCGCGGGACGGAGCAGGAGCGGCAGCGCAGGCCGCGACAGATGACCGACGCCTCCGGTGGCCCCGATGGGAAGCGCCGCGAACGCCTCGCGGGCCGCGCTCCTGAGCCGCTCGGCGAGCGCTTCATCGCCGACATGGGCCGCGAGCCAGAGCATGCAGGCCGGCGCGTCGGCGGCGGGCTGCGCCGCGAAGCGCCCCTGCCAGACGGCATGCCGCCAGCGCGTGCCGTCGCGCGCGGCCGAATCGAGCCAGCCATGGGCAAGGAGCCGGCAAGCGGCGGCGAGGCCGCCGTCGCCCCCATCGGCAGACCCGATCTCTGGAAGCTCCGGCAAGCCGTCGATCCGCACCCCCTCGGCGACGGCGGGAAGGACCGTGCTGCCGCCGCCGCCGCGCACCGTGATCGACTGGCGCACCGGCTTGCCGGGCTCGAGCCTCACGCCTCCGTAGACGTCCCGCTCTCCTTCATAGCGCGGCGGCAACGACTCGAACGCCCCGGCCGCCGGTGACCAGAGGCCGAGAACGTGGCCGCCGGAATCGAACCACCGATCGGGGGAATCGAAGAGCGGTGAGGCCGCCACCGCCCCGACCTCCCAGTCGACCGCCAGCCAGCGGCCATCGGCCACGAGGACCATCGATGGGAAACAGACCTTGGCGGGATCGACGAGCTGCCGCTGGCCAGCCGCCCCGCGGATCTCTTTGTCGTTCGAGGAGGGCTCGTCGTCGAGGTATTCGACCCCCGGGAGGAGCGCCTGCGACTTCCCCGCCCCAAACGTCCCCCGGCCGGCGAACAGCGTGAGCCATGGCAGATGGATCAGCTCCCGAGGACGATCGACCTCGATGCTCGTCTCGATGCACACGCCGCGCCTGACTGCGGAGAGCTTCCGGGTGAAGCGCCAGGTGGCGGCATCATCCCCGCCGCCCCCTTCGCGCACCGTGGCCACGATCTCGACCCCCTCGCCAGTCACCTGCGACTCGACGCTCCCGCCGCTCGGCTCGATGGCGATCGCACGATCCTCACCCCGGGTGACAAACACCTCCCCGGGATCGGTGTCCGCCATCCGCCGGCCGCCGATCGTGATCGTCAGGGCATTCCAGCGGCGGGGGTCGTGGGCCACACTCACCGCACCCTGCTTCACCGTGAGGGCGTCGGCCGGGATCACGATCGGCGCTGGCTTTCCGGCCGGAGGTGCCGGCGCGAGTGGGATCAGGGGCGTGGCGCGAAGCCGACGAAGGAGGACGGGGGCCGCGCCGTCAGGGGGATCGAGCCGGAAGCGGATCCGCTCGCCGAGCGCAGGGATCACCCCCCGAAACCTGCCCGTGCCGTCGGCCACGAGGTTCACGGCCCACACCTCGGCAAAATCCTTCCCTTCAGCCGCGGCGTAGCAGCGGACATCGCCGGCCGCCGTGCCCTCGAGTTCCAAAAGCAGCTTCCGCGCGCCGAAAGGAAGGGGAACGTCGACGACCGGCCCGACGAGGTAGGGATCCTCACCGCGGCAGGTCATCGACAGCCCCTCCGATCCCTCTCCGAGCCCGCCGATCGAGCCGTTGGCACGCCAGCGATGATCCGGCGTGGTGAAGTCGGCAATGACGATCGGACGGGGGTCGGCGGCCGAAGCGTGGCCAACGCCGAGGAAGAGCGCGAAGAGAATCGCCGCGACAGGCAGCACGGGATGGGGATGGGGCATGGGATCGATCGGTGGACCGGGGAGCGAGTGAGACACGACGCTCCCTTCAGCGTATCCCGATCACCGCGCCGCGGCATGGCGTTCTCGGCAAGGGTTGCGACCAACATCCCCCCGGACAGTTGTCGCTTCCCCCGAGGGTGTGGTACGAAACGCCCACCCACGATCGCCGTCGGCGGTCGGGCGCCCGTCGAACGCTCTGCAGGAGTCATGGATCATGGCGAAGAAGAAGGCCGCGAAGAAAAAGCCCGCCGCTGCGAAGAAGGCGGTGACCAAGAAGGCCGCAAAGAAGCCCGTGAAGAAGGCCGCGAAGAAGCCCACCCGCAAGCCGAAGGGGCCACGCGAGGACTTTACCCCGCCGACCAGTGTGCCGAGCGGCAAGCGGAAAAAGTAGGCATTCTCCCCGGGAAGACAACACGCTCTTCACGTGCTCCGAAACGGCAGACCGGTGACGATTGGTCTTCCAACGAAGAACAGCGTCGCCGGTCTGCCAGCCTGCACCGCGAGAGGAAGACAGCCATGTCGGGTACGGGGCTCAGGGATCCCGAGGCGCACCGGAACTTTCGAGATGCTGCGTGATCTCCGCTTCAAGTCGGGAGATCGCGCCAAACCCGAGTTTCCTCGCTTCCTGGCACTGCTCGGCGGCGGATCCGAACATCTCGACGGCGGTTTTCGGCTCCCCGCGACGATCCGCCACGAGCCCCCGGAGGGCGTACGCTCGCGCCATCAGTTGGGTCTTGGCACCCGGGGGCGCGTGCATGTCCGGGATCGCTTTCAGGGCGTCATCCGCATCGAGCGTAGCGCCTTCGATGTCATTCGCGGCAAGTCGCAGGGAACCGCGTTCAATCTGCACCAGGATTTTATCCCGCTTGAATCTCCACACGTCAGGCTTGTCCTTCACCAACTCCGAGAACACCTGCAATGCGTCCCCGAGCATTGCTTCTGAAGTGTCGCCGCCCACCTCACCCCCGCCCTGCGACATGGCACGCTCGCGAAGCGACTGCGCTACGGCGATGCGGGAAATCAGATGGTTGTTCGGGATCAACTCCAGTTTCGCTTTCCACGACACGACCTCGCGCACGGCTTCACGTGACTTGTCGACAAGGCCGAGGTCACGGCACAACTGCGAGACGTCACTCCAAGCACTGAAAGCCCTGATCGTCTGCGTTTCCGTGCCATCGACGCCGTCGGCCAACTCCGAATACGCTTTGGCGCTGGCTTCCATGTGCGTGAACGCCTCATCAGTGCTCCCCTTGGCGGTGAGAATCTCGGCCAGCGCGTAGTCGGCGCGGGCTTGCAACTCTCGAATCAGGCTCGACTGCGGGAATCGCCTCCCCGCCTCAACGGCTCTTCGGCACGTCTCTCGCTGAAGCACCTCCGCCACGTCTGGGCCATCCATGTACAGACGAACGACGGCCATGTCGCTTCTCCCATCGATGACAGGTCCGTATGTCTCCGGTGTCTCTGGATCATCTTCAAGGTGACTCTCAGCCGAATCGACGGACTGCTGCAGGAAGCCAACGCTTTGTGCCTGATCCCCGCTCCAGCCGAACAGGTTTCCCATCCGACGATTCGCCTCGGTCAGTCCGATCTTTGCTCTGCGGTTTCCGCGGTCCGTCTTCAAAACGTCGTTGTACATGGCGATCGCTACGTTCATGGCCTGCCTTCGTCTCGGCTCCGATGCCGGATCCTGAGCCCAAGTGTCATCCCCGATTTCAATGACGATCTTCTCGATGGCTTCCAGTGTCAGATCGGTGCTCTTCTCTGCCACATCCCGTTGCTTCTTCACCGCTGCGTAGCCGATGCCGAGGCCAACGACGCTCGTGAGGAGGAGCGCGGTGGCGGCAGCGACAGCGGTGCGGTGACGGAGCCCCCATCTCCGCAGCCGGACGGAAAAGGGATCGGGATGGGCGAGGACCGGCTCATCGGCGAGCCAGCGTTCGACGTCGGTGGCGAGGTCGCGTGGCGACTGGTAGCGATTCTCCTGAGCGTGGGCCATCGCTTTGAGGCAGATCGACTCGAGCGCCGGCGGGACGTCGCTCCGCACCTGACGTGGCCGCGGAAACCGGCCCTTCCTGACGTCGTCCATGAGAAACGGCGACTGCGAATGGAACGGCGCCGCGCCGGTGAGGAGGCAATAGAAGGTCGCGCCGAGACCGTAGACGTCGCTCCGGGAGTCGACGAGGTCGAGCTTTCCGTGAGCCTGTTCCGGGCTCGCGTAGGCGGGCGTTCCTTTGAACTGGCCATACTCGGTCGGCTGCGATCCCTCCCCGACGATTTCGGGCGAGATGAGCTCGGCCGGTGATCCCTTCCCGTCGGAGAGATCATGCCCCACGATGCGGGCCAGCCCCCAGTCGATGACCTGCGTCTCCCCGAACGACCCGAGCATGATGTTGCTCGGCTTGATGTCGCGGTGGAGCACACCGCGGCTGTGGGCATATTCGATCGCCTGGCAGGCGTCGACGAAGTGACCGAGAAGCTCGCGGAAGCGGAGCACGCGCTCGGCCTCCGGAAGCGAGCCCCGCGAGTCGTGGTGATCGCGAATCGCCCGCTGTAATGTCCCGCCAGGAATCAGCCGCATCACCTGGAACAGCCGTCCGCCCGGATATTGCCCGACGTCGTAGACCGGTGCGATGTTGGGGTGCTCGAGGGCCGCACCGGCCCGGACCTCCTTGAGGAACGCGGCCCGAAACTGCGGATCATCGGCGCGGCGCTCGGGGAGCTGCTTGAGGAGCACCTCGCGGCCGAGCTCGAGATCCCGGGCGACGAACACCTCTCCCATCCCCCCCCGATCCTGCGGCCGTAGCACCCGGTAACGGGTGCCACCGGCAGCGTAGCCAGCAAGCGAGATCGGATCGCTCGTGTCGGCCCCCGCGACGCCGGCGGAGGCCGACGTGGCGGCGTCGGAAGTCATGCTGCCGCCGAGCGCTGGGGCGAGCTCCGGCGGGATGAGCCCCTTGTCCCCGAGACTGGCGATACTCCGCTCCGCATCGCCTCCGTGCTGTTCGAGATACCGGGCGACGACATCCGCGACGACGTCCCGCGTTCGCGGATCGAGAGCTTTGCGCTCGACGAGGATCTCGGCGATCGGGCGGCTCGGCTGGCGGATCCACTCGGCGATGGCGGCCGTGAGCTGGTCGCGGGTGATGAAGTCGAGGTGGATCGCGAAGATCGCGAAGAGAAGCCCGCGGGACGGGTCGGTCGGCATGGGTGCACCTCGGTGAAGCGATCGATCGACGGCCGACGAGACAGATCACCCGCCTGGCCCGCGGCCAGATTACCCCCCGCGCGGACCGCTCGTCACCTCTTTATGATGGCTTCATCGCCGCCCCGGGTCGCCGCCTGCCCCGCTGACGCCTCCCGTCTCCTCCCCGACCGTCATGACGCTTTCCGATTCCACGGCACGAGGTGCGGCATGATTCCATCGATCGAACACACGAGCCTCCTGCCGATCCTCTTCTGGCTGCTCATGCTCCCGATCGCCGTCTTCATCCTCATCCGCACCACGGCCTTCTGGTCGGAGGAGGGGCCGGGGACGATCCTCGCCGCCGTGAAGACCGTGTTCGCGATCTGGCTCACCGTCTTCTTCGTGTACGACCTCTCCGGCTACGGCTTCGCCCGGCTCATGCAGGATCCCCGCCTCGGGATCGCCTTCCCCCCCAACTCCAGCTATCTCAGCTGGCTCCGCGAACCGATGGGGCTGAAGTGGCATGTCCTCGGCTCCGTACCGCTGATCCGCAATCTCCCCGTTCTCTTCGCCCTCTGCGCCGGCGGGGTCGTCCAGGTGCTGCTCTGGAAGATCCCCTTCCGGGTCGGGATGCTCGTCTTCCTTTCCCAGCTGTTTCTCAACATCTTCGCGATGGCGCTGCTCTCGCTTGTGTTCAGTTTCTTCGTCGGTATCGAGAAGGGAGTCGACAGGAAGGTCCCCAGGAGGGTTGCCGCCGGGGCGGCTGCGGGTTGTGGCTGGGCGTCGCCTGCTTGCTTGGTGCTGCAGGCCCCAGCGGCAGGTCGGGGTCGCCCGTGCCCTGTCGCCGGACGTTCGCTTTGGCCTTCCGGGCCAAAGCTTCACTCGGGTGCCGGCGGCGCTACGCCATCCATGGCTGCGCTTGCCTGCAACGCCGGCTCCCAGGCCACGAGCGACCCCTCCTGGCGGGCTGACTGGGGGGACGTCGACCCGGCAGGGCTGCTCCCCCTCCCGTGCAGGGTTCCCTACTCCTCGCTATGATGGCCCCGCACGACCCCGCCGATCGTCGGCCGGTTCGGTGGCCATGACGCAATCGATGCCCGTTCAGGAGATCATGCAGTGGCAAAGAAGAAAAGGGCTGTGGTCAGACGTTTCACTTCGAAGACTACTTCGGGCACCGGAAAAACGACGGCAACGAAGTCCAACCCGAAAGCTCTATCGCCCGTAATCACCGGCACGGAACCTTCTACCATCACGCTGAGCAAGGAAAACTTCTGGTTTACAGTAATAGGGAGCAACCTCAATAACCCAGCCATTTACAACGACACCAATGTTCTTGTGTTCACGGACGAGGACACGCCATCAACATACAACATCCCAAATGACAAGGTCTCGTTTTCAGATATGACACCTGGTCAATTTGTTGTGAAAGTAACGGGAATCTCGAGGAGATCAATCGAATTGCGTGGCTCGGGAAAGCTAACAATTACCATTCTGGCGGGGCTACCTCGGCGCAGAGGGAAAGCTACTTACGAACCGAAAGCGACTATCCCTAATTGACCCGATGCCATCACATCTCCCCCCTGTCGGTAAGC
This sequence comes from uncultured Planctomycetaceae bacterium, assembly GCA_903951635.1. Lineage (GTDB taxonomy): Bacteria > Planctomycetota > Planctomycetia > Pirellulales > UBA1268 > QWOP01. Next base: position 11,895 of record CAJBCV010000027.1, read on the forward strand.
CTCCCTTTTCACTCCGCGAGGAGGCCTCCGATCTCGGCGGCTTCTTCGCGGAGTTTTTTGTTGTCCGGTGCCCCGGCCACGGCGACTTGGTAGTTCTCGCTCGCCAACTGAAAATGAGTCTTCGCGGCAGCGGCGTCGCCGGCGGCTTTTGCGGCCCGGCCGCGGAGGGCGTGGGCTTGAGCGAGACAGCGTTTTGCCTCGGCGGCGCCGGTCGGCTTCTCGAGCGGGGTGACAGCGGCGATCGCTTCGTCGGCGAGCGTGGCTGCCTCGGCGACCTGCCCTGCCGCGAGGCGTTTTTCTCCCCGGTCGACGAGGATGTCGGCGAGCACTGGCCGGAAGTTGGCCTCGTAGGGGGAGCCGGCGACGAGGGCCCGGAGCGTGTCGAGCGACTCGCTCCCGACCGTTTCCCCCTCCGCCGCCGTCGCAGCGTCGAGCCCGAGGACGCGGGCGCGTTCGGCGAGGGCCAGAGCGCGGACGTAGTCGACGTTCGGATCGCCGGCGTGCTTGGCTGACAGTTCCGCCGACCACCGATCGGCCTTCTCGGCCATCTCTCGGTCGGGTCGGCCGGCTTCGAAGCGGGCGTTTGCGGCGACGGCTGCCGCCAGGGAGGCCATGAGCCTCGTTTGGTGGCGGATGTCCTCGTCATCCTCGCCATCACGGGCCATGGCCGCCTCGAAGTGCGTCACGCCTGTCGCTGCCTTCTCCGCCCCCTCGGTGGCGCTGCCGGCGTCGACGAGGGCGTCGGCCAGATCCATCTCCGCCCGGCCGAGCGTCCACAGCGGCCCGGGGGAGTTCGGAAAGCTTTTGACAGCCAGCTCCGCCTGCTCGAGGGCTTCGCGGAAGGTTGCGATCGACGGCTGCGGCCCGTCGGTGCGGAGGATCACTTCCGCTTCGTCGAGGAGGTGGTGGATCCATCCGAGGATAGAACGCTCCTGCGGAGCCTTCTCGGCGACGAGTTTCTCCATGATCTCCCGCGACTGGTCGTAGAGCGGCTTCGCCTCGTCGAGCCGGCCGAGGACGCGGTAGAGATTCGCGCACCGCCGGTAAATGAGCGCCGCGTCGTACTTCAAATCGGGATCGTCGGGCTGCTGCGCGATCAGGTCGGGGAACTCGTCGACGACGCTCTTCACGGCGTCGAGCCGGAGCTGCCCCGTCCCGGGAATCTGCCCCCACCGGTCGTCGGCCACCGTCTCGATAAAGCCGGCGATCACCTGACGCGTCATCGCGGCGTTGTGCTCGGCGAGATCGCGCTGGGCGACTGCCTCCCTCTCCGCAGCCACGGCCCGGTCACGCTGCTGCGACACGAGCACGTTGCCGATCGCCAGGGCCACGGTCGTCGTCGCCAGGAGCACCCCGGCCGCCGCCACCGCCGTCCGGTGGCGCTTCGCGAATCGCCACAGCCGCACCCGCCAGGGATCGGGCCAGGCCGCCACCGGCTCGTCGGCGAGGTAGCGATCGATGTCGTCGGCAAGCGCCGCCGCCGTGGCGTAGCGGTCGCCCGGCTTCACGGCCATCGCCTTCCGGCAGATTGCCCGCAGGCTCGGCGGCGCCCACGGCTTCAGGGTCCGGTGGAGGTTGCCGATCTCGGCATCTTCGCGGATCGTCGGTACGAGTCGGTCGAAGGGGGCCTTGCCGGCAAGAATCTCGAAAAGCGTGGCGCCGAGGCCGTAGAC
>CAJBCV010000028.1 GCA_903951635.1 uncultured Planctomycetaceae bacterium
GTGGCCACGGTCCACTTCTCCACCGCGACGGCCCTGGCGATCCTCCGCGACGTCACCGACAGCCTCGCCCGGCAGGGGATCGACCGACTCGTGATCGTCAACGGGCACGGCGGGAACGACTTCAAGCCGATGGTTCGCGACTGTCAGCTCACCTCCGGGCTGACGATCCTCGTCGTCGATTTCTGGAGGCTCTGCCCCGACGTCCTCGCCGCCACCTTCCCCGACCCGGGGGATCACGCCGGGCAATTGGAGACATCCCTTCTCCTCCACCTCCGTCCGGAATGGATGGAAATGGAACGGGCCGGCCGGGGGGAGGCGGCGGCGCGGCTTCACGACGGTATCCGCCAGGCGAACGCCTGGACTCCCCGCCCCTGGTCGAAGGTCCAGCCCGACACCGGCAGCGGTGACCCGGCCGGCGCCTCCGCCGCCCGTGGGGCCCGCTACTTCGAGGCGGCTGCGGCGTCGCTCGCCACGCTCCTGAAGACCGTGTCGGGGCTCGACCGCGGCACCGACGTCTACGGCTGATCGATTCGGTTGGTCGTTCATCCGCCCCTCCGGTTCCCTCCCCGCAGGAGTCGTTCACCATGGTCGACGAGACGATCGCGGAGCCGCTCTTCCCGTCGCGGTTGACCACGGCCGATCTGACGCAGATCGAGGCCCAGACCCAGCAGATCGGGGGGCGGCTCCTGGCCGCGGCGCTCGCGGCGCAGCCTTCGCGGTTCTCCGCCGATCACTGGATGCAGCAGGCGAGCGAGTGGGCCACGCAGGACGAGGAATTGAAGGTTCGGCTGTTTCGGCTCGTCGACTGCATGCCGATGCTCGACGACCCGGCAGCGCTTGACCGGCATGTCCGCGAGTATCTCTCGGAGGACGTGATCGAGCGGCTGCCGACCGGGCTGCGGTCGGCGCTCCAGGCCGCCCGCAGCGGGATCCTCGCGCCCCTGGCGGCCCGAGCGGTGCGTGGGGCGACGCTCGCCCAGGCCCGCCGTTTCATCGCCGGCACCACCCCCACCGAGGCCGCCCACGCCGCGCTCGCCGAACGGAAGGCCCACCGCGGGTTCACCCTCGATCTCCTCGGCGAAGCGGTGACAAGCGACGCGGATGCTGCCGCCTATGCGGCAGCCTACGAGCGGCTCCTCGTCGAACTCGCCCCCGTCGCGGCTCGGTGGGCCGCCGATCCGCGCGTCGACCAGGGGCCGGATGGCGCCATGCCGCGCGTCAACGTCTCCCTCAAGCTCTCCGCGCTCGACAGCCAGTTCGATGCCATCGACCCCGTCGGGACGACCGCACGGGTGTTGGGAAGGCTCCGGCCGCTGATGCGCCTGGCGCGTCGACTCGGCGCCCAGATCCATGTCGACATGGAGAGCCACGCCACGAAGGATCTGACGCTCGCCATCTTCCGCACGGTGGCTGATGAAGCGGAGTTCCGCGACTGGCGCGACTTCGGGATCGTCATCCAGGCGTATCTCCGCGACACCGTCCGTGATCTCCCGGAGCTCGCCGCCTGGGCCCGCGCGCGGGGGGCGCCGGTGTGGGTGCGTCTCGTGAAGGGGGCGTACTGGGACTACGAGTCGATCCACGCCCGCGCCGCCGGATGGCCCGTGCCGGTGTGGGAGCGGAAGTGGCAGACGGATGCCTGCTACGAAGCGGCGACGACCTACCTCCTCGAACAGGCAGACGTGCTCCGCCCGGCCCTCGGCAGCCACAACCTCCGCTCGCTGGCCCATGGCATGGCCGTCGCCGAGCATCTCGGGGGGGCGAAGTCGTCGCTCGAGATGCAGATGCTTTACGGCATGGGAGACCCCGAGAAGCGGGCCGTCACCGATGCCGGATGGAGGCTGCGCGTCTACATGCCCTACGGCCAACTCGTTCCAGGGATGGCGTATCTCGTTCGCAGGCTCCTTGAAAACTCGTCGAACGACTCCTTCCTCCGCGCCGGCTTCGTCCAGCATGTGCCGGCCGAGGTGTTGCTCCAGCCTCCCCGTGCCCCGGCCCCGGATCCGGTGACGACGGCTCCTCCGCTTCCCTCGCGCGATCCGTTCGTGGCGGGAGAAGCCGGCGAGGGAGCGGCCGAGAGCTTCCAGAATGAACCGCTCACCGACTTCGCCAATCCGGGCGGGCGACGGGCGATGGCCGATGCCCTCGGGCGGTTCGCCGCCGGCCTGGAGCGCTCGGGCGCCGCGCTCGTGCCGGTGGTGATCGATGGCCATCGCTCGGCGGCGTTTCCGACGATCGATCGCTGTGATCCCTCCGACACCTCCCGGCTCGTGGCGCGGGTCTCGATGCCGCCGGCGGCGGAGGCGACCCGTGCGGTGGAGGCAGCGGCGCGGGGCTTGCCTGCCTGGCGGGCCACTCCGGTGGCAGCCAGGGCGGCGACGCTCCGGCGGACGGCGGGGATTCTCCGCCGGCGGCGGTTCGATCTGGCCGCACTCCAGGTTCACGAAGTGGGGAAGACCTGGCGCGAAGCCGACGCCGACGTCGCCGAGGCGATCGATTTCTGTGAGTACTACGCGCGGGAGGCCCTCCTCCTCGCGAGGCCCCGGGCCGTCGATGTCCCGGGCGAGGAGAACGTCACCGGCCTCCTCCCACGCGGGGTGTGCGTCGTGATCGCGCCGTGGAACTTCCCGCTGGCGATCCTCGCCGGGATGACGACCGCGGCGCTGGTCACCGGCAACACCGTCGTCATGAAGCCGGCGGAGCAGTCGTCGCTCACCGGATTGCGGCTCCATGAGGCGCTTGTCGAGGCGGGGGTTCCGCCGGAAGCCCTTCAGTTTCTCCCCGGTCGGGGCGAAGACGTGGGGCCGACGCTGGTCACCCATCCCGCCACGAGCCTCGTGGCCTTCACCGGCTCGCGGCGCGTCGGCCTCGGCATCCATCGGGCCGCGGCGGTGGCGATCGCCGACCGGGGGGGTGGCGGGATGATCCCGCGGATCATCGCCGAGCTCGGCGGTAAGAACGCGATCATCGTCGACGACGATGCCGACCTCGACGAGGCGGTGGTGGCCGTCGTGCACAGCGCCTTCGGGTTCCAGGGGCAGAAGTGCTCCGCTTGTTCGCGGGTCATCGTCCTCGACCATGTCCATGATGCCTTCGTCGCGAAGCTCGCACCCGCCGTGCGGAGCCTCGCCATCGGGCCGGCGGCCGATCCGGGCACGCGTGTCGGACCGCTCGTCGACGCGGAGGCGCGGGATCGAGTGCGGAGGGCGATCGACGCGGGGCGTGCCGCGGCGCGAGAACTCGTCGCCGTCGATGTCGGTGAGATCGGCAAGCGCGGATGGTTCGTCGGGCCGACGGTGTTCACCGCGGTCGATCCGGCCGGGCCGCTCGGTCAGGAGGAGTTTTTCGGACCGGTCCTCGCCGTCATTCGGGCGCGGGATTTTCGGGACGCGATCGCCATCGCCAACGGCACCGACTATGCCCTCACCGCGGGCGTCTTCTCGCGCAGCCCCGCCAATCTCGACCTTGCCCGACGCGACCTGGAGGCGGGCAACGTCTACCTCAACCGCGGGATCACCGGGGCGCTCGTGGCCCGGCAGCCCTTCGGCGGCTATCGGATGTCGGGGATCGGCAGCAAGGCCGGGGGACCCGATTACCTCCTCCAATTCACCCTCCCCCGGACGGTCACTGAGAACACGCTCCGGCGTGGCTTCGCCCCCACCCGGCCTTCCGGCGACGGCCGGCGGCATGGCTGAGGGAGCGGCAAGACCGCCGGGCCGATGGCCCTGCGGGAGCCTCCCCGGTTGAGATCTCCGGGATGAATTGCGAGGATTCCGTGGCCCCGGGGGCGCTCACGAAATGCTCACACTTCCCTTCCACACTGCCCCTGTCGCCGGACCGGGCCTTCGTCAGGCCGTCGGGCCAATCTCCAGGAGTCGTCGGATGCCCTCCCTCGCCACGCATGCATGGTTGAAGTCGCTGTCGTCCCTGGGGTCCCTGGGGTTTGTCTGCCTCACCGCAGCGAGCCTGGCGGTTGTCGCCGCCGCGCCTGCCCGGGCTCAGGACGTCGATCCCGAACTCAAGCCCTACAAAAAGGTGGGCGGCGAGGTCGCCGGGACGCTCAAGTGCGTCGGCTCCGACACGATGAACAACCTCGTCTCGCTGTGGGTCGAGGGATTCAAGAAGTCGTATCCGGGGGTTCGTGAGGGGATCGAGGGGAAGGGGTCGGCCTCCGCGCCTCCGGCGATCACCGAGGGAACGGCAACGTTCGGCCCGATGAGCCGCGACTGGAAGCCGTCGGAGATCGACACCTTCAAGGAGAAGCACGGCTATCCGCCGACGGTCGTCCCGGTGGCGATCGACATGCTTGCCGTCTTCGTCCACAAGGACAACCCGATCAAGAGCCTGTCGCTCGAGCAGGTCGA
>CAJBCV010000029.1 GCA_903951635.1 uncultured Planctomycetaceae bacterium
GACTTCCCCATTCCCAACGCCTGGCGGTACCGCGATTGGGTGATCGACAGCCTCAATACCGATCTCCCTTACGACCAGTTCGTCCGCGAGCAGATCGCCGGTGACCTCCTCGAAACCCCCCGGCTGAACGCGGCCGGCGCCGACCTGTCGGTGGTCGGCACCGGCTTTTGGTATCTCGGCGAGGAGATCCACTCGCCGGTCGACATCGCCCAGGACGCGGCCGACCGCACCGACAATCGGGTCGATACCTTCGGGAAGGCGTTTCTCGGCATGGCGCTGGGGTGTGCCCGCTGCCACGATCACAAGTTCGACGCCATCTCCAAAGAGGACTATTACGCCATCGCCGGCACGCTCGGCTCGAGCAGCTACCGGCAGGTGCCCTTCGAATCGATCGGCGTCAACCGCGACGTCGCCCGGCGCCTCGATGGCCACGACTCCGAGGCCCGTCGCCGCCTCGGCCGCGCTGCGGCCGACACGCTCGCCAGTGGCGAGAGCCCGACGACAGCCGACCTCGCCCGGCTCACCGCCCGCGTCACCGCGACGCTCCCCCCCCGCGACGCGCTCCTCGCGCTCAAGCGTGGGGGAGAGCGTGCCGAAGGCGAGATCGTGATTGCTGACTACGCCCGTCCGGAGGGGGCCACGGCGCTGCTCGGCGACGGCTTCGCCTGGGGCTTGCGTCCCCGGCCGGCCGGGGACGCGATCGTGACGGCGGCAGCCGAGGGGGCGCCGGCCAGGGTCCGTATCGAGCCGACGACGTCCGCCCACTTCGACAGCCTGTGGGCGGGGCTGACCTCGAACGGCGAGCGTGAGGCCGGGGCCCTCGGCGGCGCTGACCGGGCCGGGCGCGTCCTGCGGACGCCGAAGATGCGGATCGAAGGGGGAACGGTCTGGCACCGTGTCCGCGGCCATCTCCAGATCTTCACCTGCGTCGATAGCCACATCCTCCTCCTCGGGCCGCTCTACGGCTCCACCCTCCAGACGGTCGACACCCAGGGGGAGTGGAAGTGGATCCGGCAGGATTTGGGGAGCGATCTCGACTGGCAGCGGGGGCATCTGGTCCACGTCGAGTACGTCCCGGTCGCCGGGGCAGCCGACGTCGCCGAGGTCGTCGCCTCCCCGACCGAGCCGAAGCGGGCCGACCCGTTCCTCGCCGCGGTGGCCCGGCGCCTGCCAGCCGATGCGGCCGACGACGCGGCGATCAGCGCGGCGGTCGGTGGGCTCGTCACCGAGGCCCTCGCCGCGGCGCGCGACGGGACGCTCTCCACCGGCCCCCGAGCCGCCGAGTACGCCGCGGTCCTCGAACGCCTCCTCGCCGATCCGGCGATCGATTGGAATGGCACCCCGGCCACGGCGCTCGTTGCCCAGGCCCGGGAACTGGAAGCGGCCCGCGCCACGATCACGGCCTCGGCGAAGCTCGCCTCGGGAACAGCCCCGGCGATTCTCGATGGCAACGGCGTCGATCATCCCGTCCTCGTCAAAGGCTCGGCCGCCCGTCCCGCGTCGATCGTGCCGCGCCGGTTCCTCGAGGCAGTCGACGGCGGTGGCCAGCCGGTCTGGCCGGCGGCGTCTTCGGGGCGCCGCGAACTGGCCGACCGGGTGCTCGACCCGGCCAATCCCCTCGCGGCGCGCGTGGCGGTGAATCGCTTCTGGCACCACCTCTTCGGGCGTGGCCTCATCCCCACCCCCGACAATTTCGGCAAGCTCGGCGAGCCGTACGCCGATGCCGGCGCCCTCGCCCTCCTCGACACCCTCGCCGTCCGCTTCCGGCAGGAAGGGTGGAGCATGAAGCGATTGGTGCGGGAGATCGTCACCAGCAGCACCTGGCGGATGCAATCGGTGGCCGATCCCCGCGCCGTGGAGCGCGATCCGACGAACCTCCTCCTCCATCACTTCCCGCTCCGTCGGCTCGAGGGGGAGGCCGTCCGTGACAAGATCCTCGCCGTCTCGGGCCGGCTCGATCCGAAGGTCGGAGGCCCACCGGTGGAAGTGGCGCTTTCGGACTTCCACGAGGGGCGTGGCAAGCCGGGGTCGGGGCCACTCGACGGCGATGGCCGGCGCAGCATCTACACGAGGATCCGGCGCAACTTCCTTCCGGCGATCCCCGTGGCCTTCGACATGCCGGTGCCGTTCCAGGCGATGGGCCGGCGGAACGTCACGAACGTGCCGGCGCAGGCGCTGACGCTGATGAACGATCCGTTCGTCGTCGAGCAGTCGGCTCGCTGGGCCGGACGGATCGTCGCCGAGGCCTCGATCTCCGCCGACGAGGGGATCGCGCGGATGTACCGTGAGGCCTTCGCCCGTCCCCCGTCTCCCGACGAGTTGGCCGGGGCGCGGGGATTCCTCGTCGCCCAGACAGCGCTCCACGGGGGTGACTTCGCCACCGATCCGCGGCAGGCTGCCGCCTGGGCCGACCTCGCCCATGCGCTCATCAACGCCAAGGAGTTCATCTTCGTCCCATGAGCGAAACCATGAGCCACAACTCCCACCGCGGCCATCACTGCCGCCGCTTTCGCCCCGCCCCGCTCTCGCGGCGGGCTCTCCTCGCGCAGGCGTCGTGCGGCTTCGGAGGGATGGCAGCGGCGGCCCTCCTCCAGGCCGAGGCGGCCCGGGCCCATTCCGCCGCGCCGTTGAACCACCATGCCGCGAAGGCGAAGAACGTCATCTTCCTCTACATGGATGGCGGCGTGTCGCAAGTCGACAGTTTCGACCCGAAGCCGCGCCTCGATCAGGATGCCGGGAAGAATCCGCGCGAGCTGTTCAAGGTCGATCAGACGCAATTCAACAACGTCGGCACGATCCTCCCGAGCCCGTGGAAGTTCAAGCCGTACGGGGCCTGCGGCCTGCCGGTGAGCGATCTCTTTCCCCACATCGGCTCGGTGGCCGACGAGCTGGCGGTGATCCGTTCGATGACCAGCGAGTTCCCCGAGCACACCAACGCCAACTACTTCCTCCACACCGGGAGCGGGCTGCAGGGGCGGCCGAGCATGGGAGCGTGGACGACCTACGGCCTGGGAAGTGAGAACGACGATCTCCCTGGCTACATCGTCGTCAATGGTGGCCTCATCCCGCCGGGTGGGCTCGACAACTTCACCAACGGCTTTCTCCCCGCCACGTTCCAGGGATCGGTGTTCAAGCCGACCGCCACGGGGCTGGCGAACGTCGGCCGCCGCGACGGGTCGAGGGATTCCCAGATCGCCAAGCTCGACTTCGCCCGCGGGCTCGACCGCTCCTTCGCATCCCGGCTCGCCGGGGAAGGGGTGGCCCCCGACGCCCTGGAAAGCGCGATCGCCAACCAGGAGCTCGCCTACCGCATGCAGACGTCGGTTCCCGACCTCCTCGATCTGTCAGGCGAGACCGAGGCGATCAAGCACGACTACGGCTGCGATTCCGAATACGAACCGACGCGGATCTTCGCCAACGAGTGTCTTCTCGCGCGGCGGATGGTGGAGCGGGGGGTGAGGTTCGTCGAATTGACCTGCACGTCGGTCGGCAGCGACCGTTGGGACCAGCATGGCAATCTCCGTGAGGGGCATGCTGCCAACGCCCGCGCGGTCGATCAGCCGATCGCGGCGCTCGTCCGCGATCTCCGGCAGCGGGGCATGCTCGATTCGACGCTCGTCGTCTGGAGTGGGGAGTTCGGTCGGACGCCGTTCGCCCAGGGGGGGGACGGGCGCGATCACAATCCCCAGGCCTTCTCGATGTGGATGGCCGGCGGCGGTGTGAAGGGGGGCGTGACGGTCGGGGCCACCGACGACTATGGCTATCGGGTCGTCGAGAAGAAGTTCCAGATCCACGACCTTCACGCGACGATGCTCCACCTGTTGGGCATCGATCACACCCGGCTCACCTACCGCTTCAGCGGTCGGGACATGCGTCTCACCGACGTCCATGGCCACGTGATCCGCGACGTCGTCGGCTGACGGGGGCGTCAGTCCTTCATCGACAGGCTCTTGAGGGTGATCACGGAGCCGACCGACATCAGCGCCAAGCCGAGCCACGCCGGGGGCTGGATCGTCCGCGGCCGCGCCGGGGTCCCGCCGCCGAAGAGCGACTGTTGCTGAGGGAAGCCCTTGTCGCCGAGTTGGGCGACGAGGAGACGGCTCGACTTCTCGCTGAGCGTGAACGACTCCACCATCCGGAACTGCACCCCGACGAGGAACAGGAGCAGCCCGGCGAGGAGGAGATGGGAGCGTTTGGGAACCATGGAAAGCCTCCGTGACGGGTGCCGGGCACGCCGTCCATCCCCGGAGGATCGAACCGTCGGCGGCCTGCGCTCCAGCCCACCCGGGGGAAGTGTGGTTGGAGCGACTGTCGCGGTCGCGCCGCCCGCCCTGCGGATTCCCCCCGAGCTTCCCAGTCCCCCGCGGACTCCTCCCGGCCTCTCCCTTGCCCCGCTCGCGGAGGCCACCCGGCTGGCGAGGGCGTGAGGCTGAAAAGGAGGATGGATGGGGTGTTCGTATCAGTTCTGCCGGTTTTTCCTGCGGAGCAGAGTCTTCCCCTGACGATCAAAGACTCCGATAGGGTCGACTGTCCGGTCCATCACCCTCGGGTCAAGGGGTCAGTGGTGATCAACTTCCTTCCTCCTTTCCTCCATCGCGTCCTGGGGCTCGCTGCCTTGGTGACGACGATCCTGGTCGCCAGCCCTGTGGCGGCCGCGCCCCCCTCCGGTGCGACCGTCGTTCCGGCGGACGACGGTGGGCTGCTGCTCGGGGGCGAGGGGCTCCTCGCTCCGGAGCCGGACGCGGCGATCGGCCTGGTCGACGAGGCCCCGGCTCCCGAGGCTGATCCGCTCGACGGCGTGCTCAGCAGCGTCGTCGGCGAGCCGCTCCCGGGAGGCTTTTCGGAGGCGACCGTCAGTCCCGAGCCTTCGCCGATGGACAGCCTGCTCGTCGGAGAGATGCCGGAAGAGGTGAGCTCGGGGGGCTGGTTCGGCACCGGGCGATATTACGGCTCGGCGGAGCTCGTGTTCCTCAACCGCGGCCGCAACTACCGCAAGGTGATCGGCTACGACTCCGAACTCCTCACGCTCGAACCGATTCCGAAATTTGCCATCCTCAAGTCGAAGCAGGGAACCTTCACGACCGACTCGCTCCCCTACAACGTCTCCCCAGGAGCGCGGATCACCGTCGGCGAATACCTCGGCCGCGACTACCTCGACCGTGACCGGTCGGTGGAGATGACGTACTACGGCGGCTTTTCGTTCTATCAGGACGATGCCTGGAATGCCGTCATGTCGCCGCAGTCGCAGAGCTACCTCGTCACGCCGCTCTCCAACGCGACGCCCGGATTCACCGGGGCCCAGCAATATCTCACCACGAGTACCTCGAACTTCAACAGCATCGAGGCCAACTTCAAGCTCCACCGGCGGCTCGGGCGCGACAAGATGATGATGGTGCCCAACGGCGAATGGACGCGGCACGCCGAGCGTGGCTGGCTGCCGGCGATCATCGTCGGCACGAGGCTCGCCAATTACAACGAGGCCTTCTCCTTCAGTAGCCGTGCTTACTCCACGCCGCTCGACAAGTTCAGCGGCGACTATCTCATCCAGACGCAAAACTGGCTGTGGGGCTTGAACCTCGGCGGCGAGCTGATCAGCCAAAACGAGTTCTTCTACTGGGGCCTCCGTGGCCGCGCTGCCCCGGCGATCTCCTTCGCCGGCACCCAGCAGCAGATGAATGCCCGCAACAACGGCTATCAGCAGCCCAACGCCGTTCCGGTGCAGGGGACGCCCCTTCCCCCCGACGGTGATCCGCGGCTGCCGTTCCCCGAGGGGACCGAGATCTGGAAGATGGCCGGGCAGCAGGTCGGCCCCGGATTCCTCGGCGACTTGACCTGTCTGGCGGGCTGGAACATGACCCCCAATTCGTCGATCCAGGTCGGCTACGACATCCTCTGGGTGGCGGGCGTCGCCACCGCGACGCGGCAGTTCAGCGTCAACAAGACGCGCTACAACCAGATCGATCCGGGCGGGCAGTCGTTCATGATGGGCTTCTCGCTCGGCTACAACCAGACCTGGTGAGTCCGACGAGCGTGCCGACCCGGCCGCACCGCTTGGTCCGACGGAGAGCGATCCGATCGAGCCGTTGACCGCTGGCCCTTCCGGGATCACTCCGCGACGACCACCACCGCCGCCGCTTGTCCGGTCGAGCAGAGGTTGATGGCAAGCACCGTGGCGGGGCGATCGGCGAGCGGCTCCTCGTGAACGACGTGGATGGGGCAGCGAGGGTCGGGGACGTCGTAGTTGAGCGTCGCCGGGACGAGCCCAGCCCCGAGCCCGAGGACGCTTGCGGCGAGTTCCACGGCGCCCCCGCCGGCCCCGAGGTGGCCGAAGGCGCTCTTCGGGGCGGTGACCGGAACGTCGCCGAGTTCGGCGGCTATCGCCGTCGCCTCGACCCGGTCCATCTCGATCGTCGAGGCCCCGTGGGCGTTGACGTGTCCGATGTCGCCCGGCTCGAGGCCGGCCTGGCCGATCGCCGCCCGGATCGCCAGCCGGAGGGCCGAACCGGAGAGCTTCGCCCCTCCCACAGCCGGCTCGCAGCGTGACGACGCCGAGAGGAGATGGCCGCGGATGCGGGCACCGCGGCGGAGGGCGTGGTCGCGCGACTCGAGGACGAACATCCCCGCCCCCTCGCCGTTGACCAGGCCGTCGCGATCGAGATCGAAGGGGCGGCTGGCCCGCGTGCAGTCGTCGCGGCGATGCGAGAGGAGGGCATCGCCGCGGGCCACCAGCGCCATCGGATGGAGCCGGCATCCGCTGCCACCGGCGAGCATGACGTCGGCCCAACCGCGGCGGATGACGCTCGCCGCCTCGCCGATCGCCAGCAACCCGGAGACGTCGCCGAGGACGATCGTGTTGTTGGGGCCGCGGGCATCGTGGGCGATGGCGATGTGCGACGCGGTCATGTTGGGGAGATGCTTGAGGAGCCAGAGCGGGTGGAGATCCTCGTGGATCGCCTCCGACCAGACGGAGAAGTCGAACGCTCCCCCCGCCAGCGCCCGCCTGTAGGTCCTTTCGAGGTCCTCGAGATCGGCGTAGATCATGTCGCCCCCGACGACGACGCCGAAACGCTCCGGCTCGATCCCGCCTGCCGCGATCCCCGCGTCGGTCATCGCCAGATCGGCGGCGGCAAACCCGAACTGGATCTCGCGGCTCATCACCTTGAGGCTCTTCCGCGGCCTCACCCAGAGCTTCGGGTCGAAGTCGCCAACCTCGCCGCCGAAGGGGACGCTGAGCGAGCTCGAATCGAACCGCGAGATCGGCCGGATCCCCGACCGACCGGCGAGGAGGGACGCCCAAAAAGCGTCGCCGCCGATCCCGATCGGACTGACCACGCCCACCCCGGTGACGACGACCTCGCGACGGCTGCTCATGATCGAAACCTAAACCAATCGTGCGTGGCGCGGAAGTGGGAAGGCCTCGGCCCAGCCTTCCCGGTGGATGGCGGAACGCTTTTTCCGATGGCAAACGACGCGATCAAGGCTGCCGCGGGTGAGTCGCCCGCCACTGGGAGGGCTCGTCGGGATGGCTGTCGGACCACAGCCCGCGCCGCTCGCGGCGGGCGGCTGACTCGGCCTCGACGAGGTCGGGATCGGGGGCGATCCGGCCGAACACCCAGGCGTGCCCCTCCGCCACCATCTCGCGATTGATGTCACGATCGTCGATCCAGAGCGTGCCGAGGAGGCGACCGTGCTGGTCGTATCCACGGGAGACGACGGCCACGCGGCGGCCGCCCACCTTCCGCGACAGCGCTGCGGACGACTCCCGTCCCCATGCCTGCGTCGCCTCCGGGGCATCGATGCCGAGGAGACGGATCTTGTGCGTTCCCCCTTCGGTGTCGCGACAGGTGACCGTGTCGCCGTCGTGCACCGCGCGCACCGTCCA
>CAJBCV010000030.1 GCA_903951635.1 uncultured Planctomycetaceae bacterium
CGCTCCCGACGGCGACGGCCTGCAGCGGATCGAGCTGGCGATCGAATGGAACGAACCGGGCCGCCGCGGCCACCCGCTCCGCCTTGCCGGATGGCTCCGGCCTGCGTCCGGGGAGGGCTCGCCATGAGACAAGCGATCTTCGGCCGACGTCCGCCGCGGGGCGTCTCGCTCCTCGAGCTACTCATGGCGATGGGAGGCGTGAGCCTCGTCATCACCTCGAGCGCCATGCTCCTCCACGGCGTGATGCGCGCCCAGTCGGAGAGCCGCCGATTCTTCGACGACGAGCGGACCATTGCCCGCCTCGCCCGCCAGTTTCGGGCCGATGTCCATGCCGCGGCCCAAGTCTCGGCGCCAGCCGAGGAACGGCTCGTGGCCTTCACGCTCCCCGATGGCCACACGATCGAGTATCGCCACGCGGCCGACCATCGCCAGATCGAGCGGCGTCTCCTTGCCCCCGGCAATCCCACGCCGACGGGGCGCGAAGATTATTTACTTGCCGGGCCGTGCGCCGCGGTCGTGACCGTGGCCGAGAAACAGATTCAGCTCGAACTCGGCGCCGAGGGAGCAGACGGAGAACTCGCTCCCCCGGGGGTCGTGCGGCCGCCACGAACCCCTGCCGAGGCGAGACGAAAGCCGCCGGCGCTTGTCGTCGGGGCGGTCCTCGGCCACGACCTCCGTTTCCTCCCGCCGCGTGACGGGGAGGCGCGACCATGAGCCATACGTTCTGCCATCCACTGCCGCCGCAGGGCCGTCGTGGAGCGACGCTCATCGCCGTCCTGGCGGCGATGGCGATCGTCCTGGTCATGCTCGGTGGGATGCTGAAGATCGCCCTTCTGGGGCGGCGTCAGTTCCTCAAAGAACTCGAACTCCGTCAGACCGAGCGCCTCCTCGAAGCCGCCGCCGAGCGGGCCGTCTCACGTCTCCGCGCCGAGCCCGGCTGGACCGGCGGGCAGACGACCGTGGCTTCCGAAGAAATCGCCGGAGCCGGAGCCGCGGAGGTGACCACCACGGTCACGCCCATCGACGACGGCGTCAGCCTCGGCCTCGTCGTCGAGTATCCCGTCGGTCGCCCCGACTCGGTCCGCCGCGAGCGCGCGTTCCGCGTGGCCCGGGAGGCTTTCGCGCCGAACCAGGCCCCGGCCAGTCCACCATCCACCGTCCCCGAACCATCTCCTGCCGTCACCCCGGAGGCTCTCCCATGACCACCGACCGTTCCCACCGCCGGCTGCGGGCGTTCACGCTCGTCGAACTGCTCGTCGTCATCGCCATCATCGGCACGCTCGTCGGCCTCCTCCTCCCGGCCGTCCAGGCCGCACGCGAGGCCGCCAGGCGCTGCTCCTGCTTGAACAACACGACGCAGCTCGGCCTCGCTCTCCACAACCACGAGTTCCATACCGGCCACTTCCCGGCCGGCGTCATCAATCCCGACGGCCCGATCAAAAACGAGGCCGTCGGCCAGCATCTCTCCTGGACGGTGCAGGTGCTCCCCTACATGGAGCAGAACAGCCTCTTCCGGATGTTCGACCAGCAAGCCGGCGCCTACGCCGAGGTCAACGACACGCTGCGCCGGGCGAATATCGCGGTCCTGCGTTGCCCGTCGTCCCCCGGGCCAAGGGGCGGCGACCAGGGTGGCGCCCCGATCGGATGGTCGAGCTATGCCGGCTGCCACAACTCGATCGAGGCGCCGATCGATGTCGGCAACGACGGCCTCCTTTTCCTGAATAGCCGGATCCGGTTCGACGACATTCTCGACGGCAGTTCGCACACGCTCCTCCTCTCGGAGCACGTCTTCGAAGATCCCATCAACGGTGTCTCCCCGCTCGAGCTCGGATGGCCGTCGGGGACACGGGCAACGCTGCGAAACACCGGCCGGATCGAGCCGATCTCGAAGCGGCGGTTTACCGGCCTCGTCGAGGATGAGCCGGCCGAGAAGGGCCTGCTCACCGTCGGGGGTTTTGGGTCGTATCACCCCGGCGCGTCGGTAGTCGGCATGGGCGACGGCTCGACCCGGGCGATCGGCGACTCGATCAATCCCGAAGTCCTCCACGCCCTCGGCAGCCGGGCCGGTGGCGAGCTTCCCAACAACACCGATTGGTGAGCAGCGACACCGCTGGCCGTGGCCCGGTGACGGTGCCGTCACCGGGCTCGCAAAGTCAGATCGTCATCCCGGGACGATCGCGCGGCGGTGGGACGGGGCAGGTGCGGAGGTAGGCGAGGATGTCGGAGAGGTTCGCCGTCGCCAGCGCCAGGCAGGAATCGGCACCGCCGTAATACATCCGGATCACGCCGGTCGCCTCGTCGAGGATCCAACCACAGGGGAAGACAACGCTGTTGACGTCTCCTTGGCGCTCGTAGGGGAGCTCAGGGGCGAACACCCAATCATCGCTGCGGCGGATGACGCGCCACGGCTGCTCGAGGTCGAGCAGCGCGAAGCCGAGCCGGTAGAGACAGCCGCCGGCGGTGTGGCGGACGCCGTGATAGAGGAGGAGCCAGCC
>CAJBCV010000031.1 GCA_903951635.1 uncultured Planctomycetaceae bacterium
CTCGCGGGTCTGCCGCCGGCCTATGTCCACATGCCGTGGACGATGCCGGTGGACGTGCAGCAGACGTCCGGCTGCATCATCGGCCGCGATTACCCGGCGCCGCTCGTCGACCACATCGTCGCGGTGCGGGAGGCCAAGCGACGTCTTGCGATCGTGCGAAACGCTCCCGAGTCGCGGGCCGAGGCCCGCGGCGTAGCCCACCGTCACGGCAGCCGCAAGGATCGCCGCGGCGCGATGCAGCAGGATCCGGTCCGTCGCACCCTCTTCGGTGACGGCGGCGATAGCGCCGGTCGATCGAAGCGTAGGCCCAGTCCACCGGTCCACGATCCGCAGCAACTGCTGGATCCGCAGCAACGGTTGCCGTTTCTGACCGAGGACCTAGCGGCTGAAGTGGCTGAGGACCCGCAGTCCGAAAACGGGTAATGCCGCTCGAGCGGTTCATCGTGAACGCGGGCCATGAGGTCTGCCCCTGGGGGGCGCGTTGCTGCCACCATACCGGCTAGGGCGGTGAATGCTTCAGTCATGGCCGACGGCGGAGAGGCTGCGGATCCGATCAAGCACGAGCGGCAGACGGTTCTGACTCTCGGCGTCCGGGAAAAGCTGGGCGGCAACAACGTCTTCTGCGTCCCGGCGTGCCAGAAGGTCGCAGAATCGAATGGCGATCGCCGCGCGGATGTCCGCCGGCGCGGCGGCAACTTCGCCGACGATTTCGGGGCGGCCGTCGATGACGGCGATCACGTCTTCCAGATCATGGCTGGCCATGGGATTGCGGCGGCCCCGATCCGCGAACGCCGTGAGCTTGGTGGCCAGAAAACAGGCAGGCGTCACCAAGCGAATCGTCGTGCCATCGGGAAGCGAGATCGCTTGGGCCGTGTCGAAGGCGACCTGATACCACTCACAGGAGAATCCGAGGATTTCGCCACGCGTGGGCATGATGTCGACGATGAGATCGTCGAGCAGCCAGCGGCAGATCGGCGCCCCTTCGCGGTCGTCTTCCCTCAAACCGAGGCCCACAAGCTGCTCGCGGAGAAGTTCGGAGTATTCCCCGAGATTCATCACGTTGATGATGACGTCGACATCCTTCGTGTGCCGGGAGCTGCGTCGGCCCGGCGCGGTGATGAACAACTCGGTGATCGCCCCGCCGAGGAACACGAGCCTGTCGCGGAGCGGAGCGAGCCGGTCCGCGACCCGCATGAGCATCGCCACGTTGTCGGAGAGTCTCTCAGCCATGGATGAGCCTCGTGAGATGCTCCGTGGCGAGATTACGTTCCCGAGCCCGGCCGCCGCGCAAGGCGTCGATCAGGCAGAGGCATCGATAGAGGTTCGGGTCGGATCGGGATGCGGCCGGTGCCGACCGATAGAGGGGCTGGAACGACTCTCCCCGTGCCTCGCCCTCGGCGTCAGGCCAAACGGGGATCGGATCGAGCCCAGCATGAATGAGATCGGAGAGCGGCGGCGCGGCGTGGGCGGTCGGCATGCCCTGCGCCTGGCGACCCCTCACGGCTGGAAAGGCATACCTGACGCCATGCAGAACAAACTCGAGAATGGCATGGTGGATCGGCTGCCGATCGGCGCGCAGAAGACCAGCGGCCTTCGCCCGCTTTACCGCGGCGTGAGCCTCTGACTTGCTCAGATGGAGCGAGGCGGCGAGCTGGTCGTAGGTGAGCGGGCCGGCGATGAGCAGCTTCAACGTGACGACGAGGTCGTGAGGTTTGAGTTGCATACCACCAGCATACGTTCGCTGTTCGCGAATCGCGAACAGCGTCGTTAAAAACTTCTGGCAACGCTTGAGCCGATTCAGAGCCTGCTTCAGGGATGCCCACCTGGAGGCCATCGCCGGGCCTGAGAGGGAAAATAGCCCTGAGGGGCTGAGCGACAGAAATGCCGCAGAAGAAGGACTCTTCGCGGCTTGGCCGCGACAAAATCAAGAGCGGGCGAAGGGACTCGAACCCTCGACATCCAGCTTGGGAAGCTAGCGCTCTACCAACTGAGCTACGCCCGCGAACTCTCGAAGCTTAGCAGACATTTTCCACATGCACGAGGGGCCCTCGCCCCCCCGCGTTTCACGGCCCGGCTGGCCCTGGCGGCGCCGCGGCCGGCTGGCCTGGCTGCTCCGGCTGCAACAGCCGACGGAGCAGCCGGCCACGGCGTGGACCACCGCCGAGCGGCCCGGCCGGTGCGCCCGCTGCCCCCGGCGCCTGC
>CAJBCV010000032.1 GCA_903951635.1 uncultured Planctomycetaceae bacterium
CAGACCTGGATCTGCGCCGTCACGTCGGCCGTGGCCGTCGATGAGGACGGCACCGTCGGGCCCCCCGATGTTGGCGACAAGGAACGTCCCACGTTCTTCCGGGTCGACACCGCCAAGAAGGAATTGACGCTGCTCGCCCCCAAGTCGCGTCGTGGCGAGGTCACGAAGCTCGACACCGTCGTGGAATCGGAGGGGCAGTGGTTGTTCTCGGGGGTGGAGAACGGCCGCGGGCTGAATCTGGTGATCACGGCCGAAGGGCACATGACGCTGTCGGTCGTGGCCGATGGCGTCGTCTGGTCGGTCTTCGGCAACGTCCTGCCAGCGGACGACGCGAAGTAGCAGCCCGGCGGTTGACGTTTTTCACGACCATCCGACCATCCGGAGCTGAGTCATGAGCCCTGCCCCGCCGGTGAAGATCCTCGTGCTCTACGACTCCTTCACCGGGAACGTCGAGCAGATGGCCCGGCTCGTTGCCGACGGGGCCCGTGAGATGGCAGGCGTCGAGGTGCGTCTCCGGAAGGTCGACGGGGAGGGCGAGCTACGCGCCCTCCCGGAGGATGTTCTCTGGGCCGATGGCGTCGCGGTCGGCAGCCCGACGAACATGGGGCTACTCTCCTGGAAGATGAAGCGATTCTGGGACGACGACATGCGTCCCCACTGGATGAAGATCGACGGCAAGATCGGCTGCGCGTTCAGCTCCGCGGGGGGCTGGGGAGGCGGCATGGAGCTCGCCTGCCAGAGTGTTCTGACGCTCCTTATAAACTTCGGGTTCCTCGTCTTCGGCGTGACCGACTACGCCTCCCGGGATCTGACGCTCCACTACGGCGCGGTCTCGGCCAAGGCCCCGGCCGACGAGCCGGCCCAGGGGGCTTGTCGCCTGCTCGGCCACAGGCTCGCCGCCTGGACGGCCGTGTGCGTGCATGGAGTCGCAAGCGCGCATCCCGGGCTCGCGCTGGCCGAGCGTCGGCCGCCACACGCCTGAATCGGGAGCCGCCCGATGTGGCCTGTCGTCAAGGAGCTCGGCGATCGCGCCTGCCACGAGGTCGTCGCTCAGGGCTTCGCCTCGAGGAACTTGAACGCCTCTGTGGCGACAAGCCCCTCCGACGCATCGCCGCTATAAGTCTCGCCGTTCTTCAGCGGCAGCCGCTTCACGGCCGCGCCGGCCGTGAAATCGAGTTGCTCGAGCGGAATCCAAAACACCGTCGGGCTGGTCGCCGAGTCGAAGTACAAGACTCGATTCTGCTGATCGTGCACCGTCCGCCAGATCGTGCTGGCGATGTTCGGCTTGCCAGGAGTCGAGATCCCGAGCGGTGCCGAGGCGTTACGGATGACGCTGAAGACTGCCGCGATGGCGCGGGGGCCGGTGGAATCGTCGGGGATCGCGCCGACGTAGTAGCTCGCCCGCACGAATCGGTCGCTCGCTCGAACCGTACCGGGGAGCATCACATCCCCGCCGATGGCCTTCCAGTAGGCGTTGAGGGCGAGCTGCTGATCAAACGGGGGCGAGTTGGTCATCACCGTGTAGTCGCGGCTGTGATGGATCGAGAGCTTGCCTGCGACATACTCGATGATCGCCGAATCGCCAGAAGGATCGGAGATTGCCAGGTGGCCGACACCGGCCTCGCCGTTGGGGAGGATCGGGGCAAGAACCGTGAACGGCTCCTTCCGCAGCCCCTCCACCGCCTCGGCCACCGTGGCGTAGGAATCGAGCACGTATTGCGCCCAGCCGCCGATCGAGAGATTCGGCCGACCAGCGACCGGCTTTCCGTAGTCGCTCTCGGCCAGATAGAGGACGTTGGCAACGAGCCCCTTCTCGTTCATCCCGTCGACGGTGGCGATGCCGTAAAAGCTCACCGCCACCGAGCCATACTTGCTCGTCCACGCGAGGCTCTCAGGCCCGGCATTCCCTTGCCGCTTCATCCCCCGCGGGAAGCACCAGATCTCGGAGGAGGGATCCTCCATCCAATCCATCGACCGGCCGACGATCACACGCCCGTCGGCAAAGCGATGGAGGCAGCGGGTGCAGGCCGTGGCCGCCCCGCCGACGATCGCGACGGCCACGAGAGCCACAAGAACCGAACGGCACAAACGCACGCCTGACATGACTCTGGCACCTCGAGAGGAGAATCAAGCTCACCGAGCAAGCCTCGGTGCGGACTGTTCGCTGCTTCTGAGTCTCTCACCGGCCGTCGTTTTTTGCGACCATTTGGCGGCGTCCGCGGCGGGGCAGGGGAAACCATGGCAACGTCGTCGGCCGGGAACCAGCACAGCGAGAATCTCCAGGCTCGTTTCAAGTAGGATATTTCTCTCCGAGCGAAGATTGGTTCCAACGGATGTTCCATGACTCCCACGGTATTCCGGGACGGCGAGTTTCGATTCTTTTTCTTCTCCCGTGAGGAGCAAAGGATCCACGTCCATGTTTCCCATCCGGACGGTGAGGCCAAGTTCTGGCTGACTCCGGATGTTCAATTGGCATCGCAGACGGGTCTTGCGTCTCATGTCCTCAACGAGGCGAAGCAACTCGTCGAGGATCACCTGGAGGAAATCGCCGATGCGTGGCACAGGCACTTTCCCGATTGAGGTCAGTCACGTTTCCCGGCACGGCTTCTGGATACTCGCCGGCGAGGAGGAACTCCTCCTGCCTTACGAGCATTTCCCGTGGTTCCGCCATGCATCGATCGACCAGATCATGAGCGTGGAGCGACCGACCGCCGACCACCTCCATTGGCCGCTTTTGGACATCGACTTGAGTCTTGATTCCATTCGGGATCCAGGGGCCTTTCCCCTCGTGGCAAAGTCGCCATCGTGAGCACTTCCCTCGGACGATGATCGAATCGAGCGGGCCATTCCCGTGGAGCCCTGCCATGGCCCGGTCGATCACCATCCGCCTGCCGGTCGCCGACGTGGCCGTCTCGAGGGCTCTTCTCGGCGATCGGCTCTGAGCCCCGCCCTCACCGCCGCCACAGCAGCTGCATCGACAGCCCCGGCCCAGGGTCGAACTCGACGACGTCGGTGCGGCCCGAGGTGAAGCTCGCCCCCTGGAAGAGCTCGCGGTCAAACAGCCAACTGGCCAGCGCCTCGATCGTGAAACCGCCCCCGAGCTTCCGCTCGATGCCGATTGCCGCACGCTGATCGAAGACGAAAAACCGTTCGTCGTCGATGATCCGATCGGCGAGGAAAAAGATCTGTGTGTCGGTCCGATAGAACGCGATCAGCGCCCAGTCATCACCGAGCCGGCGGCGGGCCTCGACGTTGGCGTTCACGAGCGGAAAATAGGCCGCCGTGATCGTCCACGCGTCGTCCGGCCGCCATTCGAGCGACGCCGGCAGGCCGAGCTTGGCCTCAAACGATTCACTCGGTCGCCACCCATAGGCGATCCCCGGCAGGGGATAGGGAAGTTGGCTGGTCGGCGAAAAGAAGACGCTGAAGCTCCACTCGTCGCGGTCGTTCTTGGCCGGCGTGTTCCAGAAGGCGACCGCCATGAGCGTGAGGTCGCGGCCGGCAGCAAACGGGCGGTCGCTCGCCGAGCCGAAGAGAAAGGTGCCGCCGAGCGTGCCGCCGCTGTCGAGCGGCCGGATGTGGGTGACGCCGGTCTCGACGATCCACAGTTGGTCGGGCACCGACTGGCCAGAGTCGGGGAGGATCGCGTCGCCGGAAAGCTCCAAGCGACCGAAGCGGCCGATGCCGATCCATAGCGGGCTCCCTTCCTTCGGGGGCACGATCGGAGCAGCCACGCGGGCAAACTCGGCATTCATGCCGAGCGTTGCCGGCTGCTTGACGACATCGGTGGCCGGGGCCCAGAAACCGCCGAGGGACACAGGCGCCGCGGATCCGAATGGGCCGCCCCCCGACCGCCGCCGGCGTCGCAGCTCCGGTACCGGCTCGGGATCGGCGTCGGCGATCGGCTCCGCGGCAAACAGATTCTCCTCGAGGTTGAACTCAACCGGCGGCAGCAGGGCCACGCGCTCCGCAGACCGCTCCGCCGATGGCTCATCGGCCACGCCGGCGCAGGCCACCATGCCCATCGCCAGCGCGAGGGCCGCGGTCACACGACTGGGCGCTCGCGTCGGCAAGGCCGGGAACTTTCGCTTGAGGGCTCGGGGCTGGAAGGGTGGGGAGAATAGTGAGCATCCGTGGCCAAGCAAAGCCGAAACCGCCGGAAACCAGACGCATGCTGAGCAGGCTGTGGATAAAGTGCCCGCCGCCGTGGTCCGCTGCTCGGGAGCCAGAGTCTTGCGGACGCCCAGCCAGGTGAAGGCGAGCCTGACGGGGACAAAAGTGGTGCGGAGCCTGTTGGCGGCGGAGCGTTCGGTCTGGGTGGCGGGGGTGGTGGATGAGGAGCGTGAGTGGCCCTGGAAGGCCGAAGAGCAACCGGCGCTGCCAGAGTGGCTGGAGGCGAACGGTGACGCCCTCGACAGCCTCGCGGCGGCGGCCGACAAGCCGCGCTACTGGTTTCCCAGTCCCTCGCTCTTGGACGAACAGCCCGGGCGGCTCAGTGACATGCTCCTCCCCGATGTCCACCGGCTGCGCGACGTGGTCCGCCTTCTGAAAGGACGGGTGAGGCTGCATCTCGGCGAGGGGCGGCATCACGCGGCATCACGCGGCATCACGCGGCATCACGCGGCATGGCGCGACCTGCGGGCGATTCGGCGATGGGGATACTTGCTCTGCAATCCTGGCAGCGGACCGGGAAGCGGCGTCGTATTCCTGACCTCCCTCGCGACTTTGGGGACGGCCGAATATGCGATCGCCGTCGATCTCCTCGGGGACCCGGACCTACCTCCCGACGTCGTCGAGTCGATCCGCGAGGAATACGCTGCGATCGATGTTCCGTTCGATCTCGTGGAGATGATGCGAGGCGACTGGCTCTCGCTCCGTGACAGCACTGTCTGGATCGCGCGGCGAATGCCTGAGGCACGTTCTGCCCGCGGAGCGCTCGCCTTTTGGAAAAAACCCCACGTCAAGAAACCATGAAAAGTGACACCATTCTCCAATTCAACCTCATAAATCAAGCCTCACAACCGCTTTCCCGATCGGGATAATTGGGGGACTTTTGGGCCAGAAAAAGCCAATTCTTTCCCGAGCGGGATATTTCATGGCATATTAGACTGAAACCAACCAAATCTTTCCCGCTCGGTAAAGAAATGCCCCCCACCCGTCTCAATCCCGCCGCAGTGGGCGAAATCGTGCGATCCACCCGAAAAGCGTTCCGTATGCGTCAGGACGAGCTCGCGGGAGCCGCCGGCGTCGGATTGCGGTTCATCGTTGAGTTGGAGGCCGGGAAGCCTACGGTGCAACTCGGCAAAACGCTTCAGGTGCTGTCGGCGCTCGGATGCTCTATCGAAATCACCCCCCCTCGAGCCACGGGTAGCGATAGGCCATGAAACGCGTTCTCGATGTTTGGTGGGACAACCGAATCGTCGGCCAATTGACTCAAAATCAGCATGGCGAACTCGGGTTCGTTTATGCACCGGCTTGGCTTGCAGACCAGCGCACCGCTGCCTTGTCGGCTTCGCTGCCAAAGAGGGAGAAGCCGTTCACGAAGCGGGAGTGCCGCCCCTTCTTCGCTGGCTTACTCCCCGAGGAGGACCAACGAGAAGCCGTTGCCCAGGCACTCGGGGTGTCCAAGGGGAACGACTTCTCGCTTCTCGACAACCTGGGCGGCGAAGTAGCAGGGGCGATCGAGATACTGCCTGCCGGAGTGCAGCCTCCACCATGTCCTCCCGAGCAGTCACCACAGCGACTCGATGACCCGGCGCTGCTGAAGCTGCTGGATGAGTTGCCACGTCGTCCCTTCCTCGTTGGCGAAAAAGGATTACGGCTCTCGCTGGCCGGTGCCCAATCGAAGTTGCCAGTGGTCCTCGTGGGTAACGCCGTTGCCCTGCCAGCACCGGGTCAACCCACAACCCACATCCTCAAGCCTCAGATCGAACGGTTCAAAGGTACAACTGAGAACGAGGCTTTCGTCATGCGGCTTGCCAAGACGATCGGTCTCAACGTTGCCCATGTTGAGCCACGCGTGATCTGCGGCAGGACATTTCTCTTGATCGAACGCTACGATCGCACCCGTGGCGTTGATGGTCGCGTTCGTCGGATCCATCAAGAGGATTTCTGCCAGGCACTTGGGATTCCGCCAGAAAAGAAGCATGCCAACGAGGGCGGACCAGCCTTCGCCGACTGCTTCACACTCGTGCGCGACCATTCCAGCGTGCCAGCGGTCGACGTGCTCGCGCTGCTTGATGCCGCACTCTTCAATGCGTTTGTCGGCAACGCCGACGCGCATGGGAAGAACTTCTCGATTCTCTACCGCGATCATGGGCCTACGCTCGCGCCTCTCTATGACCTCCTTTCCACCGCTTTCTACGCGGAGCTCTCGCCGGCTTTCGCAATGAAGATTGGAAAGAGATCGACACTCGGCGAACTCGACACCAGGGGGTGGCAGAGATTTGCTAACGATGCCGGCATAGGCTTTCCCTTGATTCGGAGCCGTGCTAACCGAATGGCAGATAACATCAACGGGAAAATCGCTTCCGTGGCCAATGAGGTCGTATCACACGGAATGGATCCCGAAACCGTGAACGAGCTTGCGACCTTCATTGGCGCAAGGATTGAGCCGTGCGTGGTGAGCTTGGCCAAATAGCCACCCTCTCCGCCTGCAGCGCCTCCCCCCGCGTCCCAAAGTGCCCCAGCACCGTCCCACCAACAGGCCCCATATCGGCCCACCAGTTGCCGTCCGAGTCCGGCTCGACGTGGCTCGCGCGGGTGATCTGCAGCTTCCCGAGTGCCCGCAGGTCCAGGGCCTCGTCGTAGATGCACCGGACGCCTCCATCCGCGCCGACGACCAGCTCCATCTCGGTCGGCTCGGTCATGCCGCACCTCCCGAGCCAGCGCCAGCGCGACGAAGGATGTTCCGCCGGGGCCGATCGACGAGGAAGTCCCCGACGGCCTGCTCGATCGACGGGTAGCTCACTTCCAGCTCGAACATCCCGTCGAGCGTGGCGGGGTCGTCGCTCGGATTGAATCCTGCAGTGCCGGAGGTGGGACTTGAACCCACACGCCATTGCTGGCAACGGATTTTGAGTCCGCCGCGTCTGCCATTCCGCCACTCCGGCTCGAGGGCGCGTCAACGCCTCAGAAGCCTACGGATTCCAGCCCCTCGACGCCAGCCTCTGTCGTCACGCCCCGGCCGGGGCTCGAGCGGCTGCCTCCGCCTCGGCCCGCCTCTGTTTCAGCCGGCCCCGCTTCCTCCCCCCCAACCCCGGCGCTGCGTCCCGGGCGGGAGAGCGCTACAATCGACCGGCCGGCGGGATTCCAGGCCCCACTCCCCTCCCGCCGCCCAACGCCAGCCCCACCCCAGAGATCCGCCACCGTGTCGATCCTCCACAGCTATCCCCCCGGCCGGCTCGGCCTCTCCTTCGAACTCTTCCCCCCGAAGTCGACCGAGTCGGAAGCCGCGATGTGGCGGACGGTCGATGATCTCGTCGCCTGGGAGCCGGCCCTCATCACCTGCACCTACGGCGCCGGCGGCTCGACCCGCGGCAAGACGCTCGAGATCCTCGCCGGCCTCAGGCAGCGCCACGGCGTCGCCGTCGCCAGCCACCTTACCTGCGTCGGCAGCACCGTCGACGAACTGCGCGGCTATCTCCGCGAGGCCGAAGCCCTCGGCGTGACGGCGATCGTCGCCCTCCGCGGCGATCCCCCCAAGGGCGAGACGGCGTTCCAGGCCGTCGACGGCGGGCTCTCCTACGCTTCCGAACTCGTCGCCCTCATCCGTGCCGAGTTCCCGCGCTTCGGGATCCTCGTCGCCGGCTATCCCGAAACCCACCAGGAAGCCCTCTCTCCGCAGGACGACCTCGAGAATCTCAAGCGGAAAGTGGAGAACGGTGGCGACGTCATCGTCACGCAGCTGTTCTACGACAACGCCGACTTCCTCCGCTTCCGCGACGCCTGCCGCCGCCTCGGCATCCAGGCGCCGGTCGTGCCGGGGGTGATGCCCGTCACGAACTTCGCGCAGATCCGTCGCATCGCCACGCTCTGCGGGGCCCGGCTGCCCGAGTCGTTCACGCGCGCCTTCGAGGCCGCCGGCGACGACGAAGCGGCGCAGTTCGAAGCCGGAGTCGAGTTTGCGGCGAAGCAGGTCGAGGAGCTCGTGGCCGCCGGAGTGCCCGGGATCCACTTCTACGTCCTCAACAAGTCGCCGGCGACGACGCGCGTCCTCGAGGCGGTCGGCATCGGCGGACGCAGGGCCTGAGAGGCTCCCCAAGCCTCGCGTCGCCGGACACCGATGGACGCGTTGCCGCACACGTTCAGCGCGGCGGCTGGTCGTCGTCCATGCTGCTGATGTAGCTCCGGAGCCGCTCGAGCTCGTCGGTGACGTGCCGCAGCTTGAGCATGTTTTCCACACGCTTCACCAGTTCCACCCGGTTGACCGGCTTGGAGAGGAAATCGTCGGTGCCCGACTCGACGGCCCGCTCGATGTCGCCGAGCTCACCGAGGGCCGTCACCATCAGCACCATGATCGGGCTCGTGGCCGGATCGCCCTTGAGCCGCTGACAGACCTCGAAGCCGGAGAGCTTCGGCATCATGACGTCGAGGAGGATGACGTCGGGGTGGAACTTCGCCACCTGCTCGAGGGTGTCCTTGCCGTCGACGGCCGTGGCGATATCGCAATCGATGTCGGCAAGATAGACCTCGAGGAGCTCGCGATTGGGCTCGTTGTCGTCGGCGATCAACACGCGGCTGCGGCGCGGGGGCTCGGAATCGGCGGCGGATCGACTCATCGTCTCGTTCCTCGTCGGGGTGGCCGTCGGGGCTACGGCGTCTCGAACAGCGTTTGGCTCTTCACGATCGCCAGTTCATCGGGGAAGGTGTGGTAGGCCTGCACGATCAGGCACTTCGAGCGGGTCTCGAGATTGATCCAACTCACGGCGCCGAGCGCCAACCGGCTCCCCGACTGGAAGCGGTGGAGGAGCCCGGTGCGGCCGCCGTCGGTGCAGAGCTCCTGCTGGAACGTCCAGAACAGCTCCGGGGCCACCGTCTCCAACTGGAAGCACATCTGATAACAGGCCCCGCCGCGGCATTCCATCCGGTCGCTGCGCTCACCGCTGATCCGGTAGGAGAAGAGCCTGCGCTTCTGGGGGAGCGGTGCGGTCGATGCCGTCGCGACCTCCGAGAGCACGAGGCCATCCTTCCGCCAGCAGATGACATGGCCGGCGCTGGTGATCGACACGCTCGCCGAGTAG
>CAJBCV010000033.1 GCA_903951635.1 uncultured Planctomycetaceae bacterium
CGAAACCCCTTGCACGCAGGTCCGAAGAAGAGGATTCTTCCACCCAGTACCCCCCACCTGGTGGCCGGTTTTCAAGCGCCGATGCATGGCCGGTTTTGAAGCGCCGAATGACACTACAGGCGACGCAGACCTACCGATCCTCATGGTCACGATTGGTCAAGGTATCACGGTGGGCCAAGACATCGACGAAGACGGGAAGCCAAGGCGACTCATCGAGGATCGCACGAAGTACAAAATCGCCCGCAAGGACGACATCGCGTACAACACGATGCGAATGTGGCAAGGTGCCGTGGGAGTTAGCCCGACCGACGGCCTTGTCAGCCCTGCCTACGTCGTCGCCAGCCCGCGACCTGAGGTAAATCCGAATTATTACACGATGCTCTTTCGAACCGCGGTGTGCAAATCAGAAATTGCTTCGAGATCGAGAGGAATTGTCGACGATCGGAATCGCCTCTATTGGGATCAGTTCAAGGACATCGCCGTACCAACTCCCTCGTTTAAGGAACAAGATCGTATTGTCGCAGCGTTGACCGAAGGCCTCAAAGGGCCCATCCAATGTCATCGTGCTGCCTTGGATTCCATCGCCTTCCTTCGTGAGCTCCGCACCCGCCTGATCTCCGACGTGGTCACGGGAAAGCTCGACGTCCGCGAGGCGGCGGCACGGTTGCCGGCGGATGACCTCGCAGGCGACGATCCGTTCGATGACTCCGAAGCGGTCGCAGACGGCGAGGAAGACGACGATTCGGTCGCCGAGAGCGACGCGGAGGATGGCGATGGGGGGTAAACGCTCGTCGGCGAAAAAACCGCAGAACGCGGCTCTGCTGCCGCCGGTCCCGGCCGGAGCAGGGCTCGTTGTCTACGAGGGGGCCTCCGGCCACGTGCCGGTCGCCGTCGACGAGATCCACGACACCGTCTGGCTCTCGCTCGACCAAATCGGCCAGCTCTTCGGCCGCCACAAGTCGAGCATTTCCAGGCACTTAAGTTCTGTTTTCAAGGATCAGGAACTGGACCGGGAGGCAGTTGTTGCGTTTTTTGCAACAACTGCCGCTGACGGAAAAACCTACGCGGTCGAGTACTTCAACCTTGATGCCATTCTGGCTGTCGGGTACCGGGTCAATTCCAGGCAAGGCACAGAGTTTCGCCGCTGGGCGAGCAGCGTCCTCCGGCAGCACATTCTCCGCGGATATTCCGTTAACGACCGCCGGCTTGAGGCGCTTCAGCAAACGGTGCGGCTCGTGGCCGAAACCGTCCATCGCCGCGACCTTTCCGGCGATGAAGCCAAGGCCCTTCTCCAGGTAGTCGGGGAATACTCCTTCGCCCTCGACGTCCTCGACGATTACGACCACGAGCGCATGCCGCCGAAACTGCCGTCTGGCGGCCCAGTTCGGGGCATCGACCGCGACGAAGCGTTGCGGGTCGTGGCGGGGCTGCGTAAGCGGTTCGGTGCCTCGGATCTTTTCGGCAGGGAGAAGGACGAGAGCCTCTCGAGCGCCCTCGGGGCGGTGCTGCAATCCTTCGACGGCGTCGACCTCTATCCCAGCCTGGAGGACAAGGCCGCCCACCTGCTCTATTTCCTCACCAAGAATCATCCCTTTATCGATGGCAACAAGCGGATCGCGGCAGCTCTCTTTCTCTGGTTCCTCGAGAAGAATGGCGCCCTCGTCTCGGCGGCCGGTGAGGCTCGCGTCACCGACACGGCGCTGGTCGCCCTGACGTTGTTGACGGCGTCCAGCCGGCCGGAAGAAAAATCACTCATCACTGCTGTGATCGGCCAACTGCTCCGCGGGCGCCAAATCGAGCCTCCAGGCATTCCCTCCCAGGGAGGCGGAAACTGACCACGCCGCCGCGACCGGCAGCAGCATTCCCTTATTCTGGAAACGCTCATTACCGGACATTTTAGACAAGAATTTCGCCCTCCGCCCCGGCCGTGATGAACTACAAAGCAATGCCCGCAAAACACTTGCGCCATATCTGACTTCCGTCTTTTGAGACAACGAATGGCTGAAATCCAGCCTAGCAGCCATTCGTAAGCCCTTCCCTTTCGGCACTCCCCCATGCCCACCGACACCAGCGAACGCGGACTCGAGGACCTCATCGCCCGCTCGATGACCGGGCGGACGAACCTGCTCTCCCCACCGCACGTAGCCAGCGAGACATCCGCACCCGTTGCCGACGGCACCGGCTGGCACCTGGGCGACCCGGGCCACTACGACCGGGAGTACTGCGTCGATCTCGTCCAACTCCGCGGCTTCCTCCTCGCGACTCAACCGGCGCTCGTCGACGCCTTCTCGCTCGCAACCGACGGGCCGACCCGGCAGAAGTTCCTCTCCCGGCTCCAAGGGGAGATCGCCAAGCGCGGCACGATCGACGTCCTGCGGAACGGAATTAAGCACGGCCCCCACGACGTGACGCTGTTCTACGGCACCGCGTCTCCCGGCAACGACAAGGCAGCCGAGGCTTTTCTCGCCAACCGCTTCTCCGTCACCCGGCAGCTCCGCTACAGCCGCGATGAGGACCAACGCGCGCTCGACCTCGGATTGTTCATCAACGGATTGCCCGTAGCGACATGGGAGCTCAAGAACAATCTCACGCGGCAGACCTGGGAGGACGCGGTCGACCAATACAAGCGCGACCGCGACCCGCGAGAGAAGCTCTTTGAGTTCGGCCGGTGCGTCGTCCACTTCGCGGTCGATGACCAGCAGGTGTGGTTCTGCACGCACCTCAAGGGCAAGGCGTCGTGGTTCCTCCCCTTCAACAAGGGGCTGGATGATGGCGCCGGAAACCCGGCCGTCAGCGACGGGATCAACACCGACTACCTCTGGAAGCGAATCCTCACGCGGGAGAGCCTTACCAACATCCTGGAAAACTTTGCCCAGATCGTCACCGAGAAGGATCCCAGGACTGACAAGAAGAAAACGACGCAGATCTGGCCCCGCTACCATCAGCTCGGCGCCGTGCGCAGTCTCCTAGCCGACGCGAGGGCGCGGGGGTGCGGGCGGCGTTATCTCATCCAGCACTCCGCCGGCAGCGGCAAGAGCAACTCGATCGGCTGGCTCGCTCACCAGCTCATCGGCATCGAGAGAGAGGGGACCAAGGTTTTCGATACGGTGATCGTCGTCACCGACCGAACGATTCTCGACAAGCAAATCCGCGACACGGTGAAGCAATTCGCCCAGGTATCGGCGACGATCGGACACGCCGAAGATTCGGGGGATCTCCGTCGTTTTCTCACCGAAGGAAAGAAGATCGTCATCACGACGGTGCAGAAGTTCCCGTGGGTGCTCGACGAGATCGGCAACGACCAGCGGGGGAGAAAGTTCGCGATCATCATCGACGAGGCCCATTCGAGCCAGGGGGGCAAGGCCACGGCGGCAATGTCGCGGGCGCTCTCCGAAGCCGGTGAGGAAGATGACGAGGAATCAACCGAGGATCGGATCAACCGGCTGATCCAGGCCAAGAAACTCCTCCCCAACGCCAGCTACTTCGCCTTCACCGCGACCCCCAAACCCAAGACGCTCGAAATCTTCGGCGAAGCCCTGCCGGCCACGCCGGAGGGGAAGATTCCGCATCGGCCGTTCCACTCCTACACGATGAAGCAGGCGATCCAGGAGGGATTCATTCTCGACGTTCTGGCCTCCTACACGCCGGTCGCCAGCTATTACCGGCTCGTCAAGAAAGTTGAGGCCGATCCAGAGTTCGACACGACACGGGCCAAGAAAAAGCTCCGTCGTTATGTGGAGAGCCACGACCATGCAATCCGCCTCAAGGCCGAGATCATGATCGACCATTTCCACGATCAGGTTTTTGCCCCGAAGAAGATCGGCGGCGAGGCGCGGGCGATGGTGGTCACGTCCGGGATCGAGCGGGCGATCCAATACTTCCACGCCATTCGCGACTACCTTGAGGAACGGAAGAGCCCCTTCAAGGCCATCGTGGCATTCTCAGGTGAGCCCGAGTACGGCGGGCAAAAAGTGAGCGAGGCGTCGCTCAACGGCTTCCCGTCGAGCCAGATCGCAGAGCGATTCCGGGAAGAGCCCTACCGGTTCCTGATCTGCGCCGACAAGTTCCAGACCGGCTACGACGAACCGCTGCTCCACACGATGTATGTCGACAAGATGCTCTCCGGCATCAAGGCCGTGCAAACACTGTCGAGGTTGAACCGTGCGCGACAGGGCAAGGGCGACACGTTCGTGCTCGACTTCCTCAACGACGTCGACACGATCCGGGAATCCTTCTCCGACTTCTACCGGACTACGATCCTCGCCGAGGAGACCGACCCGAATAAGCTCCACGATCTCCATCGCGACCTGGACGCAGCCGATGTTTATTCCCTGGCAGATATCGACGACTTCGTGAAGCGGTTTCTCAAGGGGGAGAGCGTCGAGAATCTCCATCCCATCCTTAGCCGATGTGTCACCGCCTATGGGACGCTCGACGAAGACGGGCAGGTCGCCTTCAAGGGAAACGCGAAGGCTTTCGTACGCGTCTATGGCTTTCTTTCGACCGTCATACCGTTCACCAATCCCTCTTGGGAGAAGTTGTCGGTCTTCCTCACCTTTCTGGTTCGGAAACTGCCAGCCCCGGTTGAGGAAGACCTCTCCCGGGGGATCCTCGACGCTATCGATATGGACAGCTATCGCGTCGAAAAGCAGGCCACGATGTCGATCGCACTGGCCGACGAGAATGCAACGATCGCCCCGCCGCCGGTCGCCTCGGGCGGTCGAAAGCCCGAACCGGAACTCGAGCCGCTGTCGGCGATCATCCAGGATTTCAACGACCGATTCGGCAACATCTCCTGGGAGCACCGAGACAGGATCGAGCGCCGCATCGCCGAGGAGATCCCGAATCTGGTCGATGCCGATCCGGCCTACACGCACGCCCGCCTGAACTCGGATCGGCAGAACGCCCGCATCGAGCACGATAGGGCGCTTGCGAGGGTGCTCGTATCGCTCATGAAAGACGAGACGCAACTCTTCAAGGAATTCAGCGACAATCCGTCTTTCAAACGGTGGCTTGCCGACTCGACTTTTTCCAAGACCTACAAGGCCGGCTGATGATCACGAATTATCTACCGTGGTGGCGCCTTCTGGCCGTAGGCGCGTTGGTCTTGCCGACAACTCCTCTCCGCGCCCACGACGACCACGATCCTCCCCACGCGCCCGTGCCCGTGGCGCCGGCCGAGGCCCACAGGCCCTCACGGCTCCCCGATCGGATCATCCTCTCCCCCACTGCCGATCCGGCCCACGGCATGGCCGTGGCATGGCGGACGAGCACCGATGCCCCGCTCGGCTTCGCCCAGATCGCGGCCGCCACCCACGGGCCGGAGTTGCGCTTGAAAGCCGTGACGATCCCCGCCCGCACCGCGGCCCATCCGACCGATCTGGGCCCGAGCCTTTGCCATGCGGTCGAGTTTGCCGATCTCGAGCCTGGCACCCGCTACGCCTACCGCGTCGGCGACGGAGCCAATTGGAGCGAGTGGCTCCAATTCGACACCGCCCCGGCCCATCCCGGCCGACTCCAGTTCGTTCACTTCGGCGATGCCCAAAACGACATCCTCTCGATGTGGTCGCGGGTCGTCCGTGAGGCCGGCCGCCACGCCCCCAGAGCTCAGCTCATGATCCACTCCGGCGACCTCGTCAACCGCGGCGATGAGGATGCGCAGTGGGGGGAATGGTTCCGGGCCGGATCGTTCCTCCACGCCCAGATCCCCTCCCTCCCGATCCCCGGTAACCATGAATACGTGAAGATCGGCGACGGGGACGCGGCGACGAGCCGGCTGACACAGCACTGGCGGCGGCAGTTCACGCTTCCCGAAAACGGCCCGGCGGGGCTCGAGGAGACCTGTTGCTCGCTGGTCTACGGCGACACCCGGATCGTGGCCCTCAACAGCAACGAAAAGCTCGCCGAACAGGCAGCCTGGCTCGACGACCTCCTCGCGCGCGACCGGCGCCGCTGGGTCGTCTGCAGCTTCCACCATCCGATTTTTTCGGCGGCGAAGAGCCGTGACAACGCTGTCCTTCGCGCCGCCTGGAAGCCGGTCTTCGACCGGCATGGCGTCGACCTCGTGCTCCAGGGCCACGATCATGTCTACGGCCGCACCGGGCTCGTGCCGCCAGGAGACCCTCCGGCCACGCTTGAAAACGCCCCCACCGGCGTCAATCGGGTCGATGCGACAAGCGGCACGGTCTATGTCGTCAGCGTCAGCGGGCCGAAGCAGTACGACGTGAGCGTGAGCCACCCGCTCATGGAACGCCTGGGTGAAGACACGCAGCTGTTCCAGATCATCGAGATCGAGGGGAACGAGCTGCGCTTTGAATCCCGGACGGCGATCGGCGCCCTCTACGACGGATTCACGCTTCGCAAACGCCCCATGGGCCCGAACGAGATGATCTCTCGAGAGGATCTCCTCCCCGAGCGCCGTCGCCCGCCGAAGCCGGCAGTGCAGCCCGCACCCTTTGCGCCCTGATACCGTTTCATCCATCCGTCGTGATCATGGCTTCAACATCGAACAAGCAGGTGATCTTCAGGGTCGAGTACGGGGGCCTAGGGGACCATCTCTTCTACAGCGCGTTGCCGCGTCTCCTCAAGGCACACCGACTCGCCGATGAAGTCCTGATTTCGGACCGGAGCCGGTACCGGAGTCGTGCCATCTTCGATCTCGTCTGGCGGAACCACCCCCACCTCGACGGCGTCAGCGCTGATCCCCCGACGCCGCTCCACCTCGTCACGGAGAGCCAAGAGACGAAGATCGTCAATATCATCTTCGAGGGCTACGGCCTCCGGTCCTCGGAGGAATTTCCCGTCGAGATCCACCAGTCGATCGAGACGTCGCCGACGTTCGACGACCACTTTATCGATCTCAACTATGTTTCCTACGTCGGCGCATTCACCCCTCTCGACAAGCTCGACGTCTACCAGCGTCATCCCGATCACGTCATGGTCAATCCTGACCGCTTCAGCCGGACGTGCCTCCCCCGGCGCCGAAAAGTATTCACGAAATCGCTGCAGGAGTACGCTTGCCTCATCGCCTCAGCCCGCTCGTTCGTGACTCTCACCTCCGGGGGCGCGACGCTCGCCGCGGCCCTGAACAAGCCATCAACGGTCTACCATGGGCATGGCCAAAGCACGATCTTCCATCATGGCATTCACCGCACGATCAGGGTCGGAGGAACCCATCTCCTCCGTCGCGTGGTGAGCAGCTTCTACCGGCGACGCAATACGTGGCGTTTGGCGAGGTCTCCCGACCGGTGAGAGCCCTCCAACCTCCCTGCTGACGCGTCACGCTCGACGGGGATCATTCCCCGTTGGCGGAGCGCCGGCCTGCGGCGATGCGGCGAAACTCCGCCGCCACGGCCGGGAAGTCGTTGACGATCCGGCGAAACTCGTCACCGTCGAGGACGAGGAGATCGCAGGGGGTTGTCGCCCGGACCGTCGCCGCGCGGGGCTGGTCGAAGAGCACCGCCATCTCCCCGAAAAACTCCCCCTCCCGGAGCACGCCGAGCCGTGCTCCCTCCCCGTCGATCGCCTCCAGTTCGCCACGACAGACGAAATACATCTCGTCGTCGTGCGCCCCCGCCGCGACGATGGTTTCGCCGGCCTCGGCCGCCAGCGGCCGAAACGCCGGAAGGAGATTGTTGAGGACAAGCGCCGGCGCCTCGGCGAAGAAGGCCGTCCGCGCGAGGACATCGCGATTGAGGATCTCATGCCAGTGACGGCCGTCGCGGGCGAGGAGGTCGCTGGCGGCCCGCGGGCCCCAGGTGCCGGCGGCGTAGTTGGGGAAATCGTCCGCCGGGGTCGCGGCCCAGGCGTCGAGCACCGGCTGGACGATCTCCCAGGCGGTCTCGACGAAATCGGTTCGGGAGAAGAGCGTCGGATCGCCGTTGAGCGCACTGGAGAGGAGCACCTCGTAGCCGGTGCCACGGGCCGCGTCGAACGTGTCGGCGTAGTCGAACCGCATCCCCGCCCGCTGGAGCGTGAACATCGGCCCCGGCCGCTTCGCCTGCATGCGGATCTCGACCCCCTGGAAGGGCTGAATGTGGAACACGAGGAGATTCCCCTCGGCCGCTCCGCCGGCCAGCCCCACGCCGGCGGCGGCGGTCGTGTCGGGGCGAAACTGGACGACGATCTCCGTCCCCCGCTTCCACAGCGACTTCCCCGAGCGGAGGTAGACCGGCATCCCCTCAAAGCGATCGTTGTCGACATGGAGACGGAGGGCGGCGAACGTCTCGGTGCTCGACTGCGGATCGACGGCCGGCTCGGCGGAATAGGCGACCGCCGCGGAGCCATCGGCCTTTTTTCCCGCGCCGTATTGCCCGCGGACACACGCCTCGGCGACGTCCCCCTTCTCCATTCGCCGCACGCTGGCGAGGAGCGCCGATTTCGCATCGCGGACGGCCACCGGATCGAGCGAGGTCGGCAGCTCCATGCAGACGTACGCCATCATCTGGAGGAGGTGATTTTGAATCATGTCGCGGACGACGCCGGTGCGGTCGTAGTAGCCGCCACGCGTCTCGACGCCGACAGTCTCGGTGGCGGAGATCTGGATGTGATCGATGCACCGGGCGTTCCACAGGGGGGCGAACATGCCGTTGGCCAGTCGGAAGGCGAGGAGGTTCTGGACCGTCTCCTTCCCGAGGTAGTGGTCGATGCGGTAGATCTCCTCCTCCGGCCAGTGCGCGAGGAGCGACTGATTGAGCGCCCGGGCTGATGCGAGATCCCGACCGAACGGCTTCTCGACGATGATCCGCTTCGCTCCCGGCAGCCGCGTGAAGCCGGCGGCGTCGAGTTGCCGGTTGACCAACGCGAAGAAGTCGGGGGAGATCGCCAGGTAGAGCAGCGTGTTGCCGGTGGCGCCGACCTCGGCAGCCACTTCGTCGACCCGCCGCCGGAGCCGCGCGAAGGCTTCGCCGTCGTCGAACTCGCCAGCCAGATAGTGGATCCGCGACTCGAGCCAGCTCCACCGCTCCGGGTCGACGTTCGGCCGGGTGCAAAACGTCGCGATCTCGCCCCGCAGCCGCGCCCGGAACTCCTCCGTCGAGAGCTCGTCACGCCCCATTCCGACGACGGCGAAGCCCTCGGGAAGAAGGCGATCGCAGGCGAGATTCAACAGCGCCGGCATGAGCAGGCGCTTCGTGAGATCGCCGGAAGCGCCGAGAATCACAAGGACCCCCGCCGCGGCAGGCTGGGCGGTGGACGGAGCCCGAGGGTGATGGGTCATCGATGAATCCAGGGGCTTTCGAAGGGGGAAAGGCGCGACAGGCCTCGAAACCGGGAGCCGTCACGGCCCCCTCACTCGACATAGATCGGATTGGAGAGCACCCAGGGGAGCGGCCGGCCGGCGACGTCGAGCCAAAGCTCGACGCGGTGGTTTCCGGGCGACTCAACGGCGAACTCGAAGGCGTTGCCGTCGGCCTCGTGGACGACCTCACCCTTGTTGAGCACCTTCCAGTGGCCGGGGAGTGGTGAGCGGCCGCGGAGGACTGGCGAGCCCGAGAGCGTGACATGGCTCCCCATCTCGTGCCGGCCACTGCCATCCTCGACATGAAAATCGAAGCCGCGGGCGTCGGCGATCCAATCGAAGGCGACGAACGCCCGCCCCTTCACGAGCCCTTCACCGATCGCGTCGCGCGAAAGCTCCGTGGCGAGGACGTGGGTGCCGACATGCCGGAGGCTCTGCTCGTAGGGATCGAGTTGGAGCTTGAAGACGAGGTCGCCCGGCTTGGCGCCCTCTGGGATCGGCGTGAAGGCCCCCACGAGAGCCCGGTCGAGAACCGTCAGCTCCTCGTCGAGGGCGTCGGCGACGCGCACCTTCCCGCCGTCGAGGAGCGTGATCCGCAGGCCGACGTTCTCGTGGGCGTCGTTGGCGGAGACACCCGTGTGGGGATATCGGGCGCAGAGTTCGTCGAAGCGCTTCAGGTAGTCGCTCGGCGGATCGAAGATCGCGGCGAGGGCCTCCTGAGGATAGGCGTCGAGTACCTTCTTCGCCTGGACGAGCCAGAGCGGATTCTTCATCAGGGTGTAAAGCCGCGTCTCCTCCTTGGCGTCGGCATGGGTGTTGTAGATCTCGCAGCCGGTGAGACCGTCGAGCTCCCAATCCATCCGCTCCTCAAGATGCGAGAGGAACGTCATCCCCTCGCCGGCCCCGATGCGACGAGCGAGATCCTGGGACTCCAGCGCGTCGTGCTGGGGCACGCTCGCCCGCGGGTAGACGAGCATCCCCTTCGTCTC
Source organism: uncultured Planctomycetaceae bacterium (assembly GCA_903951635.1). Lineage (GTDB taxonomy): Bacteria > Planctomycetota > Planctomycetia > Pirellulales > UBA1268 > QWOP01. The sequence continues at coordinate 10,228 of CAJBCV010000033.1, forward strand.
CGCCCCCGGCACGAGGAGGACGCCGTCCACGACCCCGGAGTGGCCATCAGTGACGAAGTCGTAGTGGGGAGCCGGGTGTTCGCTGAAGAGGAGCGCGTCGGTACCGGCCCGCTTCGCCGCCGCCACGATCTCTTCGATCTTTCCCCGGCTATCGTGCGAGAAGGCCGAGTGGACATGGAGATTGCAGCGGTACTCCCGAAGCGAGCCATCCCGCTCGACTTCCGTCCGCGCCGCCGCCAAGGCCTCGACCGCGTCATGAACAGCCGCCACTCGCTCGAGCGTCAGCCGGTCGATCGCATCCTCGGCCCCGGCCGGCCCCGCCGCGAGCGCCGCCGCCACCACGATCCCTCCCCAGCCGATTCGACTGCCTGTTATCGACGACATGTCTTGGGTCCCCCGGTTCATGGTCATTCCACCTCGGCCGCGGCGATCGCCGCGTCATAGAAGGCCCGCGCCTCGTCGTAGGCGGCCGCGGCCGCCCCGCGCTCGGCCGCGCGGATTTGCCCCTGCTTTGCCTTCCAGCAGACGTCGACCGCCTCCCGACACCACCTCGCGCTCCTGCGGCTGACGCGGACCGGCTTTTCGGCCACCTCCACCCACACCGGATTGGTGTGAACGCTCGGGAAGATCCGGATCGCCACCCAGCTCGACCGCTCGATCGCCACCCGAAAGCCGAGCTCCTCGACGTGCCCATCGGCTTCGATCATCCGCGTCAGCACCGGCTCGCCGTTGACGATCACCTCCACCGGCACCTGCCGCGAGCCGCCGACCCGGGCGCGCTCGAGGTGCCAGTAGGGCTTGTCGTCGAGCCGCCGGGAGCGGATCGCCTCCGTCGCCGCCGTCGGCTCCGGATCAGCCAAGAGCGCCGCGACGTCGCAGGCCACCGTCACCGTGCCGGGCTTGTCGAGGACGCGAGTGCTCAGCCGGCCGCCGTCCCCCGGCTCCCCCACGGCCACGTGATCGACGGCGAACTCGAGGACATGCGAGAGGCCGTCGCCGCAGTAGCTGCGGCCATCCTTGACCCCCTTCACCCAGGCATCGAAATCGAGCGGCTGCCCCTCGTCGAGCTTGACGTAGATCCGCCCCAAGCCCACCTTGTCGCCATAGATGCAGGGGAAGTCGGTCTCGCCGCTGATCCTGGGGGTGAGGCCGCAGTTGAGGGTGTGGTACCAGACGTTGAGCTCCCAGACCGCCGGCGTGTCGACCGCCGAGAGGAAATCGCACACGCCGGTCGCCGCCGTGACGACATATTCATTGGCGCCGATGCCGTCGAAGCGGGGCATCGCGTAGTCGGGGAGCTTCGCTGCCGCTTTTCCCGGCCAATCGCTCGCCGGCCGCTGGCCGCGGAACTCGCGGCCGCCCCCCGGCATCACATCGGGGAGCTCGAGTCCCCAGCCGGAATGGCTGTAGCCGACGACGCCCCCCTGCTCCCGTCCCCAGGCGAGGACGGGCTGCGTCCAGCTCGGCCACTCCTCGATGAGCGTTGTGCCGGGGTAATCGTCCTCGGTGAGGCGGAGGAGGCACAGATGGCCGGCGTGCGACGACGGGAAGCCGCTCACCTCGACGTCGTAGCGCATCAGCGACTCGGGCGTCGAGAGGGCCGACGGCTTCCCTTCGAAGTGCTGCTTTTGGACATACCAGCACGGCCCCCAGGAGAGGACGCAACCGACGTCGAGATTCTCGCCGACGATGTGCCGCATCATGTCGGCGGGGCCGACGCCGGCGGTGGGATTTTCATAGTGGGCGCAGCCGGCGGCGTGGACGTGGTGGTCGCCGGAGAACCAGCGGCGCTGCGACGGCTGGATCCACCGCTCGAGGCGGAAGTCCTCGCGGTGAGTCGCCACGCCGGCAGGGATCGTGATGTTCGCCCGCTTGACCCGGTATTCGGGCCCCCGCGACAGCTCGACGGAGTAGTCGCCGGGGGGAAGAGAGATCGTCTCGCCGTCGGCCCGGTAGACCTGATCGTGGAAGAAGAAGTCGGGGGCGAGTCGACGGGCGGGATTGGGATGGACGCGGCCGAAGCGGTCGCGGAACACGAAAGACGCTGTGGTGGGGCTGCCGTCGTGGTCGCGGACGCCGAGGGTCACCGCCACTGCAGGAAGACCTTCAAAGAGGATCGGGACGGTGGCCCGGAAGCCGAGATCCTGCGTCCCCTGACCGACGTTGAAGCCGAGCGTCGCCTCGCGTTTCCCGGCGTCGCGGGCATGGAGTTGGAGGATGCGGTACTCGAGCGCGAGCCCTGACAGCTCGGCCTTGAGTGGCTGCGACGTGAAGAACGTGGCGTCGAGCCAGCGGTCGGCGGCGTCCTCGAGAGAGACTTCGATCCGGGGGTCGGGGGCGCCGCTGCTCCGCTTCACCATCGGCTTGAGCTGCGGCCCCTCGACCCGCATCTGCGCCGTGATCCCGGCGAGGTTGTGGACCTTGACGAGGAACGTCCGCCAGCCCTGCTCGACGAGCTCCTTGGCAGCCGGCCCTTCGACCACCGACACCCGGCTTTCGGCGTTGATCGTCACTCCCGCCACGCACAGGGGATCGAGGATCGCCTGGATCGCAGTGGCCGCGCGCCCGGCGTCTCCCCCCTTCCCCGCGGCAGCTAGCGCCCCCTTCGTGGCTGCCGGCAACGGGGCGCCGACGACATCGAGGGCCTCGACGAGCCGCCCCGTCGCCGCCAGCAGGGGTTGCAGCTCGACCTCCTCGACCCGCGGAAGCTCGGCGGCGTTTCCGAAGCTGGCAGCCCAAAGGCCTCCCAGGATCGAGATCACTCCCCCCCATCGATCGACCCGTCGCATCCGCCGCATGGCAAAGCCCCCCCGCGCGTGACATCTCCCCGGCCCCCGTCGCGGCAGCCCGGACGGGACGCGATTCTAACGCTCCCGGGAAAAAGACCCCCGGGCCTCACGAGGCCGGCGATTTGGTTTATCCTGACGCCCGGATCGGGGTGGGGATTCCATCGTGAGGGAGTTGACCGGTGAAAATGTCACGGCCGCGGTTCCATGCCTGCCTGCTGCCGAGCGCTTTGGTCGCGCTGCTCGCGATTGTCCCTTCGGCCCCTGCTGCCGAGCCGGTTCTCGAAGCGCCCGTCGTCGCCCCGGCCGAGGAGGCCGGCATGACGCGGCTCTTCAATGGCAGCGATCTCGAAGGCTGGTCGGGCGATCCTCGGCTGTGGAGCGTGCGCGACGGGGTGATCCACGGGGAGACGACCGCCGCGGCTGTGGCCGAGGGCAACACCTTCCTTCTCTGGGAAGGGGGCGTGACGAAGGACTTCGAACTGAGGCTGTCGTTCCGCTGCACCGCCGACAACAACTCCGGCATCCAGTACCGCTCGCGGCATGTCAAAGATGCCACGGTCCGCAACGCCTGGGTCGTGCGCGGCTACCAGCACGAACTCCGCAACGAAGCGACCCTCCCCAACGTCGCCGGCTTCATCTACGACGAGGGGGGGAAACGGGGCCGGATCTGCCTCGTCGGCGAGCGGGCCCGGTGGACCGGCGACGGCAAGGTGGTCGATGCGACGCTCATCGATCAGGCCGACTACACAAAACTCTTCCGCGTCGACGACTGGAACGACGTCGTCATCCGCGCGGAGGGAAAAAGGATCCGTCACTTCATGAACGGCCGGCTGACGCTCGACTTCACCGACGAGGATCCAGAACTCGCGCTGCGCTCCGGGATCCTCGCCCTCCAACTCCACGCCGGCAAGCCGATGTGGGCGGAGTTTCGCGACCTCCGCATCCGGGAGTTGCCGTAGATGTTGTTGAAGCCCGCCCGCTGGGCATCGAGGTCCGGGTCGAGTAGCGCGTCGATCGGCCGCATCGCCGCCGCGATCTGCCTGGCGATCGTGGCGTCGGCCCCAGCCCCTTCCCAAGCGCAACCCCCGCGGCCCCCGCCCCCGCCGCCGGCCCTCGAGATCACGACAAGCTCCCTCCTTCAGCACCGTCTCGGGGAGTGGTCGACGCTCGACATCCGCGCCACGAATCCGACGTCCGAGCCCAAGGAGGCGATCGTCTCGATCCTCTTCGAAGGCGGGCAGCGGCAGTACGCGCGGCGGCTGTGGGTGCCGGCCAACGGCGATCGCACCACCTGGCTGCCGATCAAGGTGCCCGCCGAAGCCAAGTCCGAAGGGGGACTCGAGTACACGAGCCTGATCCTCGAAGCGGAGTCGGAGCGCGAGCTTCTCAATCGGCGCGAGGGGGAGGGGCTGACGTCGTCCGCCGTTCTCCGCATCAGCGCCGATCCGGTCCGCTCGGCGCTCATCGTTCCCAGACCGATGCTCAACCCGACCCTCGCCTGGGAAAACCTCCGCAAGGAATGGCCCCAGGTGCTGGCCGCAGCGCGGACGAGCCGGAGCCTCAACCCGACCTCGCCGCTGATCGTCCCCGACTTCCTTCCACCGTGGCCGATGACCAGCCGCGGCCTCGACGTCCTCCTCCTCGCCACCGACCGGCTCGAGAACGACACCGCCGGGATGGCGATGCTCCGCGGCTGGGTCCGCGATGGTGGCCGGCTGTGGATCGCCCTCGACGCGGTCTCTGCGGAGACGGTCGAAGCGATCCTCGGCCACGACAGCGGGATCGAGGTGGTCGACCGGGTGGAGATCGACCGCTTCACCGTCGAGACCCGCGACCGGGAGAACGGCATGGAACGGACCGACGAGATCGATCTCGAGGTGCCCGTCGACCTGGTCCGTGTCGTCACCTCGCACGCCGACGTCCCCTCCCGCGTCGGCGGCTGGCCGGCGGCGATCTGGGTGCCGTGCGGTCAGGGGGACGTCCTGATCACGACGATCGGCCCGCGGGCCCTCGTCCAGCCTGACGGCGTCACCGCAACCGGCGCGACCGCCACCCTGGCCACGCGACTTCTCGCCGGTCGCCCCGATCGGCTCGACGTCGCCCGGCTCCAAGGGGGGCTGGAAAAGCAAATCGGCTACGCCACCCCTTCCCGGTGGGTCGCCGCCACGATTCTCGGCCTGTTCTGCGCCGGGCTGTTCTTCGTCGGCTGGCGGTGGGGGGCGCGTCACCACCTCGATCGGCTCGCCTGGTTCGTCCCGGCGTCGAGCGTCGCGGCGGCCACCGTTCTCGGCCTCCTCGGCGCGGCAAGCTCCCGCAGTGTGGAGCCGACGATCGCCGAAGGGACGCTCCTGCGGCTCTCCCCGTCGACCGACGAAGCGCTCCTCGACGGTGCCGCAGCCGTCTTCGATCGCGAATCGCGGGCCACCGCGTGGACGGGCCGGGAGCGGACGTGGGTCTTCCCCGACGCTTCGCAAGGGACCAACGGCGAGCGTGTCACCTGGCTCGACGACGATCAGGAAGCGACCCAAAACACGACAACGCACGCCGGCAGCGTCGACAAACTCGCCCTCCGCGGCGCGCTCGGCCGCGTCGATGGCGGCATGGTACGGGCCCGCTTCGGCCCGGAAGGGCTCGAGGGGCGGATCGACCGCGGCACGCTTGGCTCCCTCCGCGATCCGGTGCTCGTCGGCATGCCCGGCCCGGCGCAGTCGGTGACCCTCGGCGCGGACGGCCGGTTCGTCGCCGGCGTCGATGGCGTGCTGGCTCCGGGGCAGTACAACCCCGCCTCGATCCTCGACGGGGAGGCCCGTTGGCGACAAGAGGCGACGCGCCGGCTCCTCCAGACGCCGGAGGAATACCTGCTCGAGTCGGGGCGGCCGAAGGCGCAGGCCCCCATCGGCATCGCCGGCAGCCTCGCCCTCCGCCGCCGCCCCTGGATGCTCTTTTGGTGCGAGCCGGAGGCAGGGCCGACCTGGGACCCGCCGTCCGGC
>CAJBCV010000034.1 GCA_903951635.1 uncultured Planctomycetaceae bacterium
CATCGCGATCCTCGCGGCGATCGCGGTGCCGGCGGTGATGCGGGCGGTGGCGACGGCGAACAACGCCCGCATCAAGACCGAGATCGACATGCTCCACATGGCGATCATGCAATACAAGAATGAGTATGGGAGCTTTCCGCCAGCGGTGGACGTCGATACCACAGGCAATCCTGGCCGCATCAACAAGCACATCCAAAGGCTCTTCCCGCGGACGCCCGGTGGACCTTCAGGGTGCCTTCTTGACTCCACCAATGCGTCTTACATGAAGCCCAATACCGCCTTGGTCGGCTGGCTGGTTGGCTATTCCGACGATCCAACCAATCCGATGGCCATAAAGCCTGGGTCGGGTGGGGGAATCCCACTCCCGGGCGTCACCAAGAAGAAGCTCTTTGATTTCGATTCCTCCCGGGTTTCCGGCGGGCAATTCACGGCCCCCAACAAGCCCGGCAGTCCCTACATCTACATCGATAGCGCCAGCTACCCCATCTCCGGTTTGCCGGCGACAGTCGAGATCGACCCGAGGACTACGAAGCCGTTCAATCCAGACTCTTTCCAGATCATCAGTGCTGGCCGCGACGAGAAATATGGCAACGACGACGATCTCTCGAACTTCTGGCCCGGCACGCGCAAGGATTACATCGACAGCCTGAAGTGAACCCCGCCCCGGAGCGACCGCTCCGCGAGGATTTCCCATGCACGCTTTCCGCCACAGCCGTCGCCCAGCTTCGCCCGCTCTTCCGGGCGCCAGGGGGGCGTTCACGCTCATCGAGCTGGTGGTGGTGATCGTGATCCTCTCGATCCTCGCGAGCCTCACGCTCTCGGGGCTCAACGGTGCCCGGCAGCGGGCGAAGATCGACAAGACGCGGAGCACGATCCGCAAGCTCCACGAGATCGTGATGCCGCTCTACGAGAGCTATGTCGAGCGGCGGATCACGCCGATGGTGCCGGGATCGAACAGCGGCAAAGAGAAGGAAGCGGTCGCCAAGGCCCAGGTCTACGCCAAGCGATTCATCATGGCGACCGATCTCCCCGACCTTTGGGACGACGCCTGGTCGGCGACGGGTGCCAATTATTCAACGTTTCCCGCGACCGTGAACTTCCGCAGCCCGAATCCGCGCTACCAGGCGATCGGTGACGGCCGTTTGGCAGGCCTTTCCGACCCGACGCTGGCGATGGCCTACGAGAGCGCCGAATGCCTCCAGATGATCGTCGTCCGCGGCGGCTACAGCCCCGATGCCGTCGAGCAGTTCCGCTCGGACGAGATCGGCGACGTCGACGGCGACGGCCTCCCCGAGTTCGTTGATGGTTGGGGGCGGCCGATCTCATTCATCCGCTGGCCGGCGGGCTTTGACACGTCGGTCGTCCAGGCATTCACGGCAAACGGTCCTCCCGATCCGATCGATCCGATCAGCGTCACCGACGCCACCAAGGGATTCCCTGACCGGGCCCTGATCCCGCTGATTTACTCGGGCGGTCCCAACAACTCCCTCGACATCGACACCTCGGCTACGGCCGGGGCCTACGGCCTAGTCTCCTCGCGTGAGGCCCTCGGCGGTGCCACCTGGCAGAAGAGCGGCTGGATCAACGTCAACGCGAGCACGCGCCCAAATCTCCTCACCACCGCGCTGCCTACGAGCGGCCCCTGGGCCGGCAGGGTCAAGCCCGGTTCGTACAACGGCATGACCAACGCCCGCGCCGCCGCCGACAACATCACCAATCACGATCTCGTCACGAAGTGATCCACCGCTCCTCCACCCCGCCGCGTGGCCCCATGTTCAAGCCCCACCCCACCCGCCGCGCCGGCATGACGCTCGTCGAGTTGCTGGTCGTCGTCGCGATCATCGGGCTGTTGGCGGTGACCGTCCTCCCGAACGTGGCGTCGACAACAGAAAACCGGCGCAGTCGCGAGGCAGCCCGCGTCACTTCCAGCTTCTTCGCCAAGGCGCAGTCGCGGGCCATCGGCCGCCCTGAATGGGCCGGCGTGACGATCCTTCCCCCGCCCACGAACGCCACCGCGCTGTTCGCAATTGACCTCTTCCAGGCGAATGTCCCGCAGGTCTACCGGGGTGAGTCTTACGCGGCGACGGCCACGATCAGCTCATCAGACACCGGATTCGCCCGCGGTTTGACGTTCAGCCCCGATGTCACGATCCCTGCCGTCCGGAACGTGCAGTCGGGGGATCTGATCCGCTTCGATGGCCGGGGCCCATGGTACGAGCTTTCCGAAACGGCGGCTGGCACGAAGGTGCAGTTCCGCGGGACCACGGGCATCCAATCGGCCACCGAGATGGTCTCGCAGACGGAGCGCAACACCCCCTGGCCGACGACGGGTACCCCACACCCCTTCGAGATCCTCCGCCAGCCGGTCCGCAACGGATCGGCGTTCACGATCCCCGACGGACGCTGTGTCGATCTGGCCTGGTCGGGCCATGGGAGTTCGACCTTCACCCCATTCTTGAACCTCGTGCCGTCAGTGTCAGTTCCCGCCGTCACGCTGTTGTTCGACGCCACGGGTCGGGTACGGCAGCTCTTCACTCAGAGCCCGGGTGCGACTCCAAACCGGGTCACGGTCACCGGCCCGGTCTACTTCCTCGTCGGCCGCGTCGACCGGGCCAACAACGACCCGACGCTTCCGTCCACCTACGACGGCACCGACGACACGAAGGGCTTCAACTGGCAGTACGGCGACTCCTACTGGATCGTCATCGATCCGGCCAGCGGGATCGTGAAGACCTCCGAGTGCATGCCGGTGCCTTCCTATGCCAACGCCACGGCCGGATTGCTTCTATCGCAGGCGTTCGCCCGCTCCCACACGCCCGTCGGGGGGAATTGACCATGATGACCACACTCCCCCGCCGAGGCATCACGCTCATGGAGGTGCTGATCGCCATCGGCATCCTCGCTGTCGGCCTCACGAGCGTCGTCTCGCTCGTTCCCGCCGGCCAGTCGCAGGCCGCCCGCGCCGTGATTCTCGATCGGGCAGCGGCCACCGTCGCCAACGGCCTCCAGGATGCCGTTACCTACGGCCTCACGCGACCGGACTCGGTCACCTTCGACGCCAACGGCAGCGGCCCCGTGTGGGTGTTCGATCCGGTCGTGCAGCGGGACGGCGGCACGACGGCTCTCACAGGGAATATCTTCCCCAACGCCGCTGGCGCCTTCCTCAAGACGGCAGGGGTCTATTCCCAGGCCTCGACGCCCGCCGGCATCCCCTCCTGGCAGGTCCTCCAACTCCTCGGCCAGGGTCGCGACGATGTCCTCGTCTCTCCGGGGGCAGGCGCCGACGATCCTCCGGTCAACCGCTTCGACCCCAACAACGGTATCCGCCTCTTCAATGGCCGGATGACTTGTCTCTTCTCCGTCGCCCGGGCCGACAACATTCCTCCTACTCCGCCGAACTTGATCCCGGCGTCCCCCGCCTCCGGCGATGTCGCCAAGTTGACGGTCGTCGCCTTCCACAACAGGAATCTCGTCGAGCCAAACGCTGGCTGGCTCCCGGTGGCATTTGACGGCACGACGCTCAGGCTTCAAGGGCCGCTGCCGTCTGGCCGCACACTCAAGGAGATCATTCGCCCCGGCGCGGTGATCTACGACCCGAACAAGACCCTCGCCACGAATCAGTATCTCCGCTGGAGCCAGGTGTTGATGGCGAGTATCGACGATACGGTGACACCGACGGCGGTCTATGTGACTTTCGCCAGCCCACCGCCTCTTATTAATGATGCCAACAGCGACGCCATCGCCGACGGCACGTTCCTCCCACTACGGATCCTCCTCGATTCGGTCGGCATGGCGGAGCAGATGGTGGTGCTTGAGGGTTCCGGGGCCTATTCGAAGTGACACGATCGGCTTAAGCCGGTTCGGTTTGAAGACGATGGTTTGCACGCAGGTGGTTAGCTGGACGATGAATCGAAGCGGTGGCCGTGGGCAAGCGGTCGCCTGGAACGAGAGGCGCGAGCGATGAACACACCATCCCGACAACCGGCCGCGAGGGCCCACCGCGGATCTCCGCGCCGTGTCCCGGCGCCGATCGGCGCGGAGCGCCGTGGCGTGCTCCTCCTGATCGTCCTTTCGATGCTGACCCTGTTCATGATGCTCGGCGCGGCCTACCTCGTCGTCGCCACGCGGTCGCGCGAGACCGCGCGTGCCTATTCCAAGCTCTCGCTCCGCAACGACAACGTCCGCCTCCCCCATTCGCAGATCTTCGACACCGTCATGCTCCGCGTCCTCCGGGGTGTGCCGGCCGGGCAGAATGTGAATGTCAACCTTGCCCAACCGGCGCCTACCGGCGTGTTTATCGCCCCCTTCGAATCGCTCCTCGACGATAAGTACGGAGGCGAAATCGATGCCAGCGGCAACTCGTTTGTGCTCTCCGGCACGGCCTGGCAGCGCGGCACCCAAAATCCCGCTCCGGTCTATGAGCAGCCCCCCGTCCTCGTCCTCCCGCAGGTCAATCTCGACAAGGTTCCCCCCAAGGATAAAGACGGCTATGCATTTGCCACCACCGATCTCGCCGGCCGCGTGATCACGATCCTCGGCACGGGACGCGACCCGAGCAGCCATCGGATCCTCCAGGCGACAGACAACGGTGACGGCTCCTACAAACTCGTCGTCGACAACCAACCGCGCAACCGCCCCTATGAACCGGTCGCCGGCCCGTCATGCCGCGTCGTCGTCAATGGCCGCGAGTTTTCCGGGTCTGGCACGGCCGGCCGGCCCAACGAATCGTGGGACGGCTTCGACGATGCCAATCCCTTCCTCGCC
>CAJBCV010000035.1 GCA_903951635.1 uncultured Planctomycetaceae bacterium
GAACTCGTATTTATACGGTCTGTATAACCACCCAAGCCTGCGTGTTAACGCACCATCGGCCGCCGGCGGAACCCGGCCTCAAACGCTCTCCAGACAATGGGTTACGGCGATTTGGCACCCCAGTCGCCGGTGCGTTAACAGGCGCACCATGCAGTATATCCACCCTTGCCGAGCATGCCGCAAACCGGGGGGCAGCCGGGTGTCGGCCAACCGGAGCTGATCGCGGACGAGCAAGCCCTGTCCGGGATCGGAACTGATTCGCGGGCCTGACTACACGGCCCCGCCCCGCCCCGCCTTTCTCGGGCCACCCCGGCCCATCCCCGCGGGCGTTCGGGAAGCTGCTGTCCGCGCAGGCGCTTCGGACATCGCTACGCCAATACCCAGCACAGACCGGCGAGCACCACCACTCCGCCGGCGACACGCGTGACGATCTCGCGATCGTTGCCAGGGACAAGGGCTCCTAATCCGAGACCGGCCCCATGAAGCAGGGCTGTCGCTGCCACGAATCCCGCCATGTATGGACCGGCTCCGATGGCCGCGGGCAGTTCGACGCCGTGGGCATGGCCGTGCAAGCCCGCGAACAGCCCAACCGCCGGCACACTCCACGAGAGTGGCAGCCGACACGCTCCGGCGGCGAGAAGCCCGAACACAAGCACCGACGCCAAGATCCCCTCCTCGACGTACGGCACGGGCACGCCGGCCATTCCCAGGCCGCCACCCAAGACCATCGCGGCCAGAAAGCCGCAGGGGATGGCCCACGTCGTTCTGCCGCGGGCCTGCGATGCCCACAGGCCGACCGCCACCATCGCCAGCAGGTGATCGGGGCCGCTGACCGGGTGGAGCAATCCCTGCACGAAGCCGGCGGCCCCGTTGGGGCCAGTGTGCGCGAGGGCCATTCCGGGCTGGAGGGCAATCAAGACCGAAAGGGTCATGAGCCGCATGGCGTGGTTCATGGTGAGCGCCGTCGGTAAGGGGGTGGCAAGTAACAGCCACCACGATACGGCCGGCTCGCCACGTTTCCCATCCGTGAGGTTCATCGTCGCCGAAATCCTCCGCTGGACGATGCGCGCCGGTCCCGAGTATTTTCCATCAGCGCGGGGTGACCACGAGGTGGCGTGGAGGCCTTTCTCCACTCATAATCCCTCGGTCGTGTGTTCGAATCACAACCGGGCCTACTTCCATTGGCACCGTGTTTTCCATCTCTACGAAGCTCGAGAGACGTCGCGGTCATCGTGGACCTTGCCGAACCGGCGCTCGACCGAGGAGACGGCCGACGAGGCTCGTCGGGCGACGCCACGGGCCGGCGTTGACTTTCGCATTCGCGTCGGCCCCGCGGCCTGGCGGCGGGGGCCCGGGCCGTCCGTGCGGCCGACGAGGCGGATGCCCCTGCCTCGCCCCTTTTTCCCGAGGAGTGCCCGAATGAATGGCCCCGTGACCGCCCCCGCCGCGGCTTCGCCGCTGCGGGCATGCCTGCGTTCCTGCATCCCGCTCCCGCTCCGGAGGCTGTGGAACGCGGGGCTTGTCTACCGGCAGCTTTGGCGTTCCTACGAGCGCGCGACCGGCAATCGGCTCTCCCGCCGCCGCGTCATCGGCGACTTCGGACGCTGGATGCGGAGTCTCGACCACGGTCGCTCTCCGATCGCCGATCGTGCGCCATGGATCGTCTACGACGCCCGACGAGCGCTCGAGGGGCGACTCGATCGCTCCGCCCGGGTTTGCGAGTTCGGCGCCGGGGGGTCGACGCTCTTCTTCCTCGACCGCGGATGCGAAGTGGTGAGCATCGAGCACGACGGCGCCTGGCTCGAGTTGGTGCGCGGAGCGCTCCCGGTGGGGGCGCGGTGGACATGCCATCTCGAGCCGCCCCGTGCGCTCGGCACGACAGAGGCCGGTGTACGGACTTATCGCTCCGGCAGTCCGGGGTACGAGAACGACTCGTTCGAGGCCTACGTCCGGTCGATCGACCACTCGCCAGACGGGCACTTCGCGGCCGTGTTCGTCGATGGCAGAGCGCGCGCCGATGCTCTCCTTGCCGCGATGCCGAAGGTGGCGCCGGGGGGGTGCCTCGTGCTCGACAACGCCGAGCGCGAGCGTTACGCCGCCGTGATCGATACGCTTCGCCGTCGCGGTTGGCGGGAGACGCGGTGCGCGGGGCCGGGTCCGTACGTGCGATACGAGTTCTGGGAGACGAGAATCTTCGAGCGACCGGAGGAATCAGAATGAGGGCCGTGCTCAAGCGACTGATAGGCGGACTCCCTCAACCGCTGGCTGTGGCGCTGCGTCGCGCGGCCTGTGCGGCCCGATCGATCTCCGGCCCCGCTGCCGACGAGGCCTCCCAGCACCGGCTCCTTTGGCTCGCGACGTCCGGGTATGTCGTATCCGGGCCGTTCGCCGGCACCCGGACGATCGGCACGAGCGCCGGCAGTTCGTATTCGCCGAAGATTCTCGGCACGTACGAGTTGGAGCTCCACCCCTTGTGGACCGTCGGCTGGCTAGGGAGGTTCCGCAGCCTCGTGAACCTCGGGTGCGGCGAGGGTTTCTACTTGGCGGCGATCGCGCACCTCCTCCGGTCGCACAGGCAGCCGCTTCCCTCGCTGTCCGGCTACGATCTCGACCGCTCGGCCCTCGCCGAGGCGCGGCGTCTCCTCGCGGCCAACGGCTTCGAGTCCGCGACGTTGGCGGCGACGGGCTGGGAAGACGCACTTGCCGCCGGACCGGGGCCGGTCCTCCTCTTCTGCGACATCGAGGGGGCGGAGGCGATCGTGCTCGACCCGGCCGTCGTGCCTGGGCTGGCTTCGGTGGCGATCGTCTGCGAGGTGCACGACGATCCCGGTAGCGACGCGACGAAGCGCTTGCTCCTCAGGCGATTCCAAGCCTCCCACCACATCCGGGAGTTCGCGGCACAGCCGCGGACGCCGGCCGACTTCCCTCGGGTTTCCCTGTGCCGATTCGACGACGCGGGGAAGCTCGCGCTCATGGACGAGCACCGCAAGCGCGGCAACAATTGGGTGCTCCTCGAGCCCCGCGACTTCGTCGGTACCCCTCCATGAGTGCCAACGCGTTGTCTTTCGATCCGACGTTCGTGTGGGGGCATGCGGGCCCGCCAGGCGGGGACAGCATGCCCATGCTTCGCGTGTCAATCGTCTCGGCCCACCTCCTGCATCCCACAGCGGCAAAGGTCTGCCTGGTGCCGGCAGAGACGGCGGATGACGTCGCGCGGGGCCTCTGCGACCTGCAGGAGCGGTTCGGGTGCCGGGTCGAGACGGTGGCGGCTGACGTTCCCCCCGGCGACGATCTCGTCCGCAGCCGGTGGCTGAAGATCATTCTGCCCACGGTGATCCGCCGGGACTGTCTGTACCTCGATTCCGACACCCTCGTCGTGCGCCCGCTCGACTTCTCCGCCGCGCCGCCGTCGCCGGTGGCAGCGGCGCTGAACCGGGACGGACTCGGGGGAGGGCCGTTCAGTTCCGAAAGCTGGGTACGCGGCCTCTACGACCGCTGCGCGTGGGAATGGCCCGTCGATGCCATGGGGCGCTACCGCAACTCGGGCGTGATTGCCTTCCGGCATGGTGACGAGGCCGTCGAGTTCTCGCGGGCATGGATGCGGAATTGGAGCCACTTCCGCGCCGCAACGGCCCTCCACTTCGACCAACCGGCCTTCAACCACACGGGATTCGAGACGGGCGTCATGGGACTTCTGCCCGCAGCCTGGAACTCGCCGGTCGGCGTGCTCCCGCAGACTGCCGCCGGGGCGTCGGTGTTCCACTACTATGCCTCGATCGGCTCCACGGTCGCACCGCACACCCTGTTGGGGCATCTGATCGACCTGGATCGCGCGGGTAGGCTTCCGGCTGCCGCGGCGATCCGCCGCGCCCTCGCCTCGCGCCGACCGTTCGTGGCTTTTGGCGCCTCGGTGCGCGAGTGCCGAGAGGCCCGGCAGTGGATGCTCTACGCCCTTGCCTTGATCGTTCGGATTCCCTCGATTCCATCCCGACTGGCGGCGATGTGGAAATGACCCGTTTGCCTGCCCGTCCCCTCGCCTAAGACTCAGGAGCTTTTTCCCATGGCGATTCGCTCCGCGATACGCCGCCTCCTTCCCACCCCGCTCCTCCGCCTCGTGCGCAGGCTGCGGCATGGCCGGCACCACGAACTCAAGGTCTTCACCGCAGGCTTGCTGCCGCTGCCGGTGTACCGCGAACTGACCGCGGTGGTGGCGGCCGCGCCGCGGGGACGTGACATCATCGAGGTGGGCGGCGCGGCGGGGACGGCGACGATTTCGATGGCCTGGGGGCTCGACCCGGTGCCCGGCGGCGGGGGGCGAATCGTGGTGGTGGAAAAGTGCGAAGGGGGCACGCGAACGCCTTACGGGGGCTGGGAGGAAAACCGGGCCCGCTTCGAGCGGTTCGTCCGCGACTACGGCGTCGCCGACCGGGTGATCCTCTATCCGCACTATCTCACGCTCGAGAACGGCGCCGAGGTGCGCTCGCTCGTGGAGCGCCGTCCGCTTGCCGGCCTCCTGTGCGACGCCGACGGCTGGGTCCACCGCGATCTCTTCCTCTTCGGCGAGCTGCTCGCGGCAGACAGTTTCGTGGTGATCGACGACTACCATCCCCACTTCAGCCCGAAGCACGAGGTGACGTTCGCGGTGGTGAACCGTCTGATCGAGGAGGGGGTGTTCGTGCCGCGGAAGTTGGTGGACGAGACCTCGTTCGGGGCGATCGGTAGGCCCATGACGCGCGAACTGCACGATGAGTGCGAGGGGATCGCCCGGAACGTGTGCCGCCGCCTGGGAGTGGTCTTCGACATCCGGGGGATGAGCCCCGCGGAGCCGCCGCCGGCGGGGTGAGCGGCCGCCGCGGGAGATAAGGACCGCCCTCTCGGCGCCGAAATCCCGCACCGAACTTCGCGCGCCCCTCGGGGAGAAATCGCATGCTTGCGACACGACCGTGCATTGCTCCTCGGACTCATCTCCACCCATAATCGTCTCGCCGTGTGTTCGAATCACACCGGGCCTCGTTATTTTTTCACTCCCGCCAGACAACCGCGAGATCCCCTCCCATGCCCCGCCCCTTCACGGCCGCCGTCGTCGCCGCGCTGATGGCGCTTTTCATCCAGCCGGTGTCGGCCCAGAACTGGCCCGATTGGCGCGGGCCAAACCACGACGGCACGGCGACCGCGACCGGCCTGCCAACCGACTGGACGAAGGAGGGGAAGAACGTTCTCTGGCGGACCCCACTCCCCGGCCGGGCCGGCGCCACCCCCTGCGTCTGGGGCGATCGCATTTTCCTCACGAGCAACGAGGGAGACGACCTCGTCGTCCTCGGGCTCTCGATGAAGGGTGGGCAGATCCTCTGGAAGAAGCGCGTCGGGAGCGGCAACCAGGACGCCCGGGCCGGCGAGGGCAACTCCGCCTCCCCTTCCCCGTCGACCGACGGGAAGCATGTTTGGAGC
>CAJBCV010000036.1 GCA_903951635.1 uncultured Planctomycetaceae bacterium
AAATCCAAAATGATCGACATCTTCGATACCTTGAAAGAGCAGGCGCTCAGGAAGACCGCCCACCTTCCGGCCGACGCATTCACCATACGGGGCTTCTGGAAGGTCGAGTTTGCCTTCCTCCCCAATCCTGCCGAGCGGACCTTTCATCTTAACTTTCTGGTCGCCCAAACCGTGGAGCAGGGCTCGTGTTACTACGACAACGATCTCGAGATCAACCAAGCGCTCCTCGGGCGGGACGCGCGAGAGATCATCTCCGAGGCGGGCTGCTACGAGATAGCTCTTCTCGACTCTCTTTATGCATCTATTCCGCGTTCGCCGGCCGAGGTCCACGAACTCCGGGGCAACACGGTAGAAAAGGCCGTGAAGCGCAGCCAGATCATCGCCGATGAAGTCGAGCGGCTCACGGAGCGGATGGGTGCGTTGCCAGCCAGAACAACGGTGGTGAACGTCGGTGTGGTGGGGAACCTCCTCAAGGCTCTGCGAAAGAAGGGCTACAATGTCCTGGCTACCGACTTTGACCCCAAGATCGTGGGCGCTTCGCTCCACGGGGTCACCGTAGAAGACGGAACCAGAACCTATCAGGCGGTGCGCGATGCCGATGTGGCCGTCGTCACGGGAATGACCCTTAGCACGGGTACGCTCAATGACATTGTTCGCGTTTGTCAGGAACACCAGACAAAATTGGTAGTTTTTGCCGAAACTGGGGCGAATTTCGGGGAAGTGTATAGCCGTACGATCGGAGTGGACGTGGTGGTCTCAGAGCCCTTCCCCTTTTACGTCCTTCAAGGACTGACCACTATTGAGATCTACAGGAGGTAGGGGCCTCATGGACCACGTTGCAAGGCACTTCGTCCGAAGCGGCAGGTTCTCGATCGACGGCCTCGATCTAGACGGCCTCCTGTCGAAGCATTGCACGCCGTTCTATGTCTATTCGGCGAGCCTCATCCGGGCGAAGTACGCCGCGCTTAAGGAGCATTTCCCTGCCTTCGATATCTTCTTTTCCTTCAAAGCCAACCCCAACCTGGCGATCGCCCGCATGCTGCTCGGCCTTGGAGCCAGCGCCGATGTCAGCTCACTCGGGGAGATCAAAGGAGCTTTCAGGGTCGGCTTCAAGCCTGGTGACATCCTGTTCGTCGGCCCGGCAAAAACGGAAGAAGAGGTCCGGTACGCTATCGGCAACGGAATCGCAGCTGTGATCGCCGAGTCTCCCGAAGAGATCAGGATGATCGATGAGCTGGCCGTCAAGCTCAACAAGCCTGCCAGGGTTATGCTGAGGATCAATACCCTCGAGAAGCCGACGGCTGCCGAGATCATGGTCGGAGGCCCGAGCAAGTTCGGGATCGACGAGGAGACCGCGGTTGAGTCCGTGCGCGCGATTGGCCTCAAGCACTCCGAAATCGTGGGAGTCCACTCCTACGCGGCAAGCCAAGCGCTGGATGCCGAAGCGGTCGGGGCCCATGTAGCCTATGTCGCCGATATGGCTCTCAGGCTTGCCGGCCAAATCGGGTTCGATCTCAAGTGCATCGATTTCGGAGGCGGATTCGGCGTACCGTACGGGGATGAAGACCAGGAGCTCGACCTGGCACGCATCGCCCTGGACGCCGATAGGGCCCGCGACAAAGTGCTTGCGACCTTTCCGGGTTGCAGGCTTGCGTTCGAAGTCGGGCGCTACCTGACAGCCGAGGCCGGCATCTTCGTTGCCCGGGTCTTGCGGACCAAGGCATCTCGCGGGAAGGAGTTTATCCTTGCCGATGGCGGCATGAGCCAGTTCTCGAGGCCGGTCTTTTTGAACATCAGCCATCCCGTGAGGCTCTTAAACAAGATCGCGGAGCCGGTCACCGGCGAGTTCGAAGTCGGTGGCCCCGTGTGCACCCCGCTCGATGTTAGTGCTCATGCAGTGCCGCTTCCAAGGCCCCAAGTCGGCGACACCATCGGCTTTTTCAACGCCGGTGCCTATGGCTATAGCATGAGTATGTCGAACTTCATGAGCCTTGGCTGGCCCGCTGAGATCATGGCAGATGACGGTTACCTCTCCGTCATAAGGAAGGCCCACCCCGCCGAGGATTTCTTCGTAGACCAACCGCTGAAGTAAGGCCGGCCAAGCCGCTGGCTCGCCACGGTGCCGCTCTCGTGTCGTTCGGTGGGATCGAGCGTTGCACGCCAGCTCACCACCAATGGCGATCGAGCCCTTGGCCCCCCGCGGCGCGACGTGATCCGCCGACGGACACACCGTCGTCTAGCTGAACCAGCCGAGCACGAGGACGCCGGCGAGCACCATGCCGAGGATGCCGCCGAGCCATACCGTCCAGTGGATCGCGGCCAAGCGGATCGCCGCCGGGTCTTCATGGTGCGTGGCGGCAAACACGAGGCTCGCTAGCGCCACCAGCGGCAGCCCGAAGAGGAATCCCGGCACCCGATCGGCAAGCGTGGCCACCGGGGGCATGAAGGCGAGGAGTTCAAGCGCGGTCATGCGGTTCCTTCCATGGAGGTCGACGTCAGCACCCGTATCCATGCGACTGTCGGGAGACCGTGGGAGATGAGACGGGGAATGGGAAGCTCGTTTCGCAGTTGATCGGGGGTAGCACGTCGGCGACGGTGGCCGCGTCAGCGCGGAGGCTCAGGGGGCTTGCGGGGATCGCTGCCGCTCGACGACCCGGCGCCGAGCGGGCCGGCGAAGGCGTCGTAGATCGCCAGGATGTTGAGCATCCCGGCGAGCATCGTGTAGAGCGTGCCGAACTCGAACCACCGCCCCAGCCGGCGCTGCCAGAGCGAAAGCTGATCGCCGCGGAACTGCCGATAGGGAGGCCGGTCGAAGAACGCCTCGTCATCGATGTCAGGGTCGGTGGCCACGAGACGGTCGGCGTAGGCCCGCGACACGATCTGCCCCGGATGGAGCGGCGGAGCCATGAAGGTGCTCGTGAAGAAGGGCTGCTTCGTTCCACCGGAAAGATGGCGAGACTGGAAGAGCGCCGGCATCGCCACGAGCCCGGCGCCGGCCTGGCAGACGAATGCCCAGCGCGGTTCCGCCGGCCGCCACGCCGCGTAGACGACCTTGCCGCCACCGAGCCACAGGCCGGCGAGGAACATGCCGAGGATCGCCCCCATGAACAGGCCACCCTTGTGCTTCCGCCCCTGGTAAAAGTGGCCGAGGCCAGGAACGCACCAGGCGAGGAAGGCGGCAAGGGTACGGTTACGGAGGTCGATGACCGACTCGTCATCGGGAGAGATCGCCACTGACCGACCGGTGGCTGACGACGCGGGCGCACGACCACTCATCGAGGGGGACGGGTCTCGCGCTGGATGGGCCACGGCGACTCTCCGCGGGCGTTGCGGTGGAATCCCAGGGAAGAGCCATCATGATGATCAGGCCCCCCAGGAAGACGGTTCAGTGTAGGCCATCGCAGGCTCGTTCCCAACAGCCCCCTCGCTTCCCGCGGGGATGACGCTGGCCGTTGCGGCCCTTCGATCAGTCACCGAGACGGCGCACCACCCGCACCCGGGCATTGACCGGAGGGGTCGGCTCATCGTCGGCGGATGCCGCGCTTGCGGGACTCGGGGAGGGATCGGGGGCAAGCTCCCGCCACACCCGCTCGATCGTGCCCGCATCGACGCGTTCGAGGCCATCGGCGGAAGCGGCCACCACCGCCAGCCGCGCCAGCCGACAGACCGGCCCGGGGACACCGCCGGTGAATCGGGCGAGCGTCGCGACCGCCTCCGGGGAGAACAGTTCGCGATCGGCGCCGACCCGATCGAGGGCCGCCGCGATGAAGCCCGCCACGTCCTCATCGTCCCACGGCGGCAGCTCGATCCGCACCGCCGTCCGCTGCCGGAGCGGAGCCGGGAGCCGGTTCATGCCGCCAGGGCTCGTCGTCAACACCACGAGCGTCCGGTGGAAGAGCGGCTCGGAGGCGACGACGAGGCGGGTGATCCCGTCGAGGGCCGCGGCTGAGGCATGATCGGCGTCGTCGATGACGATCACCGTCGTCCGCTCCATGAGCGTGTTCTCGCGCAGCCGGTCTTCGAGTTTCTGCCACGGACGGATCGCCTCGTCGCGCGCCGGCGGATCGAGCGGCAGCCGGGCGAGAAGAAGCTCGAGCCAGTCGTCGCCGCCGAGCCCGCGGAGGGAGAGGAGGACGACCTCGCACCCCATCCCCCCCAGCCGCCTGGGGATCATCGCGCCGAGGTGGCTCTTGCCGCAGCCTTCGTCGGCGACGACCAGCGCGCAGCGCTGCCGTTGCTCGACGAGCCATTCCAATCGGGCCAGCGCCTCGTCCTGCGGCCCACCGACGTGGAAGGTGGCCGGATCGGAACCACCGGCGAACGGGGGCGCGGTGAACTGCCAGCGATCGCGTACCATGCGGCGAAGTGTAGCCCTTGGCGAAGGCAGTCACCGAGGCCATTTTCACGCGGCTCTGCGGGACCGACCGCCGCCGCCAGCACTTCCCCCGGCCAGCCAGCACCTGTCCCGAGACGCCCCAGGATCCCCACGCCATGAGCGAACGATTCTTTCTCGCCGCGCCCCCGCAGGGGACCAGCGCCTACCTTGAAGGGGACGAGGCCCGCCATCTGGCCCGCGTCCTCCGCGCACAAGTTGGCGACGCCGTGACGCTCTTCGACGGCCGTGGCCAGGCCTGGGAAGCGCGGGTCGCCTCGCTCGGCAGAGACCGGGTGACGCTCGATCTCGGCGACAAGCTCCCTGCGCTGTCACCCCCGGCGGTGGCGGTGACGCTCGCCGTCGCGCTCCCCAAAGGGGACCGCCAGAAGTGGATGGTGGAGAAGCTCACCGAGCTCGGCGTCTCGAAACTCGTGCCGCTTCTGACGACGCGCGGCGTCGCCGAGGCGACGGAGTCGGCGCGGAGCCGACTGGAACGGGGCGTGATCGAGGCCTGCAAGCAGTGCGGCCGCGACACGCTCATGGAGATCGGCGCCGCATCCTCGATCGCCGAACTGCTCGCCGCAGCTCCCGCCGGCACGCGCACGCTCCTCGCCGATCCCCACGGCCGCCCGCCCGAGGCGGTCCTCGCGGCCGGACCGACCTCGACGGTCCTCGTCCTCGTCGGGCCCGAAGGGGGCTTCACGCCCGAGGAGGTGATGGCCGCCGAAGCGGCCGGGTGCGATCGCGTCACCTTCGGTCGCCACATCCTCCGCGTCGAGACGGCTGCGATCGCAGCCGCAGCCCGCCTCGCCTGAGGAGGTGTTGGCGTCGGCATGTCTCCAGGCCGCGACTCACGCCAGACCGAGGAACGTCTTCACCGGCGCCACACGCCGGAGGACGAAGCGCTCCAGGAGCAGAACGGCCAACAGCGAGAGGCCAAAGAGGGGAAGCACCACCCCCAGGGCGAGAACCGTTGCCATCAGCGGCACGCTCCGCTGCGGCGGGATTCCCGGCGGCGGGGCGCCAAGCCTGCCCGGATCGCGGCGTCGCAGCCACAGCCACACCGCACTGCCACAGACGAGCACGAGCCCGGCGGCGGTGAGGAGGAGGAGAAGCTGATTGGGCCAGCCGAACAGGCGCCCCTCGTGGAAGGCGATCCCCACGGCGACCACCTTGTCGATCGGATGCTTGGTCGCGAAGTCGTCGCGGCGGACGATCTCCCCGCTGCCCCCATCGACGACGAGATCGACCCGGCGCGGCCGGTTGGCAGTCGTCGACTTGGCCGTCCACCGTCCTTTTCCCCCCGGCGCCGGCGCGAGCACGACCGGCGCGTCGAGCTTGAGCGGCGTCACGGCGGCCGCCACGACGTCGATCGCCGCGAGATCGGCCGCCGTCAGCTCCACGGCGCCTCGTCTTCCCCCGCCGCCGTGTCCGCCATGATTCGCATGCTCCCCCCCGCGGGCCGCGCCGGCGGCACCAGCCGCTTCGCTTCGCTCACCGTCGTTCGACCACTCCTGGCGGGCGACGGCCGTGCCGGTCCAGCGCCGCGCGGCCTTGAAAGAATCCCCCCAGAACTTGGCCCACGGGAGGCCACTGAAGAGGAGCGCGAGCGTGACGAGCGAAATCCACACCCCCGTCACCGCATGCATGTCGCGCCAAAACAGCCGCCGGCCGCCGTGGAGCCGTGGCCAGACCACGCCCGCTAGCCCTCGCCCCTGTCGCGGCCACCAGAGCACGAGCCCGGTGAGCACCATCACGATCGTCCAGCAGGCGGCAAGCTCGACGAGATTCGAGCCGCGGTTCCCCATGAGGAGTTCTCCATGGAGACGGAAGATCTGCTTCATGAAGCGGTCGCGTTCGCTCACGCTGCCGAGGATCGCAAGCGATTTCGGATCGACGTAGGCCCGTCGGGAGCCGGCCTCGGTGCGGACGACGACGCGGGCGGCCCGTCCCGGCCCGGCAGGGAGTTCGTAGCCCTCGAACGTGCTGCCGGGAAACGCAGCGAGCGCCGCTGACACGTGAGCCGAAGGCAAGGCCGCGTCGGCCGACGGCTCGAGGGTGTCATACGAACGCTCCGACCAGCCCTCGATCTCTGCCTTGAAAAGGTAGATCGCGCCGCTGATCGCCAACACGACGACGAACGGAATGCAGAAGACGCCGGCATAGAAATGCCAGCGCCACACCGCCCGGTAGTCGGGCCAGCGCGTTGCAGATGGAGAAGGAGACTCGGGCGGGGACATGGATCGCTCCGGCGGAAGAGGGGAGGCCCCCGCGACAGCGGGCCCGGGAGTTGTCCCCCGGGCCCACCGCGTGGGTCATCAACGGCATCGACTGGGAGCGTCGATCACTCCTCGGCCGACACCGCCTCACCGCCATTGATGCTGTGGAGCGCCCGGCAGACCGTGGCGTCGAGGCTCTCGGAGAGCATCCGCACCGAGCCGTCCCCGAAGGCGGCTTGGGCCCCGGAGGGGTGATAGCTCTTCGGCCCAAAAAAACCGGTGGCGTGGATCACCAGATCGGGCACGCGGCTGTTGGGAGGACTGTAGCCGTTGGTGAGGGTGTTGCACGCCCCGGTCAGGGCCCACGATGTCCCTCGGCCACGCATCGTGTTGGTGTTCGCGCCGCGCCACGACGTGAACGACTTCCAGATCGTCTCCAGGGGCGGATTCTGGATCATCCCGCCAACGACCCCGGACGACCACGCCCCGCCCCCCGGATAGCCGGGCGTCGCCTGCTTCGTGCTCGTCACGCCGCCGGAGCCGTTGAGCGTCTTCTGGTAGGGGAACTTCGGCGCGGATCCGGCGGTGAGCACGACGTCGTCGCCGTCGCTGCGGACCGTCTCGCTCATGAACACCGACTTCGAGAGCCCATCGCTGACCGCGGCCAGGCGGACCTTCGAGCCTTCGGAGACGATCCCGTCGGTCGGCCAACGCTGGTCGTAGTTCGTGCCGGTGCCCGAGCCGGTGCTCACCATGTAGCTCAGTCCGGCGTAGGTGTAGGGGCCGCCGGCAACGACCGACACGGTGTGGATCGCCGGTGACGGATCGCTCGGGCAGAGCATCACCGGGATCGGCGTGGCAAACAGCGTGGTGAAGACGGGGTTTGGCACCTGGGCGTTGAAGGCCCCGGTCGTCGCCGGCTGCTTGAAGTCGAGCTGCGAAGCGATGTTGGCCTCCTCCATGAAGGGAAGGAGCCTGGCCTGAATCGAGAACCCGCCGGGAATGTCGGTCGGCGGGAGAGCCCTGCGGGCGCTCTCATAGTTGACCATCGCCAAGATCTGCTGGCGGAGGTTACTTGCGCAGTTGGATCGCCGGGCCGCCTCGCGCGCCGCTTGAACGGCCGGGAGAAGGAGACCGACGAGCGTGCCGATGATGGCGATGACAACGAGCAGTTCGACGAGCGTGAACGCCCGCGCGTGGCGCGGACGTAATGCGGAAACAGACATCGAGGGTCCTTTGAAAGATGGATGATGAAGCGGTGACGCGCGGTGACCGGCGCGATCATGCGGCAGCGCATGAAACACAGACGGCTCCGACGAACGGGACGGCAGACAACGGCGCTCGACTCGGAGACGGCAGGGAGGGAACAAATCCCATCACTGCCCGAGCGATCGCAACTGTTTTCAGTCGAGATCAGCGCCGCAGAATCCTCGTTCAGGCCACCCGGGGAGGCGGGGGCACGGGCACCAGCAGGGGATCTTCCCCCGTCACATCCAACAGCTCGACCCACGCCCGCGGCGGCAGCAGGCCGGTGATTTCAAAGCGCGGTGTCGGCGGGGCGCCCCCCACGGCCAGCCACGAGGTGACGAGCCCCTTGCAGGCGAGCATCGCCCGGAGGGTCACCTGTCGCACGCGTCCCTGCTCCACGATCGGCGCCGGGTCGGTTTCGATCGAGTCCGCGGCCACCGCGTCGTTGCAGCAGCTCTCGCCGGCCGCGGCCGACGGGGCTTGCGGCTCGTGCTCAAGCTCGCAGCAACTTTTCGCCTTCTCCGGGCGGTCGCTTGCGCAACAAGCGCCCTGCGGCTTCCGCTCCGCAAGCTCACCGGCCCCGAGCATGCGGGCCTCGAGCGAAGCGATGAGCGAGACGTCGAGACGGTGCCGGCGGGCAAAGGCGAGGCGTTCGGCGAGCGTCGTGCAGCAGCAGTCGCGGAAACACTGATCGGCACTGGCACAGCCGCAGGGGCTGTTCATGCAGGGAAACACCACCGAGCGATCCTTGGCGGCGATCACGCCAGCGGCGTCGAGCCCTGGCCCGGCCCCCGTCGGGCGCATCCCGGCCGGCAACGGCAGCCCGAGGGCGAGCACGCCATAGCCGAGAATCGCCAGCCAGGTGAGGAGGGGACGCATGGCAAAACAACGCAATAGCCACGACGTCTGCAGCGTGGCTGGATCGATTCGGGGCGGGAGCAGACAATCTTGAAATCAAGCTGTCAGGATAGGCCTGATTTGCAGCGTGGTCAATCAGCCCGACCATGGAAAACCTGCAAGCTTCCCGGGCCGGCAGCCCGGAAGAAGTCGCCGATTTCCCGAACACCATTTTTCTCAGTCACAGCTTGAAGAAGTCCCTTTCCAGCGGAGCTGTCCCCGTGCCATCCACTCTTCCCCACGTCTTTCGGGCCCTCCTCGGCCTTCTCGCACTGGCCTTCTTGGCGGGGAGTGCCCCCGCCGTGCCTGCCGACGCTCCGGCGGCTGCCGCCACGGCCGTGGCACAAGGTCGGCCGATCGATGCGTCGCCGCTGCCGATCGAGGCCGTGCCGGCGTTCCCCGATCTCGTCTGGACCGGCTGGTCCCCCGATGTCGACGGGACGCCCAATCCGTTGCGGCCGATCCTCTTCACGCACGCCGGCGATCGATCGGGACGGTTGTTCGTGCCGCAGCAGCAGGGGGCGATCCACGTCTTCCGCCCCGACTCGGCGGCGACGAAGGTGTTCCTCGACCTCACCGAGAAGGTCCACTACGCCGACAAGCAGAACGAGGAGGGCCTCCTCGGCCTCGCCTTCCATCCCCGCTTCGCCGAGAACGGCGAGTTCTTCGTCCACTACTCCACGAAGACGACGCCCCTCACGATGGTCCTCGAGCGCTACCGCGTATCGAAGGACGATCCCGACGCTGCCGATGCGACGAGCGCCGAGGAGATCCTCCGCGTCGAGCATCCGGCCTGGAACCACAAGGGAGGCACGATCTGCTTCGGCCCCGATGGCTATCTTTACGTCGCCTACGGTGACGGCGGGAAGCAGAACGATCCGTTCGGCAATGGCCAGAACCTCCAGACGCTCCTCGGCAAGGTGCTGCGGATCGACGTCGACTCCAAGGGAGAGAAGACGGCCTACGGGATCCCCGACGACAATCCCTTCGTCGCCGTGATGGCGGAGAACGGGGGCAAGCCGCCGCGCCCTTCCGGCGTGCGCCGAGAGATCTGGGCCTACGGCCTGCGCAACCCGTGGCGGATGTCGTTCGATCGGCGCACCGGCCGATTGTGGATCGCCGACGTCGGTCAGGATCTGTGGGAAGAGATCAACCTCGGCGTGAAGGGGGCGAACTACGGCTGGAGCCTGCGCGAGGCGAATCAGCCCTACGCACCGACCAACACCTCCACCGGCCCGGGATTCGTCGATCCGGTCTGGCAGTACGCCCACGACATCGGCAAGTCGATCACCGGCGGCAACGTCTACCGCGGGAAGAAGCTCCCCGAACTCGACGGCTGCTATCTCTATGCCGACTACGTCTCGGGGAGGCTGTGGGCGCTCGGCATCGACGAGACCACGGGCCGGGCCGTCTCCAACCGGCCGATCCCGCACGACCGCGAAGGGCTCCCGGTGCTGAGCTTCGGCGAGGACGAGGACGGCGAGGTGTATTTCTCGATCCTCTCCCCCGACGGTCGCGGCATCTACACCTTCCGCCGCCGCGAGGAGTCCGCGGCGAGCCCTCAGACGAGCGCCAACCGCGAGATCGCTGCGGCCAACTCCCCGACCGGATCGGCGCCGTCGACGACTTCGAGTCCGAGCCAGCCGCGGTAGCCCCGCTCCTCGAGCGCGCCGAGCGTGGCGGCGATGTCGACATCCCCGCGCCCGAGGACCGTCGCGCGCCCATGACCGGCAAACGTCCCGGGCACGGCGTCGGTGAGCCAGACATGGCGGACGATTCCAGCCAGGTCGGCGGCGGC
The DNA here is from genome assembly GCA_903951635.1 of uncultured Planctomycetaceae bacterium. Classification (GTDB taxonomy): domain Bacteria; phylum Planctomycetota; class Planctomycetia; order Pirellulales; family UBA1268; genus QWOP01. The sequence goes on from CAJBCV010000036.1 coordinate 10,538, forward strand.
GACGGCCGGGTCGTGTCCATGGACGACCAGCGCCCCCGTGACGAGCGTGCAGCCGAGCCCCCCTTCGGGAAGCGCCGCGACGAGCCGGAGGAGATCGGCAGGCGGCGCCCGTCCCGCCTCGGCGCAGAGCGTGGCACCGGCACGTTCGCTCCAGCCGGCAAGGTCGCGAAGCGCCCCCAGCAACACTGGCCAAGCGGGGGAATCTTCCGCCGGGATCGCACCGATGTGGTTGGTGACGACATGCGTGCCGAGTCCGTGCGCGAGGTCGAGGGCCCGCTTCGTCCCCTCGATCCGCGCCTCGAGCCGGTCGGCGTCGGCGTAGCCTCCCCGGGTGGGGAAGCGGAGGGCGGCCACCACGAGCCCCTCGTCGGCGAGCCACTTGCGCAGCTGTCGCACGCCGGTGGCGGAGATCCGCCCGCCGTCGAGTTCGGCGCGGACATCGAGTTCCACCCCCTTCACCCCGAGTGTCCGGGCGCGTCGGAAGGCGGTACGGAGGTCGGAGGCGAGGGCACCGGACGGGACACAGACACTGGCTCGATCCATGGAGTGGCACCGGCGGCAAGAGGGACGGGGGCGGACACGGAGCGCGGAAACAGATTGTATGATCGTGGTGATGTCGTCGCTCGCCACCGTGACCGCCGCGCTGGAACACCTCGCCCCGCTGCGGCTGGCAGCGGAGTGGGACTCCGTCGGCCTCCTCGTCGGCAGCCGGCGCGAACGGGTGGGGCGCGTGCTCACCTGCCTGACGCTTTCGGCCGCCGTGGTCGAGGAGGCAATCGACGGGGATTTCGACCTCATCGTCACCCACCATCCCCTCCCCTTCCGTCCCGTCGCCCGACTCACCGACATCACCCCGACCGGCGGCCTGCTCCTCGATCTCACCAGCGCCGGCGTGGCCGTCTGGAGCAGCCATACCGCCTGGGACTCGGCGGCCGGTGGGATCAACGACCAACTCGCCGCCGCTGCCGGCCTTTCGGCCGTGTCTCCTCTCGTTCCCGATCCGGTCGCGCCGCTGGCCGGCTTCGGTCGGATGGGGCTCGAACCGGCGGGGCACTCGGTCGTCGAGTTCGCCCGCCAACTCGCGGCCCGACTGGGGGCACCGGGAACCCACCTGGCCGGGGACACCGACCGGGCGGTAGGACGGGTGGGGATCGTGTGCGGAAGCGGTGCCGAGGGGATCCCGATCGCCCGTCAGGCCGGATGCGACACGTTCGTGACGGGCGAATTGAAGCTCCACGACGCCCTTCATGCCACCGCCCTGGGAATGCAGGTCGTCGTCCTTGGCCACCATGCCAGCGAGCGGTTTTCGATGCCGGTGCTGGCCGAGCGCCTCGCCTCCCTCGTGTCGGGGCTCGAATGCCGGGCGAGCGCCGCCGAGAGCGACCCCCTCATCCCCCTGTGCAGCCTGTGACACCTGAACCGGCGCGTTGCCCGGCACTTTCCCGGCGCTACAATTCAGGGAGTGTCCGGGCTTGAGTGAAACGCTTGACCCGTCACCGCACAGCCTGTCCTGCCACGAGGGATCCGCGATGCCTTCCTCCTCTCGATCCCCCCGCCTTCCGGATCCGTCCGCCGCTGCCGGGAGCAGTGCGGTGCCCCGGCAGCCGAAGTTCCTCACGGCCCTGCCGGTCTTCAACGAGGTCCGACATGTCGAGGAAGTCCTCGACGAGGTCCTCCGCTTCACGCCCCACGTCCTCGTCGTCGACGACGGCTCGACCGACGGCACGTCGCGGCTCCTCGCCGACCGTCTCGAGCGCCAGGGGGACATCCGGGTCGTTCGCCATCCGCAAAACCGCGGCTACGGCGCGGCGTTGGCGACGGCGTTCCGCGAGACGCTCTCCGGCGAATGGGACGGCTTGGTGACGATCGACTGCGACGGTCAGCACCAGCCGCGTCTCATCCCTGCCTTCGTCGACGCCACCGTCGCGGGCACCTCCGCGGCCCCGCTTCCCGACATCGTCTCCGGCAGCCGCTATCTCAAGGTCTTCGACGGCGACAGCCGCCCGCCGGAAGCACGTCGGCGGATCAACGAGACGATCACCGCCGAGATCAACGCCCGCCTCGGCCTCTCCCTCACCGACGCCTTCTGCGGCTTCAAGGCCTATACCCGCCGGGCGCTCGAGGCGCTCCACGTGACCGAGTTCGGCTATGCGATGCCGCTCGAGGTTTGGGTGCAGGCCTCGGTGGCCGGCCTGCGGGTGGAGGAACTCCCCGTTCCCCTCCTCTACCTCGATCTGGCGAGGAGTTTCGGGGGGGCTCTGGACGATGCCGAGACCCGTCTGGCCTACTACCGGGGCGTTCTCGATCGGGCCGAAGCCGCCGTGGCGGCGTCAGCTCATGACGTCGTCGCGTCGACACACGGGGCCGGCTGACCCTCCGGACGCGTCACCTCCGGCCAGCCCATCGCATCCCCATGACATCATCGTGGCCCTCCGCGACCCGGAGGTTTCGAGCCCCGGCCCTCTCGGGCGACCGGCTCATCCATCCGCCGATCGTGCCGAGAGCGGAAGCGCCAGCCGACGCTATCGAGACGCTCCTCGACAACAACCGCCTCCTCCGCGCCGCGTTCGACACGCGCATCGGTGACATGCGGCTGTGGGAGCTCGTCGCCGCCACGCGCCGCGAGGTGCTCACCGTCGCCGCCGAATACACCGGCAGCTACCGCGACGTCGAACGGCCGCGCGACGTCGCCGACTGGATCGCCCGCCCGATCATCATGGGAGGACACCAACCGGAGCTGTTCCACGCCGGCGTGTGGTTGAAGAACTCCGCCCTCGATGCCTACGCCCGCCACGTCGGCGGCACCGCAGTGAACCTCATCGTCGACACCGACCGCTGCCACCACACCGGCGTCGGTGTCCCGGTGGGAACGCCCGAGGAGGCGCGGCTCGAGCAGGTGCCGTTCGACGGCCCGGGCCCCGACATGGCCTGGGAGGAACGGGGAATCCTCGACGACCAGACCTTCGCCTCCTTCGGCGACCGCTGCTGTGATCTCCTCTTGCCGCTGGAGCCGGCGCCGATCCTCAGGCGCTGGTGGCCTCTGGTCATGGAGCGCGCGGCGGAGACGCGTCGCCTCGGAATCGCGCTGGCCCAGGCCCGCCATCTCGTCGAATCACGCTTCGGCCTGGAGACGCTCGAACTACCGGTGAGCGAATTGGTGCGACTGCCGACGGTGCTCGTCTTCACCGGATGGCTCCTGGCCCGCTCCCGCCAACTTCACGAGGCCTACAACGCCGCGCTCGCCGAACACCGCCGCGTCTGGCGGGTCCGCGGCCATGGCCGGCCGATGCCCGATCTGTCGGTGCGCACCGACAACACGGCCGACGGTCCGTGGTTCGAAGTGCCGTGGTGGATTTGGTCGCGCGACGATCCCCGGCGGCGGCGTGTGTTCGCCAACGTCGGTACCGCCGGCACGCTCCTCCTTTCCGACATGGAGACGCTGAGGGTCGAACTTCCGATCACCCCCGACACGTCGCCGTCGACGTGGGTCGACGCGCTGCAGCGGCTCGAGGGCCACGGCTTCCGGCTCCGGCCGCGGGCCCTGCTGACGACGCTCATCGCCCGTCTCCTCGTCGCCGACGTCTTCGTCCATGGCATCGGCGGCGCCGCCTACGACCGGATCACCGACGGGATCGTCCGCCGACTCACCGGCTGCGATCCGCCGCGCTATGCCGTTGTCACCGGTACCCTGCGACTGCCGATCGACGAGATCTTTCCCGCGGAGGCCGGTCGCGACCCGGTGGGGGAGCTTGCGACCCTCCACCGGACGCTCCGTGATCTCGACTACCATCCGGAGCGCCATCTGCCGCCACTTCAACAGCTCGAGCCCGACGTCCGCGAGTTGGTCATGCAGAAGACGCGGTGGATCGACACCTTCCCCACGCCGACGCTCGCCCGACGGCGCTGTCGGGAGATCCGCGCCACCAACGACCGCCTCGCCTTCCACACGCAGGCGGAGCGTCGGCGATTACTCGCACTGTCCGGGCCACTCGCGAGCCGAATCCGCGCCGCGAAGGCGCTCTCTTCCCGCGAACATCCCTGGTGTTTTTTCCAAGAAAAGACGTTGCGCCGCTTCCTGCTACTTGAGATCGACTGACAATCCGCCTATCCTTTCGGCCAACGGACTGTCGATGTCGCTCCAGGGATGAGGAGGCACCATGCCAGCGGAGGGTATGCGAAAGGGGAATCGTTCCCAGGTTCACGCCGGAGGGCGTTCGAGCCGCGGCGGTGGCGCCCCCCAGATCGCTGTCGGTACGATCGCCGATGAGTTGGCCTCGGAAGCCGATACCGAATCGTCCACGCACGCCGACAGCCTCCGCCTTGCGGTCGTCGCTGAGCCGCGGACCTCGGCCCGCCGGCGGACCGAGAAGCGCCCGGCGATCATTCATCTTCCGGTTCATCCCGTCGCTCCCCGTCGCCCCCCGTCGTGGATGCTCGAGCAGTGCCAGGTCGCCCCGGCCCGGGCCGGCGACCAAAGCGAGATCATCCAACTCCTCTCCGGGCTCCCCGTGGCTCCGACGCGCGCCGAGTTTCACGCGGCCGTCGATCATCCCGAACACGATCCTGGCAATCGGCTCGTGGCCCGGCTGGCTGGACGGATCGTCGGCCATGTCGAGGTCATGCCGCGGACGATGATGCTCCCCGGTGGGTCGGTCAATGCCGCGGTCATCGATCGGGTGGCGGTGCTCCCGGAATGCCGCGGGGCCGGCCATGGGCAACGGCTCGTTCAGGCGGCCGAGGATCGGATGCGGATGATGGGCGCTGCCGTCGCGTTTTCGCGAACGCGGATCGCGCCGTCGTTCCACGAGATGGGCTGGTCGGTCCTCGGTCGCGACTGCGCCACTCCTGGCCGCCCCACCGACATCCTCGCCCGGCTCCTCGAGCGCCCCACCCCACTGGCCCGGTCGTCGGCCGGCGCCGTCCCCGCGACGGGACGGTCGACCGAAGGGGTGACGATGCGGCAGTGGCGCCATGTCGAGCTTCCCGCCATCCTCCGGATCTACAACCAAAACGCGGCCCGCTTCGTCGGCCCGCTCGATCGTGGCGAGGCTTACTCGCGCTGGCTCGTGAGCCGCGGCGCCTTCGACTCGATCCTCGTCGCCCTCGTCGGCCAGGACCGCTACGACCTCCACGAGACTTCCGCGCGGATCGTCGGCTACTGCATCCAGGCTGGCAACCGGATCCTCGAACTCCTCGCCGACCCGGAGTTCCCCGGGCTCGAGCGCGAGATTCTCGCCCGGGTGTGTGCCGAGGCGATCGAGAACGACCGCCAGGAAATCATCTACGAGTCGAGCGCTGCCGATCCGCTCCACGCGGCGGTGGCGGGAGGCGAGAGCCTCGTGCAGCCCCACGACCGGATGATCGTCGCCAAGCTGATCCGTCCCCTCGAGGTCCTCCAGGCGGTTGCGCCGGCCACGGTGGCCCGGGCGGCGGCGGCGGGAATCCGCGAAGCAATCGAACTGGGGATCGAGTCGCCCGGTTTCCGCGGCTCGGTCGTCGTCGCCGACGGCAAGGCCACGGTCCAGCAGGGGCGGGTTGGCCGCAGCTGGCTGCGGCTTGCGGACGACGAACTGGCGCGTCTCCTCCTCGGCCAGTGCGATCCGGTCGAGGCGGTGGCGCGGGGGACGATGGAGCCCTCGACGCAGATGGCCCAGCGGCTCGCCGGCATCCTCTTCCCCCGCCAGCCCCTCTGGTGCCCGGTGTGGGACGACGTGCCTGCCTGACCGTGCGACCCGGGCACGCCTGAGTCACTCGTTTGCTGCTCATGATCGGCTGCTACGATTCTCCGGTTTGCGTGACTCGGTCACGCACGACACTCGCCCCGGAGACGTTCTCATGGCTTTGCGCCGTACCGTTGCTCTTCTGGTGATGCTCGGCTCGCTGGCCGGCTCGCTCCCCGCCGCAGAGCCGCCGCCGACGGCGACGATCCCGGCGGTGTCGCTGCGCCCCACCGATCGCTTCGCCCGGCTCCAGTGGGAGGCGACCCACACCGGCACCGCCCCGTGGGGGCACTGGGGGGATCAGCCCGGGCAGTACATCTCCTGGTCGAACCACTCCAATCGGCTCGTGCCGGTCTACACCTTCGGCATCGGCCTCGACGGTGTGGCGGGGGAGCAGAGTTCCTATCGCAGCGAGGATCGGCTCCGCGCGATCTACGGCCGGCTCCCCGAAAAGACGCTCAATCCCGCCGCCGACTACTTCGACCAGACCGACGTCCATGCGCTCCAGGTGGCGGCGGCTGCCGCCGGCAAGCGGCGGATCATCCTCATGGTCTTCGACGGGATGGATTGGACGACGACGCGCACCGCCGCGATCGCACTGTCGGGAAACGTGTCCTACGATTCCGGCCGCGGCACGGGGCTCTCCTTCCAGGACTACGCCGGTGCTCCGACGGCCTTCGGCTTCTGCTGCACCAGCCCCGCCAACGACGGCACGAAAGTCGACGTCGACGCCCAGGCCCTCAAGAACCCCGGCGGCGACAAGGCTGGTGGCTACGACGTCGCGATGGGGGGCGCAACGCCGTGGGACCCGATCGCCCAGGCCACGTATCTGATCGGCCGTGACCGCTACCGTCCGCATGCGGTCTGTGATTCGGCCGCCTCGGCCACCGCCTTCTGCACTGGTCGCAAGACCTACAACGACGCGATCAACGTCGATCCAGCCGGGAAACAACTCGAGCCGATCGCGCGCACGCTCCAGAAGCAGGGGTGGGCCGTCGGCACCGTGACGAGCGTGCCGATCCCCCATGCCACGCCGGCCTGCGCCTATGCCAACAACGTCAGCCGCGACGACTACCAGGACATCTCCCGTGACATGGTCGGCCTCCGCTCGGTCTCGCACCGCGGGGAGCCACTGCCCGGACTCGACGTCGTCATCGGCTGCGGATTCGGTGGCGATACCCCCGACGATTCGAAGCAACAGGGGGTCAACTACGAACCGGGGAACAAGTACGTCGCTCCCTCGACGCTCGCCGCGATCGATGCCGGGAAGGGGGGCCGCTACCGGATTGCCCAGCGAACGTCGGGGCGGAAGGGGGCGGAGGTGCTCGCCGAAGGGGCGGCCACCGCAATCGCCGGCGGGGAGCGTCTGTTCGGCCTGTTCGGCACCAAGCCCGGCAATCTTCCCTTCGCCACGGCCGACGGCGGCTACGACCCGGTGCTCGTCTCCGAAGAGGGGCGGAAGAAGCTCTTTGCCCTCGGTGAACAATCGGGCCTGGGGCTGAAGTACAGCCAGCCGATCCACTACACGCCGGCCGACGTCGACGAGAATCCGACGCTCGCCGAGATGACGGTGGCGGCGCTCGATGTCCTTGCTGCGAAAGAAAAGCCCTTCTGGCTGATGGTGGAGGCGGGGGATGTCGACTGGGCGAGCCATGGCAACGACATCGATGCGGCCATCGGCGCGGTGGCCAGCGGCGA
>CAJBCV010000037.1 GCA_903951635.1 uncultured Planctomycetaceae bacterium
AACAGTTTCGGGTTCGGAGGGCACAACGCCTCGTTGGTGCTGGCCAGGTTCAAGTAGCCACGAGGCCCCCAAGCGGTCCAGGGGCGCACGCGGTGGCGTGATTCCCGCCGGCCCGGGGCTGGATCCCCGATTCGCCTTGCTGTGCCCGCCGTGCCCCCCCTACCCTGCTGCCGATCGGCAGCTTTTCGGTCGCTCGGGGGATCCGGGCCGAGCGGCTGCGGATCGCTCCCCACGGGGGTCCGTTCGATGCCTTTTCCCCGCTCCTTCTTTCGTGTCGCAGCGTGGGGCAGCCTCGTGGTGATGCTCCTTGGGCCCGGTGCGACCACAGCCCAGGCCCAACTGCCCGCCGAGGCGGGGCAGACCTTCGCCGCCCATGACATCTCCCCCTGGGTCAGGCAGGCCGGCCCCGGGAGCCAGAAATACATCGTCGATTGGGTGCTCCAGGAGACCGGCTACGCCGCTTGGCACGGGGCCGTGCCGGCGTCGCTCTCGGCTGACGAGAGCCAACTCCGGGTGTTTCATCAGCCGGAGATGCAGCAGCGCGTCGAGGAGATCGTGGCCCGGTTCACCACCGCGGCGGACACGCCCCACCGTTTCGCCGTCAGGGTGATGGGAGTGGGGACGCCGTCGTGGCGGAACGACGCCCGTGCCCTGCTCCACGCCATTCCGGCGGCGACCCCCGGCGTTCAGGCCTGGATCATGTCGCGCGAGGAGGCGGCCACGCTCTTGGCGATGTTCCGCCGCCGCGGCGACTGTGCCGAACTTCCCACGGGCGCCGTGCAGGCGGCCAACGGCCTTCCGGCTGTCCTCGCCGGCGGCCGGAAGCGTCCCTATGTGCAAGAGATCCAGCCGGTGCCGGTGGCGCCGGGGTGGCAGACGTTCCCGGCCGCCTGCGACGAGGGGATCACGCTCGACGTCCAACCGCTCCTCAGCCGGGACGGCAGTGCCGTCGAGGCGGTCCTCCGCTGTCGCATCGACCAGGTCGAGCGGATGGCGATCGTCCCGGTCACGCTTCCGACCCCCGAGAGGCAACGGGCCCAGATCGAGGTGCCGCAGGTCTCGGCCGTCCGCATCGGGGAGCGCTTCCGCTGGCCGACGAACCAGGTCCTCGTCGTGGGGCTGGGGTTGGTACCCTGGCCGGTGCCGGGCAACAATACCGCCGGTTCTGCGGCGCTCCTCGCCGACGCCAAGAGAACCGACGTGGTGGTGTTCGTGGAGCCCCGACTCCGTGGGGCGCCGTAGATGCCTTCGGCGTTCCTGATGCCCTCCTGATGTCCGCTTGTCCGGGCAGCCGGCCCTGTCTGCGTGCCGGCGCCCCGAGGAACCTTGCATGACCGCTCCCGTCCGTCGCGTCGTCGTCACTGGGGTGGGGCTCGTCTCGCCCCTCGGGCTCTCGCCGGATGAGCTCTGGTCGAGCCTCGCCGCCGGGCAAAGTGCCGTCGGCCCGATCTCGCTGTTCCCCACCGAAGGGCTGCCGCTCCATCACGGCGCCGAGGCCCGCGGATTCACCGGTGAGATCGACAACTTCGGGCCGCTCGAGGGGGAGACGAAGAAGGCGATCCGCAAGGGGCTCAAGGTGATGTGCCGGGAGAGCCAGATGGCCGTTGCCGCGGCGCAGCGCGCCCTCCACGACTGCGGCTTGCTGGGAGCGAATCGAGTTCCGGAGCGATTCGGGTGTGTCTTCGGTTCGGATTACATGCTCACGTTGCCGGAGGATTTCACCTCCGGAGTAGCCAAGTGCCGCGGCGTCGACGGGGGCTTCGAGTTCGATCGTTGGGCCACCGACGGGATGCCGCTGCTCAACCCGCTGTGGCTGCTCAAGTATCTCCCCAACATGCCGGCCAGCCACATCGCCATCTACAACGACCTCCGCGGCCCGAGTAACTCGCTCACGCTTCGCGAAGCCAGCGGCCACGTGGCCGTCGGAGAGGCGACGATGACGATCCAGCGCGGGGCCGCCGATGTCATGCTCGCGGGAGCGACCGGCACCCGCGTCCATCCCATGAAGACGGTCCATGCCCTGCAGAGCGAGCAGGTGGCGCTCGGGACGGACGATCCGGCCACCTGGAGCCGGCCCTTCGACCGTTTCCGGCGCGGCATGGTGCTCGGCGAGGGAGCGGCGGTGTTGGTCCTCGAGGAGCTCGAGCATGCCCTGCGCCGCGGCGCGACGATCCTCGGCGAGGTGCTCGGCCATGCGTCGCGCCACGCCGCTGACCGCTTCAACATCGGATTGCGGCGAAAGTCGCTCGCTCTGGCGATGTCCCGCGCGCTTGCCATGGCGGACCTCCCTGGGGGCCGTCCCGGCCATCTCCATGCCCACGGGCTGAGCACGGTGGGCGGGGACCGAAGCGAGGCCGAGGCGCTCGGCGACGTCCTCGGGCCCGGCGCGGCCGGAATCCCCACCGTGGCGGCGAAGGCCAACTTCGGCAATCTCGGTGCCGGCAGTGGGCTCGTGGAATGCGTCGCCAGCCTGTGGGCGATGCGGCGTGGGACCCTCTTTCCGCTCGTCAATTACACGACCCCCGACCCGGATTGTCCGATTCGGGCCGCGGTCGCCGGAGACGAGGCGGGAGCCTCCTTCCTGTCGGCCTCCGTCACCCCCCAGGGGCAGGCTGGGGCGGTGGTGATCGCGGCTTGGAATCGCGTTGCCTAGCCAGCGACGGGGGCGGTCGTCGACGATTCATGGCCCCCTCTCCCCCGCGGGGCGGAGGGAGGCTCCTTGACAGTCGAGTGCCCTCCCCATACCCTTCCGGGTTGTGCCTCGTGGAGGTGGCTGCTGGAGTCCGGAGCGCCGTCGGGTGGTGCGTCTCGGAGGGGGGGTTCCCCTTCGGTGTCGCGTCGTTTGGCGGGCGACCAGTTCGTGTGTGGCGTCGGCCGTCCGGTATCGTTCCTCGGGCACAAGTGCCTGGTGGGCCTGCCGGTTCGGGATCTCGCTGCCAACGTCGGGTCAACGTGCCGCTGGTGGCTGATGCCGCCCGAGGCATGGTCCGAGTTGACAGTCGTTCCCGAGCCAGTGCCGACATTCGCAGGATCGAGACTTGGCGCCGCTCCCCGCGGGCGGTGCCGAGGAAGACCGACCACGACCTTGTTCGCCGAGATCGCCGTCCGAGACACTCATGAAGCCAGAAGAAATCCTCCGCATCGTCGATGCGATTCACCGCGACAAGAACATCGACAAGGAGATCGTCTTCCAGGCGATCGAGGCCGCGCTGGTCACCGCGCTGACGCGGCAGTACGGCGAAGCCTCCGATGTGCAGATCGCGATCGATCGGACCGACGGCCGCGTTCATGGCAGCCGTGACGGCGTGGAGATCGACACTGCCGAGTTGTCGGGGCGGATCGGTGCCCAGACGGCCAAGCAGGTCATCATCCAAAAGATCCGCGAAGCCGAACGGGACGCGATCCACGACGAGTTCGAGGAACAGATCGGCCTGATGGTTTCTGGCGTCGTCAGCCGGTTCGAGGGCGCCACGGCCACCGTGACGCTCGGGGCCACGGAGGCGATTCTGCCACGCAGCGAGCAGATCCCCGGTGAGACGTTTCATCCCAACGAACGCATCCGCGCCACGATCTTCGAGGTTCGCAAGGTCGGGAGCCGGGTGAAGATCATCCTCTCCCGGATCCGGCCTCAACTCGTGCAGCGGCTGTTCGAACAGGAGATTCCCGAGATCGCCGATGGCGTCATCGAGATCAGGGCGATCTCCCGGGAGCCTGGTTACCGCAGCAAGGTGGCCGTCATCAGCTCCGACGCCCGGGTCGACTGTGTCGGCGCCTGTGTCGGCGTCCGCGGCAACCGCATCAAGAACATCGTCGAGGAACTCGGTGGCGAGCGGATCGACATCGTCCGATGGAGCGACGACCTCCAGGTTCTCGTCCCCAACGCCCTGCAGCCGGCCGAGGTTGACGAGGTGATCCTCTGTCAGATGCTCGGCCGCGGCATCGTGCTTGTGCGCGAGGATCAGCTCTCCTTGGCGATCGGTCGCCGGGGTCAAAACGTCCGTCTCGCCAGCAAGTTGTGCGGTTGGGACATCGAGATCATGACCCGCGAGGAACTCGATCAGCAGATCGAGCGTGCCGTTACCGGGTTCTCCTCGATTCCGGGGCTCGACGAGTCGGTCGCCGAGAAACTGGTCGGTGAGGGATTCCTCTCCTACGACGATCTGTCGGTGATCGAGCCGGACGACCTCATGGAAATGGGGGGCCTGTCGGCCGAGACCGTCGATCAGATCGTGGCCGAGGCCGAGGTGCGGGCCGCGCAGGCCGAGGCTGCTGCCGCCGACGAGCGCCGCAAGCAGCGTGAACAGGATCGCATCGACCGGGCGACGGCCGAGGCAGACGCTGCCGAGCAGGCGGTCACGGCTGCCCGTGAAGCCCAGGAGCCGGCCGCCGTTGGCGACAGTTCCGCGGCCGAGGCATCTTCAGCGGGGGCGCCCGAGGCGGCCTCCGAAGAGTCCTCGCCGGCAGGTGGGCGGGAGTGATGGCCAGGGTCAAAGTGGTTTTTGGGTCTGTAAAAAAGGCCCTTTTGGGTTCTGCAGGGCGAGCGACCCCTGGTTGCCGGTGCGATGGTGACAGTGGGCTCGGTTTTGCAAGCGACGGTGTTCCGGGTAGGTTGGCTGGGTCGGGATTCGGGTCTGATGGCCCTCCCGCTGGTGTGATCACGTGGGCGGTGGCCCGACGAGGTGAGCGTGGCAGTTCGTATCTACACCCTGGCGAAGGAATTGAAACTCGACAGCAAAGAGCTTGTCGAGATTTGCTCTCGCGCCGGTATCCAGGACAAGGGCTCGGCGCTCGCCAGCATGACCGACGAGGAAGTCGCCCGGCTCAAGGAGTTCATGGCCGGCAAGGCGGCGAAGCCCGCTGAGCGGCCTGCCGCCGGTGGCGCGGCGCTCGTTCGGCCGGCTGTGCCTGTGCGCCCCGCCATCAGCGGCAAGCCTCCGGTGATCACCGCCAAGAATCCCTCCACCACGGCGACAAAACCTGCCCCTTCGACTCCCGAACCGAAGCCGGCGGTCGTGATGCGGCCGCTGTCCGGACCTCTGGGAGCCAGTCGCACCTCCGACGGGCCAGGCGTGCGTCGCTCCGAACCGGCGCCACAACGCCCTATCGAGGCGATCGCTCCCGCGGAGCCAGCGCCCCAGGCGCCGATCGCGCCGCTCCCTCCCCCTCCTCCCCCGCCGCCGCGGACCTCCGGTCCGCTCCGCCGCGAGGACTACATCGCCCCTGGCGGTGTCGCAGCCCGTACCAAGCCGCCGGAACTCGGCGGAAAGGCGACTGAGCCGCGGCCGCGGCCGGCGGGTCTCCGCCCCGGTGGCGACGGTTCCAAGCCGCTCCCCCGACCGGCGTTCAAGCTCGCGCCGCTCCCGGCTGCCGGGCGCCCCGCAGCGCCGCGGGTGTCGTCGGAGCCGGTCGCCCAGAAGCCGGACGTCAAACTCCCGCTCGACGCCATTCGCAGTGCGAAGGCCGGTGGTGCCAAGCCGCTTGCCGACCACATGCGCAAGCACGAGCAGCGGCAGGCAGCGGAGGGGCGTCCGCGTCCCGGTGGGCCCGCTGGCCCGGCCAGGCCGGGGGGGCGTGGTGGGCCGGGAATGGCTCCCGTGCCGCCGCTTTTGGAATCTGGCGTTCGACCCCGCCGCACCCCGGCGAAGGGCCCGGGTGGCCCCGACGATACCCCTGGCCGCGAGTCGAAGCAGATCGGGCGACGCCGCTTTGATCGTGGCGTCGGTGACGACGATGACGGCGGTGGCCGTCGCCGTCGGTCTTCGCGTCCCCGCCGTGGGATCACGATCTCGACCGCCGCACCGCGGAAAACGAACGCCTCGATTCAGGTGCCCTGCACCGTGCGTGCGTTCTCCGAGGCGATCGGCCTTTCGGCCAGCGACGTTCTCAAGAAACTGCTCACCTTCGGCATGGCCACGATGCCGAGCATGGGCACGATGCTCGACCGTGACACCGTCGAATTGCTCGCCGCCGAACTCGGCGTCCAACTCGATCTGAAGACGGCCGAGGATCTCGAAAAGGAACTTCTCGCCGGCTTCGACGCGGTGGACGAGGATCCCACCCTCCGAGAGCCCCGCGCTCCGATCGTGACGTTCCTCGGCCACGTCGACCATGGGAAGACGTCTCTCCTCGACCGCATTTTGGGGATGAATGTCGCCGCCCGCGAGAGCGGTGGCATCACCCAGCACATCCGCGCCTACACGGTCAAGCACCACGGAAAGTCGATCACGTTCGTCGATACGCCGGGGCACGAGGCCTTCACGCAGATGCGGGCCCGCGGTGCGAATGTCACCGACTGCGCCGTCCTCATCATCGCGGCCGACGACGGGATCATGCCGCAGACGGAAGAGGCGATCAGTCACGCCAAGGCAGCCGGGGTGCCGATCGTCGTCTGTATCAACAAAATCGATCTTCCCGGCATCGACGTCCAGCGGATCTATCAGCAACTCGCTGCCAGCGATCTCCTTCCCACGGAGTGGGGCGGTGAGACGGAGGTGGTGAAGACCAGCGCCCTGACCGGCGAGGGTGTCGATCAACTCCTCGACATGCTCCTGACGATCGCCGAACTTCACGACCTCCGCGTCAATCCCTCGCGGGCGGCGGCGGGGGTATGCCTCGACGCCTCGATCCACGAGGGACGCGGTGTCTCCGCCTGCCTCCTCGTTCAGAAGGGGACGCTCCGCGTCGGTGACTCGCTCGTCTGTGGCGAGGCCAGCGGAACTGTCAAAGCGATGCACGACACCCTCGGCAAGAAGCGGATCACCGAGGCCGGGCCGTCGCAACCCGTGCTCGTCAGTGGTCTCGACATCGCTCCCGGTGCCGGTGATCGCTTTCAGGTGGTCGACTCGATCGCCATGGCCCGGGAAGTGGCTCTCAAGCGAAGCGGGATCCGCCGTCAGAGCCATCTCTCGAGTGCTCCGGTGCACGTCACGCTCGAGAATCTCCTCGACCGTCTCGGCACGCAGAAGACGCCGACGCTCAACCTCATCGTCCGTGCGGACGTTCGTGGGTCGATCGAGGCGATCCTCAAGGAGCTCACGAAGCTCGATCATCCCGAGGTCAAGATCCGGATCCTCCAGTCGACGGTCGGCGGGGTCACGGAGGCCGACGTCCAACTCGCCGATGCGTCCGACGCGATCATCATCGCCTTCAACGTCGTGCCCGACGAGCGGGCCCGTTCCCTCGCCGAGGATCTCGGCGTTCAGGTGCGGCGTTACGAGATCATCTACCAAGTCACCGACGATCTGCGGAATGCCCTCGAGGGAATGCTCGCTCCGGAGAAGCGGGAGACGGAACTGGGGCGGGCTGTCGTTCAGCGCACCTACTCGATCAGCCGGCTCGGCGTCATCGCCGGCTGCCGCGTGATCTCCGGGGTGATCGCCCGCAACGGTCGGCTCCGTGTGATCCGCGACAATCGCGTCCTCGGGGATTACGGCATCGAGTCGCTCAAGCGTGAGAAGGACGACGCCCGCGAGGTACGCGACGGGTTGGAGTGCGGCATCAAGGTGGCCAATTTCAACGACGTCAAGGAGGGCGACGTCCTCGAATGCTACCGGATCGAGGAAGTCGCACGGACGCTGTCGTGAGCACTCGACGCCAACTCAAGGCCGCCGAGGCGGTGCGGGGGGTGGTCAGCATGGCCATCCTTACCGAGGTGCAGGATCCGCGGGTCCGTGACGTCACCGTCACCGGGGTGGAGATGGATGCCGACATGCGTTCGGCCACCATCCATGTCTCGGTGATGGGGGACGAGGCCAAGCAGAAGTTGGCCCTGCGGGGGCTGGCAAACTCGGCTGGTTTCCTCCAGTCGCGGATCGCCGATCGGATCGAGACCCGCTACACCCCCCGGCTCCGCTTCGAACTCGATGGCGGTGTGAAGAAATCGCTCGAAATCGCCCGTGTTCTGGCGGAGGTGCTGGGACCCTCCACCGAGGATGAGGGCGTCGTCGCCCCGGTCGATGCACAGACTGAATCGCCGGAACTCCGGCGGAAGGCTCCGGCGGACGAGGCGCCGGGCGAGGATGAACAGGAACAGGCATGACCACACCGAATCGGCAGCAGCCCAATCGCCAGCAGCTCGTTGCCAAGCTCCACAAGGCGCTGCGCGCCACCTACAAGCCGGTCGATCCGGACACTCAAGTCCCGCTCCTCGAGCAGGTCCTCTACGCCTGCTGCCTCGAGAACGCCCCGTATGACGTGGCTGTGCAGGCCTACAAGCGACTCGGTGAGACGTACTTTGACCTCAACGAGGTCCGCGTCACGACGGTGGCCGAACTCGCCGAGACGCTCCACGACCTCCCCGATCCCTCCCGGGCCGCCCTCGCGCTCCGCCGGGTGCTCCAGGGGGTGTTCGAATCGACTTACAGCTTCTCGCTCGACAACGCCAAGAAGCATTCGATCGCCCATGGCATGAAGACCCTCGAGCACATCCACGGCATCCCGCCGTTCGTCGTGGCCTTCATCGGCTCGACGGCGCTCGGGGGGCACTACATCCCCGTCGATCTGGGGGCGATGCAGGGGCTGTTCCTCACCGGCGTGATGTCGCAAGAGGAATACGACGCCGAGAAGTGCCCCGGGCTCGATCGCTTCATTCCCAAGAAGGCCGGGTTGGAGTTCGGCTCGTTGCTCCACCAATTCGGCGTCGACGTGCTGACGAATCTCCACGGCGCCTCGGTGAAGAAGGTGGTGCAGGCGGTCAACCCGGATGCCAAGCGGATGCCAAAGCGTGGCGAGCCGCTCCCTCTCCCAGTTCCCCCGCCTCCCCCGGCCGGCAAAGAGGCCCAGAAGGCTGCGGAAGCAGCCCGCACCGCGGCCGAGGAACACCGCCCCGCGGGCCCGCAGGCGGCGGCCCGTCCTGCCGGGAAGACCCCGCTTCCCCCGCCTGGATCGGGGCCGAAACGTGCTGCCGACGGCACCCTCGTCGCCGGGGCGAAACCGGGTCCGAAGCCGTTCGTCGTCAAGCCGAACGTCGGTCGGCCGATCACGATCAAGCCGGCTGAGCCGGAAGACGCGGCTGCCGTCGCCCCCGCGGCACCGGCCAAAAAGTCCGACGCTGCCAAGAAGGCGACCGCAGGCAAAGCGCCCGCCGCCCCCAAGGGGGCCGAAAAGCCGGCGGCAAAGAAGCCGGCTGGCTCGGAGGGCCACAAGTCCGCCGAGAAGTCGTCCGACAAGTCTTCCGAAAAGGGGAATGCCGCGGCGAAGAGCAAGGGATCGAAGCCTGCCGCCGACCGCCCCTCGGTCGGAGATCGGCACTCCGATGACCTGACCCGTCGCAAGCCGCGGTGAGTGTCGGGGGGAAGGCGGTCAAGAACCGACGCTTCCACCGACGACCAGACGCACATGGATTCCCGAGATTCTCCTTGAGCCAACGGAGCAGCGCGTGGCCGGCCATTCCCATTGGGCAAACATCTCCCGCAAGAAGTCGCTCATCGACGCCAAGCGGGGCAAGCTGTGGAGCAAACTCGCCAAGGCCATCATCGTGGCCGCCAAGCATGGCGGGCCCGATCCCGATGCCAACCTCCGGCTGCGGTATGCGATCGACGCCGCGAAGGCCGTGAGCATGCCCAAGGACAACATCCAGCGGGCGATCCGGACGGGCACCGGGGAGCTCAAGGGGGGCGAACTCGAGGAATCCCTCTACGAGGGCTACGCCGCCGGGGGCGTCGCCGTGCTCTGCGAAATCCTCACCGACAACAAGAACCGCACGGCGCCCGAGATCCGCAAGATCTTCGAAATGTGCGGTGGCAAGCTCGGGGCGACCGGGTGCGTCGCCTACCTCTTCCAGCGGAAGGGGGCCGTGCGTCTCCCGCAGGCTGCGTGCTCCGAGGATCGGCTGATGGAGTTGGCGATCGAGGCCGGGGCCGACGACGTGAAGCCGTCGGGGGATCGCTGGGAAGTGATCTGCGAACCGTCGGCGATGGTCGACGTGATCGCGGCGATCCAGGGGGCGGGGATGACGATCGAATCGAACGAGATCGTCCGCATCCCGACCAACTCGGTCGATGTCGAGGATGTCGACACGGCCCGCCGGGTGCTCCAGCTCATGGAGCGGCTCGACGACCACGACGACGTTCAGAGCGTGGCTGCGAACTTCAACATCCCTGACGAGGCCATGGCCCAACTCGGCTGAGCCAAGGGAAGATCATTGGAGCGCCGCGGCGGCGGCGGCGGCCGTCCCCGGTTCCTCGGAGTGTTCCACCTGCGGCCAGTAGGTGTCGAAGTCGAACTGCGGGCTGTTGTCGAGGTCGTGGCACTCGAGGCAGTTGTTGACCACCCGCTGTTTCGCCTGCGGTGAGTCGAGGGCCAGATGAAGCTCGGCCCGGAGCCGGTCCTTGTCGGCAGCGGGCACTCGCACCTGCCCCCGTTCGGCCGAGGCATGGGCTGCGGCAGGGCCGTGACAGTTTTCGCATCCCTGTTGGGCGAGTTGTGGGGTAGCGCTGACTCCCATGAATCCCCCCTCGTACGGCTGGAACTTCTGCGGGGCCCAGCCGACGACATGGCAGGAGAGGCATTCGGGGTCACCGTCGCGCCGGGGCGTCTGGGTCTCCAGCGTCGTCAGCGCACTTGCGTGGCCGGAGTTCGTCCACACCTCGAACGACGCCTTGTGGCATTCGGCGCAGGCGGCACTTCCGGCGAAGCGGCGCCCGGTCGGATGGCGGCCGGGGGTGAGCCCCAGGCCCGTGAGGCCCAGGGTTTCAAGCTGCGCCTGATAGCTGGCCAAGAGCCGGATCATCTCCTCCGCCTCGCCCCAGCGGGCATCGAGCGGCACCCGCTGGGCACGGATCGGTTGGGCGGGATCGTCGAACAGCCCGATGACGACGGCGAACATCCCCTTGTGGCCGAGTTCGAGGAGATGGCGGGTGACCGGGGCAGACCCGGCGGCGGCGCGGTGTGGCGGAAGCTTCTCCGGCTGCGCGGGAGGTTCTTCGGCGCCCCCCGCGGTGACCACGAAGTCGAACTGGGGATAGCGGGCCGCGAGTTTCTTCGTCTCCTCGGGCGAGGCGAAGGCGAGGAGCACCTGATGATCGCAGCCAGCCTTCGCCAGAGCCGCCGCCGGTTCGACGAGCGATTCGGCGGCCGGCTTGGTAGAGATCAGATCGTTGCGAACGTCGGCCAGTTCGGCATCGCCGAGGACCGCCGTGATGCCGATCTTGAGGCCACCGGTCTCCACGATCCGATGGAGCGGCGTGATCCCCGAATCGAATCCGATCAGCCCGACGTTGGCGCACACGAACGGCGTCGGCTTGTCCCCCACCGCCGACACCGCGGCCACGACCTCCTCGGCGGGGAGGCGAAGATCCTTCGGGCCGAAGCCGACGGCGGCGTAGTCCATCGCCTTGAGGCCGTCGACGATCGAACCGAACTTGATCTCCGTCTGCCGGCCGAAACGATTGACCTGGTCACCGAGATCGAGGGCCACGACGGGCCACTCCGCCGCGGCGAGCGCGGCGAGGAAGTTCCGTCGCCGGCTCAGCCCCCCCTTTTGATTCTCCTTGCCGGTGCACCCGCACGGCTCGATATACCCGTCGAGTTCACCGGTGAACACGAGCACGGCCTTTGGCTTCGGCCAGCCCTGGAAGACGTCGCCGTTGCGCTGCCGAAAGGTCTTCGCGGTCTCGTCGCTGACGCCTGGCCCCTGCGACGGAACCGCCGTCGTGCCGGCGGGGTCGGCGTCCTGGGCGGGAAGCGGTGCGGTGGAGAGCGCCCCCATGGCGAGGGCGACGGCGAGGAGGATGATCGCCGCGCCGCGGATGCCTCGCCTCTCTTGCCCGGCGACCACAGCGCCGCGGAGACACGGGAGGCTCGGAATGGCGGGATTGGTCATGGCGTCGGTTCCGGCGGCTGGAGAGGCGAGGCCCGCGGGCGCCGTGATCCTCACGGGCCGACGGCGACACTCACGGGAATGGTCATGGTGGGGGAGTCGGGGTGCCCCGTGTCGAGGACGATCCGGCCGGCCGGTGCCTGGCTCGATCCGAGGTGGTTGCAGGGGGCGCTCCCGGCGGGAATCGTGATCGTGAGGGGAATCCTCACAACCGCGCCGCTCCCCACGGGCTTGGCCTCTCCGACCACCACCTCCATCGATCCAGGAACCACGTCACGGACCACCGGGTGGACTGCGTCACGGTGGGGCCCCTTGGCCGTGAGGAACACCTGCGTGTTCACCCCGGTGCGCCCGGAAATCGTGCCGAGCTGGAGGACCTGACGAGAGGAATCCCATCCCTGGCCCGCCAAGGCAAGATCACCCGTGACGGTTCCCTCGACAGTCACCTCCACCCGCACCGCCTCCGGCACGAGGAGGTCGATCTGGGCCGTCTTGCGGAGCGGCCCGATCGGGACTCCGGCGAGGATTTCCGCCTCGAGGAGAATGCCCCCCGTCGCGCCTTGCTCCGCGGCGATCTCCTCGGCCGAAAGAGGCGCCGTGGTGAACGACACAAACTGGGAGGTTTCGGAGTCGGGGGTGCTGACTTCCTTGACCGTCGGGGGCTCCTTCCCATACGTGAAGATCTTCGAGGACGCCTTCACGCCTCCCTGGCTCGGGATCGACGTGAGGACGATCGATTTCGGTTCCGCTTTCCACACCGGCACGACGAACCCCTCGACCACGAAGACGATCTCCGGGCGGCGTGGATCGTTGGTGAACACGGTCGCCTGCTGCCGGAACGGGCCGCCGGTCTTGCCCCGCCACTTGAGGAGGAGTTTTGCCGCTCCCCCGGGCGGGAGCAGTTTCTCGCCGTCGGTTTCTCCTCCTTCGGTGGCCTCGAAGTCGCTCACGGTGCAACTGCAGGAGGTGGCACCGCGCGTGATCTTGAGGGGCGCTTCGCCGGCATTGCGGATCACGAACTCGTGCGTCTCGTCTCCCCCTTCCGCCATGGTGCCGAAGGCATACTGGGTCGATGGGGCATCGACTTTGGGAACGGCGATCCCCTCCTGCATCCGCAAGCCGGCCGGGTCGAACTCTCCGAGTCGCCAGGGGCGCATCGACGCCCGCAGGAGCGGGGTGCCGACGCCGAACATCCCCCCGATCGCCAGGGCCAATGCCACCACGCTCCACGCCCCGGGTGCCCGCACGCCCATCGCTCGCCCGCCCACCGGCGGCCTCCAGTCCCGGGGGCGGCCGCCGCAATGGACGGCAGCCGGACCCCTGTTCTGGATTGTACGCCGCAGCCGCCCTTCCGCGCAGGGAGAGGGATCGACCGGAGGCCGACGGGCAACGGCTCGGCCGGGGAGCGATCAGTAAGACCGGGCCAGCACGCTGCGGCGGCTGACCGGCTTTCCCGTGACGACGCATGTTCCTGGCTCATCGTCCCCGTCCATCGGCACGCAGCGGACGGTGACTTTGAGCGGGTCAAGGGCTGCCGGCACCGCCGGATCGTCGGCGACGTGGACGTGCGCAAAGCCCCCCTTCGTTCCTCCCTTCGCCTCCCCCTTCCCTTCCCCGTCGGCACCGAAGAACTCCCGGACGGCCTCGAGAGAATCGAGCCGGACGCTGCGCCGGTCGCGGAACTCCCGCGCCCGATCGAAGAGTCCCTGCTGGATCTCGCCGAGGAGGTCGGCCGCGGTGGCGGCGAATCGATCGATCGCCACGCTCGTCCGCTCCTTCGGGCCGCGGTCGCGGCGCATCACGCTGACCGTTCCGGCGGCGAGGTCGCGGGGGCCGATCTCGACGCGCAGCGGCACCCCCTGCTTGACGTGCTGCCAGGTCTTCTCCCCCCCGCGGATGTCGCGCGAGTCGGTCCGAACGCGGATCGGCTCTCCGCCGAAGCGGGCCTCCGCCAGGCCGGCCTCGATCTGTCGGCAGGCAGCCAGCACGGCCTCCTTCTCCTCCGGGGTGCGATGGATGGGGAGGAGCACCACCTGCGTCGGGGCGATCCGCGGCGGGAGGACGAGGCCGTCGTCGTCGGAGTGGGTCATGATCACCGCGCCGATCAACCGCGTGGAAACCCCCCACGAGGTCGTCCAGCAGTATTCCTCGCTGCCCGACGGCCCGGCGAACTTGATCTCCTGGGCGTGGGCAAAGTTCTGGCCGAGGAAATGAGAGGTGCCGGCCTGAAGCGCCTTGCCATCCTGCATCATCGCCTCGATCGAATACGTGTCGACGGCGCCCGGGAACCGCTCCGCGGAGGGCTTGGGGCCGCGGATCACCGGCATGGCGAGATCCCGCTCCGCGAAGGTCGCGTAGACACCGAGCATCCGCAACGTCTCCTCGACCGCCTCGGCGCTCGTCGCGTGGGCGGTGTGCCCCTCCTGCCAGAGAAACTCGGCGGTGCGGAGGAAGACCCGGGGGCGCATCTCCCAGCGGACGACGTTGGCCCACTGGTTGATCAACAGCGGCAGATCACGCCACGACTGCACCCAGCGGGCGAACATCGCCCCGATGATCGTCTCGCTCGTCGGCCGGACGATGAGCGGCTCCTCGAGTTTCCCGGTGGGGATCAGCTTCCCCTCCGGCGAGAGTTCGAGGCGGTGGTGCGTGACGACGGCACACTCCTTGGCGAAGCCCTCGACATGCTTCGCCTCCTTCTCGAGGTACGACAGCGGGATGAAGAGGGGGAAGTAAGCGTTCTGGTGGCCGGTCTCCTTGAACATCCGGTCGAGGATCGCCTGCATCCGTTCCCACATCGCATAGCCGAGCGGCTTGATGACCATGCAGCCACGGACCGGCGACTGCTCGGCGAGATCGGCCGCCTTCACGACCTGCTGGTACCACTCGGGGTAGTCCTCGGCGCGGGTGGGGGAGATTGCGTGATCGGCCATGGGGGTCTCCGGACGGGGCTGTCGTGGGGGGCGGGGTGCGGGAGGAAAGCGGGATGATCGTGGCGGCGGGATTGTAGTCGCTCGAGCGGTTTTTCCGCGGCGGCTGCGGCACGCCGGCGTGAGGCCTGATAAAATCGTCGCTGTTCCCGCTCCCGCCGCCAACCCCATCCGGATTCCGCATGTCGCCCGCCGATCCCCAGCACCGTGCGGCCCGCCCGCCGTCCCAACGACGGCGGGTCACGGAACTGGCCCCGCAGACCGCGGTCGATCAGGTGTTCCTCGCCACCCACAAACAGCTCCGCCCCAACCGCAACGGCCAGCTCTACCTTCAGGTTGAACTCGCCGACCGGAGCGGATCGATCACCGGGAGGATGTGGAACGCGTCGGATGCGGAGTTCGAAGCCTTCGACGACGGTGACTACGTCCGCGTCGACGGGATGACGCAGCTCTATTCCGGCAATCTCCAACTCATCATCCAGGGGATCGGGCGGGTCGATCCACGGATCGTCGACGAGTCGGAGTTTCAGGTGCTTTCGAAGGCCGACGTCGCCCGCCTTCGGGGGGAGTTGGCTGCGCTGTTGGCGACGATCCCGTCGGGGCCGCTCCGCGAGCTCGCCGACGAGGTCCTTGCCGATGAGGCCTTGATGACGGTCTTCTGCCGCTGCCCGGCCGGGGTCAAGCACCACCACGCCCATGCCGGCGGGCTCCTCGAGCATGTCGTCAATCTCCTCCGCCTCGCCGACCGGGTCGCCCCGCTCTATCCGGCGATCGACCGCGATCTCCTCCTCGTCGGCGTCCTGTTCCACGACCTCGGCAAGACGCTCGAGTTGGAAAGTGAGAACGGCTTCTCCTATACCGACGCCGGCCAGCTCCTCGGGCATGTCCTCCTCGGGCTCGAGCAGTTGGAGGCGAAGATCGCCGCGGTCGAGGCCCGCACCGGCCGGCCGTTCGACGTTGATCTCGCGGTGCGGATCAAGCACATGGTGGCCAGCCATCACGGCCAGTACGAATATGGCGCCCCGAAGCTCCCGATGACCCTCGAGGCCCTCGCGCTCCACCACCTCGACCACATGGATGCCCGGCTCGCCGGTGTGCTCCAACTGCTCCAGAACGAAGCGGCGATCGACGGTGGTTGGACCCAATACCAGCAATCGCTCGGCCGCAAGTTCTTCCGCGGGCGTGGCTCATGACGATCCCCGCCGGGGGTGATTTCCGACCGACCGTGGAGGCCAACGATGCCTGAGGATGACCAGGGACGATCGGCCGATCGCCGCCGGGAGCGCCGCGCGGAGGGCCCACCGGTCTCCGCCGGTCGTAGCGGGGGCCCCCCTGCCGCCGGCCGCGATGACGTCGTCGGTGTCTTTCGCCGTGCCGCCGGGGGCTACGGTTTCGTCCATCCGCTGAACGCTGCCGCGGGAAGCCGCGAGGGGGATGTCCATGTCGCCCAGTCGGCCTGCCTCGATGCGGTCAACGGCGACACCGTCCGCGTCCGGCTGTCCCGGGGGCGTGATTTCCGCCGCCCCGGCCCGTCGGGAGAGATCGTCGAGGTGGTCACGCGGGCGAAGACGCGGTTTGTCGGCAGTTTCTTCGTCGCTGCCAACTCGGGCTGGGTGCAGATCGACGGCACGTCGTTTCCGCGGCCGGTATCGGTCGGTGATCCCGGGGCGAAGTCGGTGCGGGAGGACGACAAGGTCGTCGTCGAAGTCGTCCGCTTCCCCACCCATCTCCGGGATGGCGAAGGGGTGATCATCGAGGTCCTCGGGAAGGCGGGTGAGCCCGGAGTCGACACCCGTTCGATCATTCACGAGTTCGGTCTTCCCGGCCCGTTCTCCGCCGAGGTCCTCGACGCCGCCCGGGCGCAGGCGGCCCTGTTCACCGAGGACGTCCCGACCGACCGCCGGGATCTGACGGCGCGGACGATCATCACGATCGACCCGGTCGACGCCCGCGATTTCGACGACGCGATCTCACTCGAAAGGCTGGATCGCGATCACTGGCTCCTCGGCGTCCACATCGCCGACGTTGCCCACTTCGTGCCGGAGGGGGCGCCGGTCGATCAGGAGGCGCTCGCCCGGGGCACGAGCGTCTATCTCCCCGACCGGGTGATCCCGATGCTTCCGGAGATCGTCTCCAACAATCTCGCGAGCCTCCAGCCGGGGCGGGTGCGCTACGCGCGAACCTGCTGGATCGAGTTCACGGCCGACGGAATCCCCGTCCACACCGACGTGGAACGGACGGCGATCCGCAGTTGCCGTCGTTTCACCTACGAGGAAGTCGACCAGTTCCTCGCCGACCCGGCCACCCCCGAGGTCGAGATGACCGGCGAGGTCCGCTCGCTCCTCGGGAGGATGCGCGATCTGGCCCGCATGCTCCGCCGCCGGCGGAAAAACCGCGGCGCGCTCGAACTCGACATGCCGGAGGTGAAAGTCGACCTCGACCGGGATGGACGGGTGTCCGGCGCGCATGTCGTCGCCAACACCGAGAGCCATCAGATCATCGAGGAGTTCATGCTCTCGGCGAACGAGGCCGTGGCTGAGAAATTGTCCGCGGCCGGGGCTGGGTTTCTTCGCCGCATCCATGCTCCCCCCGATCCGCGCAAGCTCCGCCAGCTGACGGAGTTCGTCTCCGAGTTGGGGTTCGAGGTCGACACGCTCGAGAGCCGGTTCGAGCTTCAACGTCTTCTCGGCCTCACCCGTGGCCGGCCGGAGGAACATGCGGTCCATTTCGCCGTCCTCCGGAGCCTCGCCCGGGCCGTCTATGGCCCCCAGCCGGAAGGGCACTACGCCCTGGCGAGCGACTGCTACTGCCATTTCACGTCGCCGATCCGTCGCTATCCCGATCTCGTCGTTCACCGCGCTCTCGACAAACTGGCGCGGGGACGCCGGGCTCCCGATGACGGGCTGGTCGATCTCGGGCTCCACTGCTCCACCCTCGAACGCCGCGCCGAGGCTGCCGAACGGGAGTTGGTGAAACTCAAACTCCTTCTCTTCCTCTCGTCGAGGATCGGCACCGAGATGGAGGCGGTCGTGACGGGCGTCGAGCCGTTCGGCCTTTTCCTCCAGGGGCTCGAACTGCCGGCCGAGGGGCTCCTCACCCTGGCCGACCTCCCCGCCGACACCTACCGCTTCGAGCGGGCCAGCCACACCCTCGCCGGGCGGCGTCCGGGGCAGTCGTGGCGCCTCGGCGATCGGGTCCGCGTGGCGGTCAAGAAAGTCGATCTCGATCGGCGGATGCTCGAGTTCCGTTTCGTCGGCGATCGGGGCAAGGCCCCGCCCGGGCTCCGCGCCGCCCGCCACGTGAAGGGATCTCGGCATGCCCGCAAGACGCAGGGAAAAGTGAAGGCCAAGGGCAAGTCGAAGGCGAAGGGGAAGGCCCAGGGACGACGCGGCCGCTGAAGCCCGGCCGGGCTTTCTGTGCCGGTGGACGCCGAGCTTCGTGGCGGGATTCGGCGGCATCCCTACAATCGGCGGGCGTCATGACCGTGCATCGATCCTGAGAACGACAAGGAACGCTCCCGTGAGTGAGTCGGCGACTTCCCCCCTGCCCCGACCGACGATTCTCCGCGAGACCGCGCTGTGCCGATGGCATGCGGCGCACGGCGGCCGGATGGTCGACTTCGCCGGTTGGAACATGCCGGTGCAGTACACCTCGATCGTCGACGAACACCTCGCGACCCGGTCGTCCGTCGGCCTGTTCGATGTCTCGCACATGGGGCGACTGTCGGTCACCGGCCCTGGGGCGCTTGCGTGGCTGGAGTCGATGTTGACGAGAAAAGTGGCCGGGATTGTCCCCGGGCAATTCCGCTACACGCTCGTTACCGCCGATGCCCCAGCGACGCTTGTGATCCTCGATGACGCGCTGGTGAGCCGGGACACCGATGCCGCCGACGGTACGCCGCGGATGGGACTGGTCGTCAATGCCGGAAATCGGGAACGGGTCGTGGCTTGGCTCCGCTCCCGACTGCCGGCCTCCGGTGTCGAACTCGTCGACCACACGCTCGACACCGTGATGATCGCCGTCCAGGGGCCAAGCGCGGTCGACGTCGTCGCCGGGCTCTGTCCGGGGGGGGATGGCCCGCGGATCCGCGCCCTGGGGAATTACCGCGGGACGACGGCCACGGTCGCCGGGCACGCCGCGGCCGTGAGCCGTACCGGATACACGGGCGAAGATGGCGTCGAGGTGACTGTGGCGGCGAAAGATGCCGTGGCCGTCTGGGAGGCGATCCTCGCCGCTGCGGCCCCGCTCGGTGGACGGCCCTGCGGGCTTGGCGCCCGGGATACCCTCCGTCTCGAGGCGGGGATGCCCCTTTACGGCCATGAGCTCCTCCCCCACAGCGATCCATTCGCCCTCGGGCTCGGATTGGCGGTGAATCTCGAGGGGCGAACGTTCCCCGGCAGCGTGGCCCTGGCCACGATGAAGGCAGGGAAGCCGGCGCGGGTCCGGGTCGGTCTCGATCTGGGATCGAAGCGATCGGCCCGCGAAGGAAACGTCGTCCTCGGCGGCGCTGGCTACACGCCGGCCGGTGGCGACGTCGGGGTCGTCACGAGTGGGAGTTTTGCCCCCACGATCGGCCACGCCGTGGCGATGGCCATGATCGACACGGCTCTGGCGGCGGAGGGGACCGCGGTCGAGATCGCGATTCGCGATGCCCGCCAGCCGGCGCGCGTGGTCGGCTTGCCCTTCCACCGCCGACCGGCGGGTGGTGGAAAACCGGCGGCTGGGGGATGATGATCGCCGCGCCCATCCGAGGGTGGTCGTGGAGGACAAGGCCCGAGAGAGACCGAAGGTTCGGTGGATCAGCAACACGAGGAGCGACGGCGATGCAGCAGGACGTGCGGTTCGCGAAGTCCCACGAATGGATCAGTCCCGTGGTTGGCGGTGTGGCGACAGTCGGGATCTCGGCGTATGCCGTCGAGGCACTCACCGATCTGGTGTTCATGCAACTGCCGACGGTCGGCCGGAAGGTAAAGGCTGGCGAGTCGATCGGTGAGATCGAGAGCGTGAAGGCGGTGAGCGATCTCTACGCGCCGGTTTCGGGAGAGATCGTGGAGGTCAACACGTCGCTCCCCGATCAGCTCGAGACCCTCGGGAAGGATCCGTTCGGCGCGGGTTGGATCGTGAAGATCCGTCCCGACCAGCCGGCCGAGATCGAAGCGCTCCTCGACCGGGCTGCCTACGAGGCGCTCATCGGCAGCCAGCCCCACTGAGACGCCCCCTTGAATCGAGCCTCTGACCCCTCGTCCGAAGCCTCTACCCGGCCGGTGATCGCGTGGTGGGATCCGCCGGCCGACGGCGCCACGAACATGGCGCTCGACGAGGCGCTGGCCGCTGAGGCTGCGCGTCTGGATCGGGTGCTTGTTCGCATCTCCACCTGGTCGGAGCCGACGCTTTCGCTCGGCGCTTTCCAGGCGATCGCGGAGGCGCGGGCGCACCGAGCTTTGGAGGGGGTGAAAATCGTCCGTCGGCCGAGTGGCGGCGGCGCGATTCTTCACGGCAGCGACGTCACCCTCGCGGTGGCCGTGCCACGCCTCCACCCCCGAGGCGGCACCCAGCAGCTCTACGACGCGGTCCATGGGGCGCTCGTCGCCGAGTTGACGGCGCGGGGCGTCGTGGCGGGCTTGTCCCCGGGGGCCGCTCGGGGGGAGCGGTCGGGGAGCGATCCGGAAGCCAGCGGCGCTTCCACTTCCGGGCCACCGGCGGAAGGGCCCCTCCTCTGCTTCGATCGGCGGGCGGTCGGGGATGTGGTCCTGCCGGTGGCCGATGGTCGCTTCGGCAGCGACTCGAAGATCCTCGGCAGTGCCCAGCGGAGGCTCCGCGGCGCGGTCCTCCAGCACGGCAGCCTCCTCTTGGGGGCCAATCGCCTCGTGGCGGAGGATGTCCGGCATCCCGGCCTCGACCAGCTCCAGCCGATCCCGGGATCGGACTGGGGGTGGAGGGGCGGATCTTCCGGGGGAACGGCGCTGGTACGGGGCTGGCTCACCCGGCTCGCGGCCACGCTTGGAGACGGACTCGAGACGCCCGCAGGCCGGTTTTCCCCTTCCCCGGAGGCGGGGTATGAGGAGGGCCTGGATCGATTTCGACAAGACAGTTGGAATGCTCGTCGTTAAGATCATGGGCTGGACAGAACCGGCCCTGGGGCAGTGACCGCACTCGTTGTCGATCCGGACAGACAGACAGACAGACAGACGTCGGGACCCCTGGTTCCAGGCGGACGGTGTTTGTGAGGAATCGATGAGCGTTTGGGGCCTGCCGGTCCGCGTGGGCCGGTGGGGATGGCAAGGGTCGGTCTCGCGTGGGTGGAGACAGCCGCACCATGATCACGAAACTGATCGTCGCCTCCGGCAAGAGTGCCGGCCGTTCGATCGCCATCAAGAAGAACACGCTCCTCATCGGCCGCGCCGAGGAGTGCGACGTTCGTCCGTTGAGCGAGGATGTCAGCCGGCGTCACGCCGCCGTCCATGTCGGCCCGGCCGACGTTTGGGTCGAGGATCTCGGCAGCCGGAACGGCACGTTCGTCAACGGGACGCGGATCGCCGCGAAGACGAAAGTCGTGTCGGGAGATCTGATCCGGGTCGGCGCCCTCGAACTGACCGTGTCGTGTTCGGAACCCGTAGCTCAGGCGGGCGGGGATCAAGATGTGTCGAAGTGGCTGATGGCGGATGACGCCCCGGCCGGAATGTTCGACACCACCCGTTCCCTCCGGGCCACGTCCGAAGGCGTAAAGGCCACGACCATCGGCCCTGGCGACGCCGATTCCAGCAGCATTCATTCCGCCGCAGCCGGCTCGGACGACGTCCATGGCTCGACGATCTCCGGGATCGCCGGGGATGGTCCCGCGACCACCGTGTCGGGGTCGGCCACCGCCAAGAACAGCGGGAGTTCGACGAAGGTCGGCCAGAGCGTGGGCGACACGAAGTCGGACAGTTCGGTGGCGATCGATGCGGTCAAGCAGTCGCACGCCAAGCCCGGCTCGCTCCCCCCGTCAGCGCAGAAGGGAACGGTCAACTCGCGGGATGCGGCGGCCGAGGCGCTGAAGAAGTTCTTCGGCAACCGCTGAGCGGTGCGCTGCCCGTTCTGGGCACGGGGTGATTCGCCGGGCTGTAGGGTCGGGTGAGAACGGTTGTGCCGGCAGAAAAGCTTCCCTGATCGGAAGCTTTTTCCCAAAATGCCGGACCGGCGCCGTCGGAGGCGGGAATACTTCCGGCAGAGTTTCGCCAACCGCTCCAGTTTCTCGCCGAGGAGATCCGTCGATGCCCGCCACCGTCACTGCCAACTGCCCGACCCTCGAGAGCCCCGCCCGCCGTGACACCTCGGCCGGCCCCCACCGGAGTCCGAAGGGGCCGCGTCGTCGTCGGTTCATCGATCCGACGACCTGCGATCGCGACTACGGCCCCGAAGAGGTCGAGTTCATGCAGGCCTTGGAGCGCTATAAGCGTGCCAGCGGCCGAATGTTCCCGACCTGCAGCGAGATCCTCGAAGTGGTCCGCTCCCTCGGCTATCAGCGCAATCTCCCCGCCTGACCGCCGGGCAGGGGCGCGGCGAAGGGGGATGGAGGGGTGGGGGAAATGCTGGGGCTGGGGGGATGGAGTTTCCCTCCCTGGACTTGTCGGGGGGCAGTCTGGCCGGTACCGTCCGCCGCCCCGTCGCCCCGCCGGAATGCCCGTCGTGCCCCCTCAACCGTTCCCCACCCTGCCGCTCTCGGTCCGCGTCAGCGCCGTCGCCATCGCGGCGGTGGTCGTGCTGTCGGTTGGCTGCGGGTCGTTCAAGCGGAACGAGAATGCCGAGGGGGTAAAGCTCTATCAGCAGGGCAACTATCTCGGCGCCGTGAACCATTTCCAGCAGGCGCTGGCCCAGCAGCCGGGCAGCCCGGACTGCTTTTACAACCTCGGCGCCACCTATCACCAGCAGGCGAAGGTCTTCGGCAAGGGGAGCGACTGGCGGTCTGCGGAGCAGTATTACCACCTCTGTCTCTCCCGCAACCCGAACCACGACGCCTGCCAGCGGGCGCTGGCGGTGCTCCTCGTCGAAGAACAGCGGAGCCCGGAGGCGATCGCCCTCCTCGAGGATTGGTCGCGCCGGCAGCCGAACAACCCCAACCCGCAGATCGAACTGGCCCGTCTCTGCCAGGAGCATGGTGACCTTCGCGAAGCGGAGAATCGGCTCGTCGACGCGTTGGCTGTCGATCCTTCGAATCCGCGGGCACTGGTGGCCCTCGGGCAGCTCCGCGAGGCGACCGGCGACAAGGATCAGGCTCTGGTGGACTATTCCCGGGCGCTGTCGGTCGATGGCGTGCAGCCGGTGGTCGCTGCCCGGGTGGCGACGCTCGCCGGCGCGGCGCCGACCGCCACCGTCCGGACAGCCGCGTTGCCGACGAGCCCGAGCGGCCTGCAACTCCCCGGGCCTCCCCCCATCGGCGGAGTGCCGTTGTCGGCCCCGGCCTCGGCATGGGGGCCAGCGCCCGCGGCGCTCCCGCCGGGCGGGTCGAACGGTTTCCCCGCCCCCCAGCCGGTCTCCGCTGCGGCGGCAGTTCCCGCCCGTTGACCCTTCCCGCGGCGGGTCCTATCCTGCGGCGTTCCTGGGACACCGATGGCTCGGCTGTCGGTGACGGGGGGCATTCCGCCTGCTCCCCCTTCCCCCGGGGGAACGCCGGATGGCGTTGGTCCCCGGTTCATGCAGCCACGGGCGGATCGAATGCCCCGGGAGCCACGGCACCGCTGGGCGGAATGGAGAGCACCCGAGTGATGGATCGCACAACGCCGACTGCCGGGACCATGGAACGCGTCTTCAACTTCTCGCCTGGCCCGGCGGTTCTCCCGCTCGAGGTGCTCGAGCGTGCCCGTGACGAGATGCTCTCCCTCCCCGGCGTGGGCATCTCCGTGCTCGAGGTCAGCCACCGGAGCCCGCCCTTCGACCGGATCCTCGAGGAGACGCTCAGCGATCTCCGCACCCTGCTCGGAATCGGGGACGACCACGAGGTGATCCTCGTTCAGGGTGGGGCGAGCCTGCAGTTCTCGATGGTCCCGATGAACCTTCTTCGCGGGCAACCGGGGCCCGCTGACTATTTGGTCACCGGCACGTGGGGGCACACCGGGGCGAAAGAGGCCCGTCGCGAGGGACGCGTCCATGTCGCCTGGGATGGCGAGTCGTCCAACTACGATCACCTCCCGGCGGCCGGAGAGATCAAACTCTCCCCCGACGCCGCCTATCTCCACGTCACGAGCAACGAGACGATCCAGGGGGTGCAGTGGAAGCATGACCCCGTCTTCGGCACCGCGCCGCTTGTGTGCGATTGCTCGAGTGACTTCCTTTCCCGCCCGATCGATGTGGCGAAGTACGGGCTGATCTACGCCTGTGCCCAGAAAAACGCCGGCATCGCCGGGGTGACCGTCGTGATCATCCGCAAGGATCTCCTCGAACGGTCGCGCGACGATCTGCCGACGATGCTCGACTACCGCACCCACGTGAAGAACGGATCGCGGTCGAACACCCCGCCGGTGTTCGCCGTCTACATCCTCGGTCTGGTCTGCCAGTGGATCAAAAACAGCATGGGGGGCCTCGACGGAATGGCCGGCCACAATGCCGCCAAGGCGAAGACGCTCTACGACGTCCTCGATCGTTCGGCCGGCTTTTACCACGGCCATGCCCGCGCTGATTGCCGCTCCGACATGAACGTCACCTTCCGCCTCCGCGACGAGGCGATGGACAAGGAGTTCGTCAAGGGCGCTACGGCTCGGGGATTGGTCGACCTCAAGGGGCACCGCTCCGTCGGCGGCATCCGGGCGAGCATCTACAACGCGATGCCGGTCGAAGGGGTCGCCAAGCTCCGCGACTACATGATCGAGTTTCAAAAGTCCCACGGTGGCTGACGCCTGACTGCGAACCCCTCTGCGATCCATTGATCGGTCGAAAGCGACCGCGACGCCTCCCCCACCCTGCCGAGAAGCCGTTCATGCCCTCCATCATCGTGCTCGACACCCTCAGCCCGGACGGCCTGGCGCTCCTCGACGCCGCGGCGGCGCATGGCATCACCTACGAGGTGGCGACAGGGCTCTCCGGTGACGCCCTCCGGGGGGCGCTGGCCCGGCACGATGGGGCGATCTGCCGCAGCGGCGTGAAGATCACTGCCGAATCGCTCGCGGGCAACCAGCGGCTCAAGGCGATCGTGCGTGCCGGGGTGGGCACCGACAACATCGACAAGGATGCGGCCACCCGGCAGGGCATCGTCGTCATGAACACGCCGGCCGGGAATACGGTGAGCACGGCGGAGCATGCTTTCGCGCTCCTCCTGGCCCTCTCCCGCAACATCGCCGCCGCGGACGCGAGCCTCCGTGCCCACCGATGGGATCGGAACAAGTTCATGGGGGTTCAGGTCGCGGGCAAGACCCTCGGCATCGTCGGCCTCGGCCGTATCGGCCAGACGCTGGCGGCCCGGGCCCGGGCGTTCGAGATGCGGGTGCTCGGTTTCGATCCCTTTCTCTCGGTGGAGCGTGCTGCCGAGTTGGGGATCGAACTGGTTCCCAGCGTCCATGCCATGCTCCCCGAAGTCGATTACCTCACGGTCCATACGCCCCTCACGGCCGAGACGAAGTATCTCGTCGGCATGAAGGAACTCGATCTCCTCAAGCCGGGCGTCCGACTCATCAATTGCGCCCGCGGCGGCATCTACGAGGAGAAGGCGCTCGCCGAGGGGCTCGATCGCGGCGTCATCGCCGGGGTCGCCCTCGACGTCTTCGAGAAGGAGCCGTGCACCGAGTCCCCCCTGTTCGACAAGCCTGGGGTGCTCGTCACGCCGCACCTCGGGGCGAGCACCGAAGAGGCCCAGTCGCAGGTGGCTGTGGAGGGGGTCGGGCTGCTTGTCGACTTCCTCGCCACCGGTGCCATCCGCCATTCGGTGAACTCCAGCCCCATCGATCCGGCCTCGCTCGAAGGGGTCAAGGGCTTTCTCGATCTCGCCTGGCGTCTCGGCCTCCTCCTGGCGAAGCTCGATGACGCGCCGCCGCGGTCCTGCTCGATCGCCTACCGCGGCGAGGTCGCTTCCCGGTCGACGAAGCTCGTCACCGCCGCCTTCGCCGCGGGGCTCCTCGAAGGAGCGGCGGACGACGTCAACATCGTCAACGCGGAGGTCCTCCTTCGGGAGCGGGGCATCGATCTGGTCGAGCAGAGCCGGACCGATCCCGGCGCCTTCAGTTCGGTCGTCGCCGTCGACCTCGTCGCCGAGGGACGCGTCCACCGGGCTGCCGGGACGCTCTTCGGCCACGCGATGCCCAGGCTCGTGCAGCTCGAAGGGCATCGGCTCGAGGCCTATCTCGACGGCATCCTGCTGATCTTCACCCATCAGGACGTGCCGGGCATCATCGGGAACGTCGGCACGGCCCTCGGTGGGCTCGGCGTCAACATCGCCCAGATGACCGTCGGCCGATCGGCCCCGGGAGGGGATGCGATCGGCGTCCTCAATC
The DNA here is from genome assembly GCA_903951635.1 of uncultured Planctomycetaceae bacterium. Taxonomy (GTDB): domain Bacteria; phylum Planctomycetota; class Planctomycetia; order Pirellulales; family UBA1268; genus QWOP01. The sequence continues at coordinate 26,208 of CAJBCV010000037.1, forward strand.
TCGACGTGGAGCCCTCGGCGGCGGCGATCGCCGCGGTGGCGGCCGTGCCGGGCATCCGCTCGGTCAAGGTCGTCCGGATGCCCGCGGCAGGCCAACTCCCCAACTGGTTGGCGATGTCGTCCTCGGCGAGCCGTGCAGCCCGGAAGTGAGCTTCCCCGGGGCGATCGTGTTTGACGCCTCTGCGGCGATCGGCACAATGCAGGAAAAGGCTCGGGCGGGGGGATTGGATGGTGGCCGTGGCGAAGTCCTTCGTCTGGCCGTGTCCCCCATCCTGACTCGACGGCTGCGTTCGAGAGGCGGTGCGTGGCTCTCGATCGACGGTGGGGTGAAGGTTCCGGGGACAGGATCATGGTGCGTTTCCAGGGTGGCCGCAGGGCCGGTCACGGGATCGAGGCGATCCTCTTGCTCCGTGGCCTGTTGCTCCGTGGCCTGTTGGCGGCGCTGCCGGTGCTGCTTGTCGCCCACGGGACTACGCTGGTCGCGGCGCGTGTGCAGCGCGAGGGAAGTCCGGCGGCGGGCGGCCCTGGCAACGCCGAGATCGCCACACGCCGGCTCCTCGACGCCCTCACCGAAAAACGGATGCACGATGTCGTGCTCGCCGTCCTCGATCGGGTGGCAAACGACCCTGAAGCCTCGGCCGAACTGCGAACGAGCCTGCCGCTACGCCGCGCTGGCGCGCTGACGGGGCTTGCGCGTCGCGAACCGGCCGGCGCGCGCCGTGCGGCGCTGCTGGAGCAGGCGGCCCAGGAAATCGATCGGTGCCTGGCGGCCGGGCCCGGCGGCGACGAGGCGATTGCGGCCTACACGCAGAAGGGCAACCTCCTCGTCGAGCGGGGGCGGATCAAGCTCGCGCAGGCCAAGCGTCCCGGTGAGGACGGCCCGAAGCTCACGGCGGAAGCCATCCCCCTCTTCGATGCTGCCATCGCCGCCCTCGAGGCACCGCCCCGCGATCCTCAGGCGGAGATTCCGCCGCCGACGAACGCCGAGGATGCCGTCCTCGCGAGCCTCCGCGACGTCGATGCCCGGCTCGCCCAGCTCAAGAATGCCGGGAAGGAGAAGGAGGGGGACGAGCCCTCGGGCGGAAAGAAATCCCGTCGTCCTGCCAAGAAGCCGGCGACCGACGTGAAATTGATGGAGAAGCTCGAAGACCGTCAGGACGAACTCCGCGGTGAGCTCCTCCAGACCCGGCTCCTGGTCGGGAATGCCCACTTCGAGAAATCGAAGGCGCTCCCTCCCGGATCGGCCGAATGGAAGGCCGTCGTCAGGGGCTCGGCCGAGCGCTACCGAAAGCTGTTCGAGAAGTATCCCAAGTGGGGAGCCGGGCTCTATGCGCGGTATTACGAGGGGCGGAACTACCTCGTCCTCGCCCAGGCCGAGACGGTGCCGGAAGAGCGCCGCAAGCTTCTCGACACCGCCCTGCTCACCCTCGCGAGCATCCGCTCGCTCGACGGAGAATCGGGATTCGTGCCGACACTCCGCGCGAAGGCGATCAATGCCTCGCTCGAGTGCTGGTTGGAGCAAAAGCTCTACGAGCAGTTCGACGACCGGCTCCAAAGGCTGGCGCTGGTGAACGTGCCCGCCGACCGGCTGGATGCCGAGTGGCTGGGGATGAAGTACCGCTCGGCGCAGTTGCTGGCTGAAAAGGCGGAAGTTCTTCCCGGGGATCAGAAGGGGAAGAAGCCGGGGATGCTCCGGGATGCCAAGAAGCTGGCCACGGATGTCGCCCGCCACAACAAGGATTTTGCCCGCGAGTCGCGCGCTCTGCTCGAGAAGCTCGGTCGAGCCGCCCCCGACGACGACGACGACCCGGCCGCCTCGTTCGCGGCGGCGTTCGACGTCGCGGCAGGGGCCGTGACGGCGATGCAGGAGAAGCAGGCCGAGGCGAAGGGAGCGACGGCGGCCGGAAAGGCAGAGGAGGCTGCGGCGGCGCTCGAGGCGGCAGGCGTCGAGCGGACGCGGGCCATTGACGCCCTGCGGCGGGGCTTGGCCCGCGCGGACGGCGTCCCCTCCGACGATCTCAACCGGGCCCGCTCCCTCCTCACCTACCTCCTCTACGACGCCCGCCGCCTCCACGATGCCGCCGCCGTGGGCACGTTCCTGGCCGAGCGCTACCCCAACGCGAAGGGGGCACGGCAGTCGGCCAAGATCGCGATGGCGGCTTGGCAGCAACTCGGCAGGGATGGTCCGGCGGCATGGCACGCAGCGGCGAAGGCGCGGTGTGCGGAGGTGGCCACGCTCATCATGCGGACCTGGCCCAAGGAGCCGGAAAGCGCGGAGGCGGCGCAGGTCGTCGTCGCCTCGGCGGCGGAGTCCCACGACGCCGATCGCCTCGTGAAGCTCATCGCCGATGTTCCCCGCGATTCGGCCAAGGGGCCGGAGGTACTCCTCCGTGCCGGCGGGGCGCTGTGGCGCGAGCTCGTCGAACGCCGGCGTCTTCCTGACGACGTCCGACCGGCGCCCGAGATCCTCGCGGCGTGGAGGGGCCGGGCGGTCGAAGCTCTCGACGCCGGCCTGGCGGCCCTTCCTGCCGGGGGCCCGGTGAGCCCGGTGGCGGTGGCGGGGGGACTGGCCCGCTGCCAGATGGCGATCGAGGAGGGGGACCAGGCCCTCGCGGCGAAACTCCTCGAGCAGCCCTCCTGGGGCGGGTGGACCGTTCTCTCCTCCGGCGATGCCGCGTACGGATCGGGTCCGCTTGCCGAGAATGCCGCCACGGTGGCGCTGCGGTTTTTCATCCAGTCGCAGCAGCTCGACAAGGCCCAGCAGGCCTTTGACAAGCTCGAAGCGGTGGCGGGGACCGGCCCGGAGGCGACGGCCAAACTCACGAACATGTATCTCTCGATGGGGCGAGATCTCCAGGGGCAACTCGAGGCCTTGGCGGCCAATCAGGGGGCCAGCCAGGGGGCGTCGGCGGGAGCGGCGTTGGGGATTCTCGCCGGCTTCGAAAAGTTTCTCGAGGGTGTGGCCAAACGGGATGCGAAGGTGGCGTCCCAGATGTGGGTGGCGACGACCTATCTGTCGCTCGGCTCGGGGAGCGGTTCGGGGTCGGTCGTGCCCCAGGCCAAGGCTTCCGGCTATCTCGCGCGGGCTGCGGAGGTCTACGAAGCCCTTCTCAAGCGGTCGGGCTCGGCCGACGGGGCCGACGAGATCGCCCGCTTCATCCCCTCGATCCGCCTCAAGTTGGCGAGTGTCTACCGGGAGCTGGGGCGTTGGGACGAGGCCCTTGGGCATGTCGACTGGATCCTCTCCGACGCGAAGCGGCAAAACTCCCTCGACGCGCAGATCCAGGCCGCTGAGCTTCTTCAGGCAGCCGGCGAGAAGGCCACCGACGGCGCCGCCGCGACCCGGTTTCTCCGCGAGGCCATCGCCGGCCGGAAGAATCAGGGGGGAGTGGCCTGGGGCTGGGGGGGCATTGCCAATCGGCTCGCCCGCCAAGCCGCCGATCCGAAGGCGGCCGACGCACGGACGAAGTTCTTCACGGCGAGGCTCAACGTCGTCCGCTGTCGCCTCGCGCTCCTCGCAAAGCCAGGGCAGGATCGGGCCAAGCTCCTCCAGATGGCATTCAACGACGTCGCTGTCACGTATCGGCTCTACCCCGATCTCGGTGGCGACGCCTTCCGTGCCCAGTTCGATGCGCTCCTGAAACAGATCCAGAAGGAACGCGGCGAGGCGAGCCCCCGTGGGCTTGCCGAGCTCGACGAAGCCCCTGTCGCCGCCTCATGACGTTCGTCCGCTCGCCCAGGAATGCCCCAGCCATGCCGACATCCATCCGCCGTGGAGCGATCCCAGCCCTGGGGTTGTTCCCCATCGTGCTCCTCGCTTCGTTCGTTGTCGGCCGCGAGGTCGTCGCGCAGACGGCCGATCGGGTCGTGACGAGTGCCGGCACGGTTTCCGGTCGCGTGACGGCGACGGCGGCCGACGAGGTCCAACTCGAGGATCGCAACGGGGAGACCAAAAAGATCCCCATCGACCAGATCCGGGAGGTGCAGTTCGGGGGTGAGCCTGCGGAGCTCAAGTCGGCCCGCTCGATGCTCCTTCGCGGACGCGCCGCCGACAGCTTGGAGGAGCTTGCCAAGATCGAGCCGTCCGATCTCGATGGCGCCGAGCAGATCCTCCTCGACGAGGTCGATTATGTCCGAGCGGCAGCGACGGCCCGGGTGGCACTGGCCGCCGGCGGCGATCCCCGCGAGTCGGGGAAGCTCGTGGCCGATTTCGTTTCGAAGCACCCCGACAGCCACCACGCCTACGACATGCAGGAGCTCTTGGGCGACCTGCTGGCGCGGGCCGGCCGCGTCGACAACGCGCTGTCCGCTTACGGGCAACTCGCGAAGGGGCCGCCGGCGTTCAAGGTCCGGGCCGCGTCGGCCCGGGCGGCGATGCTCCTCGACCAGGGGAAGTATGCCGAGGCCCTGCGGGAGTTCGACGCCGCGGTGCAGATCGACTCGAGCGACGAGGCCAGCGCCGCCCAGAAGCGCGCCGCCGAACTGGGGCGGGCCCGCTGCCTGGCCCAACTCGGCAAGCCCGAGGAGGCTGTCGGCCTCGTTCAGGCGGTGATCCAACAGGCCGACCCGGAGGACGGGGAAGTGCTCGGCCGGGCCTTCAATGCCCTCGGCCAGGCCTACCGGGCCGTGGCGGGGAAGGAGCAGGACGCCCTGATCGCATTCCTCACCGTCGATCTCGTCTACAACAAGATCCCCGAAAACCACGCCGAAGCCCTCTACAATCTCGTCGATCTGTGGGAAAAGGGGTCGAATCCGGAACGGGCCCGAGAGGCTCGCTCGACGCTCGAATCGAGCTATCCTGGATCGCAGTGGGCGAAGAAACTGGTGGCGGGCAAGAGCTGACGAACCAAAAACAATCCGTGAGTCGGTCGACCGCGTCAGCGGCCCGGCTTGAGGGGACGAACCTGGGTGGCGTACGATCCTGGGGGCCGTGGACGCTGGGCGGCGTCTGGCCCCGGGCCGGGCGGGGGAGTCCAGTCGCGTGGGTAGTTGTGTGGAAGGGTCGATTCGACGTTTTCCGAGGAGATGAGCATGCAGTCGGCTGCGATCACGGTGGTTGGAGGGAACGGGGAGCAGGGGCGTCAGACAGGAGCCTGGTGTCTCCGTGGCCTTCGTGCGGCGTTCTCGCGGGCCGCGCTGGCCTTGGCCCTCCTCCTCCCGGCAACGGCGGCTTTCGGCCCCGTGCTCGCCCCCAGCGTCGCCGTCGCCCAGGACGACCTCGCTGACGAGGAAGGGGCTCCCGCGGAGGGAGAGAGCATGCTCGTCTTCTACTACAACGCCCTTGGCCTGCGGTACGTGATCATTTTCCTCCTCCTCTCGTTCGCCCTCGTCGCGCTCCTCGTGATGTGCTTTCTCCAAGTCCGTCGCGAAGCGCTCATGCCCAAGGCCCTCCGGGAGGGTTTCGAAGCCCATCTCGACGCCAAGGAGTTTCAGCAGGCCTACGATCTGGCCAAGGCGGATGATTCCTACCTCGGCCACGTGCTCGCCGCCGGCATGAGCAAGATCCAGTCGGGGCATGCGGCCGCCGAAGAGGCGATGCATGAGTCGGAGGACGAGGAGGCGATGAAGCTCGAGCACAAGATCAGCTATGTATCGCTCATCGGGGCGCTGGCGCCGATGTTCGGCCTCCTCGGCACGGTCGATGGGATGGTCGGGGCGTTCATGGTGATCGCGAGGTCGGCGACGGCCCCGAAGCCCTCGGAATTGGCGATCGGCATCTCGCAGGCGCTGATCACGACGCTCATTGGCTTGTGGCTGGCGATCCCGGCGATCGCCTGCTTCGCCTTGTTCAAGAACTGGCTCCAGACGCTCAACGGCGAGGTCGCCGACGAGTCGGAGCGGCTCATGGCCCGCTTCCAGTCGATCGGCGTCAAGAAGTGACGACGGCGTCCCGTTCACCCGAGCAGACCCCGTTCACCCCAGCGATCCGATCCATGGCCAAACGCAGTGGCGGTCCGTCGAACACCGAGATCGACATGACGCCGATGATCGACATGACGTTCCAGTTGATCACGTTCTTCATGTTCGTGATGAACTTCTCGGAGGCGGAGCAGGATGACCGCATCCAGCTTCCGTCGAGCCAACTCGCCAAGCCGGCCGACGGGGTGATCGAAAAGCCGATCACGCTCCAGCTCACGAACGCCGGATCGGTGATCTATGCCGGCGAACTCGTGGCCGTGCGGGACATCGGCGCCTACCTGGAGCGCGAGAAGACGCTGATGATCGACGAGAATCGCGAGCCGAACTCGGCGACGATCATCGTTCGGGCCGACGGCCGGGCGAAGACCGGCGAGGTGCAGGACATCATCCGCATCTGCCAGGAGAAGGGGTTCGAACGGTTCGCCCTCCGGGCGCAGTACGACGACAGGCGGTGAACCGATGGCACGCAGATCCAGCTCCGGACTGACCGACAAGGTCGAGATCAACATGACGCCGATGATCGACGTCGTCTTCCAGTTGATGTCGTTCTTCATGTGTACCCTCAAGGTCGTTTCCCCCGAAGGGGATTTCGACATCCGCATGCCGATCGCGGCGGCTGCCGCGGCGGCCCCCGACGATCAGCAGATCCCACCGGTCCGCGTGAAGCTCTCGGCCGCGCCCGACGGGAGCCTGGCCGCGATCGCGATGAACGGCACCCCCGTCGCCGATTTCGACGAACTGCGGAAGAGGATCATCGCGCTGGTCGGGGCCGACAGTGGCCCCAACTCGCTCGCCGAGAAGACGGAGGTCGAGTTCGACGCCGATTACGCGCTGAAATACGCCAACGTCGTCAAGGCGATCACGGCCGTGTCGGGGAAGGTGGAGAACGGCCAGGTGGTGGAGCTGATCAGGAAGATCAAGTTCACGCCGCCCAAGAAGGGCTGACGTCGCGGGAGCGCGATGTCGCTGGCAAGCCAGGCTGCGGCACGGCTGCGGATTGTCCGTGTGTCGGCCGGTGGGGCCTTCAGCCGCGCGGGTGAAAGCGGCCGTGGATGCCCTTGAGTCGGCCGGCATCGACGTGCGTGTAGCGCTGGGTCGTGGCGATGCTCGCGTGGCCGAGCATCTCCTGGACGTGGCGGAGATCGACCCCTCCGGCGACGAGGTGGGTCGCGAAGCTGTGGCGGAGGGTGTGGGGGCCGATGTCGGGGGGAACCCCGGCCTTGCGGGCGTGGTCGGTGACGATCTCCCAGATCCGCATCCGTGACAGCCGGTTGCCGCGGGACGAAAGCAGCGCCCACGGGGGGATGCTCTCGGCATTGACGGCGTAGGTGCCCCGGTGGCCGTTGATCCAGGTCCGGACGGCGCTCACCGCGCGGGCCCCGAGCGGAACGACCCGCTCCTTGTTCCCCTTGCCATGGCAGGTGCAGAAGCATTCGGCGAGGTGGATGTCGGTGACCTTCAGCGTCGACACCTCCGAGGCCCGGCAGCCGGTGGCGTAGAGAAGTTCGAGGAGGGCCTTGTCCCGTTGCCCAGTCGGTGACCGGCCGTCGGGGCTGGCCAAAAGCCGATCGACCTGCTCGGGAGACAGGGCGCCGGGGATGGTGTCGTCGCGGCGCGAGGCGGCAAGGAGCTCGGCCGGGCTCTCCGAAACCGTCCCTTCGAGTTGGAGAAAGGCGAAGAACACGCGGAGGGTCGCCGCCTGGCGGGCCACGCTTGCGCGCGCGAGCCCCTTCTTCGAGAGATGTCCGAGGTAGTCGCCGAGATCACGGATCGAGATCGCGGCGGCGTTTCGTCCCCCGAGCCAGGCGCTGAAGTCGCGGAGGTCGCGGGCGTAGGCCTGGAGGGTGTTGTCGGCCAGGGCGCGTTCGTGGCGGACGTAGGTCAGAAACCGCTCCACGAACAGCGCGTTCGAGGCGGGGCCTGTCTCGGCCGCGGGGGCGACATCGAGGATCACACGCCGTCCCCGCTCGCGCTTCACGATCACCGGCAGTGGGGCCGGTGCCGGTGCCTGGGGGGGGGATCGCCCCGGGGGGGCTGGCTTCGACGGGCCTGGGGTGCGGCGGGGCATGGATCGACCTCCATCCCTCTGTTCGGCAGGCCCCTGCCGACGGAATGAGTCCGCATCAGCCCACCCACGGGGCGAGCCCTCCGGACCGGCACAGCCGTCACGATCGAGCCATGAGGCCACGACGCCTGGAAAGGCGGAGGGTCATCAAGGTGGCAGGCGACTCAGTCGGGGTCGTAGCCGAGGTTCGGGGCCAGCCAGCGTTCCATCTCCGCCACCGTCATTCCCTTGCGGGCGGCGTAGTCCTCGACCTGCTCCTTCGTGATCCGATCGACGGCGAAATAGCGGGCGTCGGGAGAGGCGAAATAGAGGCCGCTGACGCTCGCCGCCGGCGTCATCGCAAAGCTCTCGGTGAGGTCCATGCCGGCGGCTTCCCTGGCCCCGAGCCAATCGAACAGGGCGTGCTTCTCGGTGTGGTCCGGACAGGCGGGGTATCCGGGGGCCGGGCGGATGCCGCGGTACTTCTCCTCGATGAGGTCCTCGGTGGAGAGAGCCTCGGCCCGACCGTAGCCCCATTCGCGGCGGACTTTCGCATGGAGCCACTCGGCAGCCGCCTCGGCAAAACGATCGGCGATCGCCTTGACGAGAATCGACGAGTAGTCGTCTTGGGCCTTGTCGAAGCCGGCGCAGAGGGCCTCGCATCCGTGCCCGGCGGTGACGGCAAAGGCGCCGACGTAGTCCTTTCGGCCACTTCCGGCCGGCGCGACGAAGTCGGCGAGGGCATGGAAGGTGTCCTGCCCCTTGCGCTCCCACTGCTGACGGAGGGTGTGAATGCGGCCGAATTCTTTCGTCCGCGACTCGTCGGTGTAGAGGAGGATGTCGTCCCCCTGGGCGTTGGCGGCGAAGAATCCGTACACGCCGCGGGCCTGCAAGCTCCCCTCGGAGATGATCTGGTCGAGCAGTCGCCGGGCATCCTCATGGAGCCGGCGGGCCTCGGTCCCGACCACGGCGTCGTCGAGGATCGCCGGAAACTTCCCCTTGAGTTCCCAGGCCTGGAAGAACGGCGACCAATCGATGTAGGGGACGAGTTCGGCAAGCGAGATCGAGTCGAGGCGGCTGATTCCCAGGAACGACGGCACGTCGATCGACGCCGTCTCCCAGTCGGTCGTCCAGCGCTTCGCCCGGGCGTCGGCGAGCGGCACCAGGGTCGCCTGCTGCCGCCGCTTGAAGTTTTCCACGTCGCGTGTCTGGGCGGAGCGGTTGTCGCGGGAGAAGCCCTCCCGGCTCAGCGGATTGATGAGCTTTTCCACCACCCCGGCGGCCCGCGAGGCGTCGAGCACATGGACGATGTCGCCGGAATACTTCGGGGCGATCTTCACCGCCGTGTGTCGGGCGGAGGTCGTGGCCCCGCCGATGAGGATCGGCATCTTGAGCCCCTCGCGCTCGAACTCCTCGGCGACGTGGACCATCTCCTCGAGGCTCGGCGTGATCAATCCGGAGAGGCCGACGACGTCGACCTTCTCCGCCCGGGCCGTCTCGAGGATCTTCGCCGCCGGGATCATCACGCCCAGGTCGATCACCTCGTAGCCGTTGCAGCCGAGCACGACGCCGACGATGTTCTTGCCGATGTCGTGGACGTCGCCGCGCACCGTGGCCATGAGCACCCGCCCGCGGGACGTCTGCTCCTGTCCCTGCTTCTCCGCCTCCATGAAGGGTTTGAGGTATTCGACCGCCCGCTTCATCACCCGAGCGCTCTTCACCACCTGTGGGAGGAACATCTTTCCCTGCCCGAACAGATCGCCGACGACCTGCATCCCGCTCATCAGCGGGCCCTCGATGATCTCGAGGCTCGCGGCATACTTCCCCCGTGCCTCCTCGACATCGGCCTCGACGTGGTCGGCGATCCCCTTCACCAAGGCGTGCTGCAAACGAGCCTCGACGTCCAAGTCGCGCCAGGTGTCGGCCTTGGCGACATCTCCGCTGTCGCGGTGCTTCACCCGCTCGGCAAACTCGATCAGCCGGTCGGTGGCGTCGGGGCGGCGGTCGAAGAGGACGTCCTCGATCCGCTCGAGGAGTTGCGGATCGATCTCCTGGTAGACGGCCAGTTGTCCCGCGTTGACGATCCCCATCTCCATCCCGGCCCGAATGGCGTGGTAGAGGAAGGCAGCGTGCATCGCCTCGCGGACCGCGTCGTTGCCGCGGAAGGAAAAGGAGATGTTGCTCACGCCCCCCGATACCTTCACCAGCGGCATCGCTTGCCTGATCTGCCGCGTCGCCTCGATGAAGTTGATGGCGTAGCGATTGTGTTCCTCGATGCCGGTGGCGACGGTGAGGATGTTGGGATCGAAGATGATGTCTTGCGGCGCGAAGCCGGCCTGTTCGGTGAGGAGCCGGTAGGCACGCTTGCAGATCGCCACCTTGCGGTCGGTGTCGGTCGCCTGCCCCTCCTCGTCGAAGGCCATGACGACGACGGCGGCGCCGTAGCGGCGGACCGTCCTCGCCTTGCGGAGGAAGTCCTCCTCCCCCTCCTTGAGGCTGATCGAGTTGACGATCCCCTTCCCCTGGAGGCACTTGAGGCCCGCCTCGAGGACCCTCCAGTCGGAGCTGTCGACCATCACCGGGACGCGGGCAACCTCCGGCTCGCTCGAAAGGAGCGTGAGGAACTTCGTCATCACCGTCGGGCCGTCGAGCATCCCCTCGTCGACGTTGACGTCGATGATGTTGGCGCCGTTCTCCACCTGCTGTCGGGCGACGCCCAGGGCCTCTTCGTAACGCTCCTCGCGGATGAGTCGGGCGAAGGCCTTCGAGCCGGTGACGTTCGTCCGTTCGCCGATGATCGTGAAGCTGCTCTCCGGTCGGATCTCGAGCATCTCGAGCCCCGAGTAGCGCGAGCGATCGGAGGCTGCCGGGGGGACGCGCGGAGGATGCTTGGCCACCGCCTCGGCGATCGCCTTGATGTGGGCCGGCGTCGTGCCGCAGCAGCCGCCGATGATGTTGAGCCATCCCTCGCGGGCGAACTCACCGAGCACTCGGGCCATCGAGGCCGGAGTCTCGTCGAAGCCACCGAGGGCGTTGGGGAGCCCGGCGTTGGGGTAGCAACTGACCGGGATCGGAGCGATCCGGCAGAGGTCGGCCAGATGGGTGCGGAGCTTCTCGGCACCGAGGGCGCAGTTGATTCCGACGCTCACCAAGTCGGCGTGGGAGAGGCTCATCCAACACGCTTCGACCGTCTGGGCGGAGAGGGTTCTCCCCCCTTCGAAGACCGTGAACGACGCCATCACCGGCACGCGGATGCCGGTCGAGCGGAAGGTTTCCTCGATGGCAAACAGGCAGGCCTTGAGGACGAGAGTGTCGAAGGCCGTCTCGGCGAGGATGACGTCGACATCCCCCTCGAGAAGCGCCTCGACCTGCGTCCGGTAGTTGGCCACCATCTGGTCGTAGGTGACGTCGCGGTGGCCGGGATCGTTGACGTTGCCGGCAATCGAGAGTTGCTTGTTCGTCGGACCGATGGAGCCGGCCACGAACCGAGGCCGGTCGGGCGTCTTCGCCGTGGCGGCATCGGCGGCTTCGCGAGCGAGTTTGGCCGCGGCAAGATTCAACTCGCGCACCCGGCTGTCGAGGCCGAAGTCGGCGAGGGCCAAGGCGGTGGCGCCGAAAGTATTGGTCTCGACGATGTCGGCCCCTGCCTCGAGGTAGGCCGCATGGATCCCACGGATCGCATCCCCCTGGGTGAGGACGAGGATGTCGATGCAGTTCTTCAGATCCTTCGGATGATCGCGGAAGGCCTCTCCCCGGAATCCGTGCTCGTCGAGACCGAGGGCATGAACCATCGTCCCCATGGCGCCGTCGAGGACGGCGATCCGGCTGGCGAGGAGGTCGTGGAAAGCCTTTTGACGGACATCACGGGGGAGCGTGCTCATGATGGGGCCGACGACCAAAGGCCGCCGGAGCTGGGTTGCAGGGAGGGAAAGTTTTCCGGACGCGTCATGATAGGCGACTGGGGGGGGCGGGCATACTGCGCTGCGGGGAGCGGCGGCGATCGACGGCCCCGGACTGTGTTGTGAGGGGGCATGGGGAGGCGGAGGGGGGCTGACGGCTGGCCGTGGCCCCCGTTCAAGCACAGGGCGGGATGGGGACGATGGTCTCACAGGGCCCGAGGCTCGTGCCCTCCGGAGGGATGCCGACCCAGCGGTGTTTCGCGCGTTCGACGCGCCTCGCCCTGAAAAGCGTGGCCCGTGTTTGGAGCCTTGGGGAGAAGGCCTTCGGGATGGTGGTGATCGCCAGGTTTCCGCGACTCGATCCGACCGTGGCGGCGGCGTCTCCGGCGATGCCCGTTGACGCTATCGCGGCGATGACAACCGCGGCGATCGCCCCGGCCGATGTCACGTCGGACGTGTTGCCCAAGGTGTCGGCCGGGCCGGCGCTCCAGGGGCGCACCCGGGCACCCCGGGCGAGATTTCCGGCCGTGTCGACGCTCGTGCTCGCGGTGGTGGCCGGGATGTTTTGGGTGGCGGTGTGGCGCGACGAGCAGCGGCGCACTGCGGAGGATGCCGAACGCGATCGCGAAGCGGTGGCCATGGAACCGGATGGGGAAGCGGGGCTGATCCGATGACCCTCGACTGGCTCGACACCGCGTTCCTTGCCCGGCAGCCTCGCCCCACGCCGGCCACGCCGCCGGCCGCCCTGACCGCTCCGGAGGCGTTTGCCCCCGCGGCGCTGCCCCCGGGGCCGCAGCCATCGGCGGCAGCGGTAGTGCGTGGGGATTCCGTCGTCGCGCGTCTCCTCGAGGCCGTGCCGTCGGAGTGGGACAGCCTGGCTGCGGCCATCGAATCGACGGCGCTTTCGGGTGGGCGCGTGGTCGCCTTCACCGGCGGGGAGCGGAGCGAAGGGCGATCGACGGTGGTCGTCGGAGTGGCGGAGGTTCTCCGTCGCCGCGGGCGATCGGTGGCCATCCATTCCCAGGCCCCGCTCCTGCTTCCTTTCGACGAAGCGGAGCGAGCTCGCGCGGCTGAGATCGTGCTCGTCGATGCCGGGCCATGGTTCACGGCCGGTCCGCTCCGTCGTCGCACGATCGAACGGGCGGCCCTGGGATGTGATGCGGCGGTGCTTGTCCGCCGGGCCGACGCTTCCCCCTGCCCCGCCTGGTCGGAAGCGCTTGCCGCGATCGGCCTGACGGTGCTCGGCGAGGCGGTGACGTTCGAGCCGACGTTGGCGGCGGGGTAACCGCCATGGTCGTCTCTCGGGGAGTGCCGGTGGTCCTCACCCCCGCCCAGGAAGCAGCGCTGGGCCGGATCCGCTTCGCGCTCGAGGAGCCGGCCGGGGTCGTCCTCCTCTGCGGGCCTGCCGGCGTCGGGACGAGCCTCGTCCTCGCCCGAATGGCTGCCGAACTCGGAACCGGCCGACCGGGGGAAATGCCGATCTGGACTCCACCCGAGCTTGCTGAGGCCATCAGGCGGGACGAGCCGATCGGGGGCATCGTCCTCGTCGACGATGCCCATCTGGCCACCGCGGACGAGTTCGCCGTGCTGGCCACGTTCGTGGGGTCACGCGGCGGGCACGCCCGGTGCGTCGTACTGGCGGGGCGCGGCCGACTGCTGACCCTCGTCGGGCGCGACAGCCGGATCGCTCCCCGCGTCCGATTGCGGGCGATCGTGCCGCCGCTGTCGCTTGCCGACACGCGGCGGATCGTGGAACGCGGGCTTGGGGAGGTGGGGCCCGAGGTGGTGCAGGCCTGCCACGAAATCACGGCCGGGATCCCCGCAGCCCTCGAACGCCTCGTCGAGTTGGCCACGGTGTCGGCCGGTCGGCGGCTGACGCCCGCGGACATCGAAACGATCCACCGCCGGCTCGATCCGCAGGCGGTGTGAGACACGCCGCGCGAATCGCTGGCCTTCGTCGCCTTCAATCGGCCGTGGCCGCGGTCCGGGCGAGATAGTCGGCGGTCGATTCGGGGGGCTTGGTGCCCGCCGGCGGGAGGGGGCGGCCGGGCGCGAACGGCGCCGGATCGAGGTGGGGCGGATGGCCGGTCATCAGGTCGGCCAGGAGGACGGCGCTCCCGGTCGACTGGTGGAGCCCCGCGCGGAAGTGGCCGGCCGACACGAAGGCGTTGTCGAGGTCGGGGATTCGGCCGATCGTCGGGTTGCCATCGGCGTTTCCCGGGCGGAGGCCGGCCCAGGATCGTTCCACGACGCTTCCCGGTAACTCGCCGAGGAGCGACCGGGCGACGCCGAGAAGGCGGGTGACGGTGTCGGGGGTCGTCGTCGGATCGAAACCGACGTCTTCGAGCGTCGAGCCGACGAGGAGCCGGCCGTCGGGGCGCTGGACGAGGTAGTCGAGTCCACGGTTCACGATCCGCGTGATCAGCGGCTTCGGGAGACGGAGGAGGACGATCTGGCCACGGATCGGCCTGGTGTCGAGCGGGAGGCCGAAGGCGCCGGCGAGGCCTCCAGTCCAGCTGCCTGCCGCGAGCACCCAGGTGCCGGCGGTGATCTCGCCGGTCGCCGTCACCGCCCGCTCCAAGCGCGTGCCCCTGACGACGAACTGGCGGACGTCGGCCTCGTCGAAGACCACGCCCCGCTTGCGACACGACGCTTCGAGGGCGTCGAGGTGGCGCGAGGGGCGAAGTTGCATCTCTTCCCGGAGCAGCATTCCCCCGAGGATCTCCCCCACCCCGTCGCCGGCGGCGAGCGCCGGTTCGCACGCCATCACGTCGCGTGCGTCGAGCAGATCGGCCAGCGTCCCTTGGCCGCGCCATCGCGACGCGTCGGCCCGGAGTCGCTCGAGTCCTGCGGCCGAGCGGGCAAGGTGGAGGCCGCCACTCGGGAGGAGGCCGTTGTCGATGCCGGTCTCGGCGTGGAGATCCTTCGACCAGAGGCGGTGGAGCTTGTCACTCCACGCCGTGAGGGCGTGGGTCGGGGAGATTCCTGCATGGAGCGGCGCCGGCGGAAAGATCCCCGCTGCCGCCCAGGACGTGGTGTCGGCACCGCGGCCGCGGGCGACAACCCGCACCTTCACGCCACGGCCTGCGAGTTCCCGGGCGAGGGAGAGACCGATGATTCCGCCACCGACGATGCAGCAGTCGTTCATGGTGCGTTTCGATGGACTCTTCTCAGGCGGTGGTCAGGCGGTGGTCAGGCGTTGGTAGCGACGGTCGGCGTGTCGGCGATGTTCACCCAGACATGCACATGGGGCGCGCCGCGGTAATACCACACGAACGACGGCCCTTCGAGCCGCCAGTTGTCCCACACGCCGTCGTTGCCGACGTCGGCATCGCGGAAGAATGCCAACCGGCAGCGATCGAGGCCCCCCTGGGCAGCCAGGCAGGTGCGGGCCTCGTTCCGATCGGTGTCGCGGAACGGTTCGAGGAGCAGGCCGAGGACGCGCTCGAGTTCGCCGCGCTGATCGGCCGACATTTCCGAGACCGCAAGCCCGTCGATGCGGGCGTCTCCCTGGAATCCGACGGCGTTCTCCGCCGGAGACTTGGCCACCAGCGCCGCCTCGCGCTGCTTGCCGTCGAGCATCGCGGCGAGCTTGTTGGCGGCGACGGCTTGCGACCAGAAGACGTTCCCCTCGTGGTCGGCCGGCTCGTTGAAGGCTCCGGTGTCGTGGCCGTAGAAGATCGGGCCAGCGAAGGCGACATGCTCCTCCGAGTCGCCGTCACAGCGGAGCGTCATGTGGCGACCGGTGAGGAGAAACTGGAACTTTCCCGATCCCGGCTCCCCGAGCATGGCGATCGACTGGGCGTGGCCGAAGCCGCCGCAGTCGTCCTCCATCTGCTTGTCGAAGCGGGCGTGCCACTGCGGGTGGATGAGTTGCTCGAAGATACCCCGGGCGAGGGCCTTCTGGTCCTTCGTGTAGAAGTCGCTTTTCAGCTCGGGTTCGGTGGCGTTCCAGTTGTTCCCGACGCGCGACCGCAGGAGGCCGAACTTCGGGTGGACGTAATCCCAGGCGAAGCAGACCTTGTCCCGTTGGCTCGGCGAGAGCGAGGCGTGGAGCGCCTGCGCGAGCGTCTCGGCGGTGCTTGCGGCCGACGGCTCGGCGGCCCGGAGAAGCGTCGGGCCAGCGAGGAGGCCGGCACCACCGAGAAGCGATGGCGCTGCGGCAAGCGCGCTCGAGGTGGCGAGAAATCCTCGGCGGCTGATCGAGCGGCGGTGGGCAGGGCGTGTCATCGGGTGGGCTCCTTCGTGTTCGCGAACTCTCTCGGGCGGGCTCGTGAGCCGCGGCCGTCTCCTGAAAAGCCTACGCTTTGGCGTCGCGCCGCACCAACTTTGGCCGTGGTGCGACGCGCGCCCCGCCGGCGCGGCCCTTCCGCTTCCCGCCCCGGGGGCGTGGCTGGCAGACCGGGCAGAAAAACGTCGAGCGCTGGGCCTGAACGATGCGCTCGATCGCCCCCCCGCAGGTCTGGCAAGGGGTGCCGGCGAGCCCGTAGACGCGGTGGAGCTTCTGGAATCCCCCTTTGCGATTGTCGGCGGTGCGGTAGAGCTCGTCGCCGATGCTCGAGCCCTCGTGGGCCACGGCGCTTGCGAGGATTTCCCGTGCGGCCCGCGCCACGGTCTCCCACGCCTCGGCAGCGAGCGCTCGGCAGGGGGTGCGCGGGTCGATCGCGGCGCGATGGAGGATCTCGGCGGCATAAATGTTGCCGATCCCCGCCACCCCCTTTTGATCGAGGAGCGCCACCTTCACCCCCCGCCGCGATTCCCCCAGCCGGACGGCGAGTTCGCTGCCGGTGACGACGAGCCCGTCGGGGCCGAGCTTGGCAGCGCCGCAGGCCCGATCGAGCCCGGCGGCATCCAGGAGCCGGATCGTCCCCAGCCCACGCTGATCCCAGAAGAGGAGCTTTTGGAGCGGGAAGTGACGGGGGCCGGGGGGGACGACGTCGAGTTCCATCCGCACATGCTGCGGCGTCGGTGGAGCGGCCACGAGGAGGAGCCCGGTCATTCTCGGCTCGATGACAAGCCAGTGCGGGGCCTTGCCTTCGCTGCCGACCTCGATCGCCACCCGTTTGCCGTAGCGGGAGACCGACACGATGTGCTGCCGCTCGAGCCGCTCCGCCATTTCAGCGGGGGCCGGGGCCATGGCGAGCGGGCGACAGGAGCCCCGGGGAAACCGGGCGGCGACGATTCGTGCTCCGCAGAGCCCTGCGATGCCGCGCCGCATCGTCTCGACTTCGGGGAGTTCGGGCACCGGAAAGCTCCTCGTGGCGGGGCTGCCGCCGCGCAGGAGCGGCGGTGGATGGTAGCACCTGTCGGTGCGGCTACAATTGGCCGCTGACGTCGTCACGCCCCCCGGGCGACGCCGAATCGTCTTGCTGCCCCGTGCCAACCGGAGCCTCCGCCGATGCCCTCCCCGCTCTCCCCTCCTCTTCCGCCCGGTGGCATCTCGCAGGTTCCCGACATCCACGGCCGGTTCGGCCGGTTCGGTGGCCGCTACGTGCCCGAGACGCTCTCGGCCGCTCTCGATCAGCTCCAGGCCGCCTACGACGAGGCCCGGTCCGATCCGAGCTTTCAGGCCGAGCTCGATCAGCTCCTCGCCGCCTTCGTCGGACGCCCCACCCCCCTGCTCTTCGCCAAACGGCTCACCGAGTACGCCGGCGGGGCCCAGATCTGGTTCAAGCGCGAGGACTTGAGCCACACCGGCGCTCACAAGATCAACAACACGCTCGGCCAAGGCTTGCTCGCGATGCGAATGGGGAAGAAGCGGATCATCGCCGAGACCGGCGCCGGCCAGCATGGCGTGGCCACCGCCACGGCCTGCGCCCGGTTCGGCCTCGACTGCGTCGTCTACATGGGCTCCGAGGACGTCCGCCGGCAGGAGCCGAATGTCCGCAGCATGCGGATGATGGGGGCGGAGGTCCGGCCGGTGGAGAGCGGCTCACGGACGCTCCGCGACGCGATCAACGAGGCGATGCGCGACTGGATGGGCTCGGTGGAAACGACCCACTACATCATCGGCTCGGTCGTCGGCCCCCACCCCTTCCCGAGGATCGTCCGCGATTTCCAGTCGGTGATCGGCAAAGAGACACTCGTCTTCTGTAAGAAGGAACTCGGCCGCGATCCCGACTGCGTCGTCGCCTGCGTCGGCGGTGGCAGCAACGCCGCCGGCATGTTTTATCCCCTCGTCGAGCACAAGGGGATTCGACTCGTCGGCGTTGAGGCCGGTGGCAGGTCAGCCAAGCCTGGCGATCACGCGGCGAGCCTCTCCTACGGCAACGCCGGCATTCTCCACGGGAGCCTCTCCTACGTGCTCCAGGATCCCGACGGCCAGACGGCCGACGTTCATTCGGTGTCGGCGGGGCTCGACTATCCCGGCGTCGGCCCGGAGCACGCCTGGTGGCACGACACGAAGCGCGTGGAATACACGAGCGTCACCGATGCCGAGGCCCTCGACGCCTTCGATCTCGTCGCCCGGCGCGAGGGGATCCTTCCCGCGCTCGAGACGTCGCATGCCCTCGCCTGGACGGTGAAGGAGGCGGCCCGCCGGCCGAAGGAGGAAGTCATCGTCGTCTGCATGTCTGGCCGCGGTGACAAGGACGCGGCCGAGATCGCCCGCCTGAGATCACTCGAGAACGGGGGGGCCCACGCATGACCAGCCACCACGATCCGATGAGCCAGGCCGCCAAGCCCCTGGCCGCGACGTTTGCCGCGCTTGCCAAGGACGGCCGCAAGGCGCTCGCCCCGTTCGTGACCGCCGGCGACCCCGATCTCGACACGACGCTTGCGGTCCTCGAAGCGCTCGACCGGGCCGGGGCGGCCGTCTGCGAACTCGGGGTTCCCTACAGCGATCCGATCGCCGACGGGCCTGTGATCCAGGCGTCCTACACGCGGGCCCTCGCCGCCGGATTCACGCTCGAGAAGTTTTTCGAGATGGTGAGGAAGGCGACAGGCCGGGTGAAGATGCCGATCCTGGCGATGGTGAGCTACTCGATCATCTACCGGCGTGGGATCGATCGATTCGTCGACGACGCGGCGGCGGCAGGGCTTGCGGGGCTTGTCGTTCCCGATCTTCCCCTCGAGGAGTCGGACGTTCTCGATGCCACCTGCAAGGGGGCGAGCCTGGCGCTGGTGCGCCTCGTGACGCCGACGACGCCGCCGGAGCGGGCCGCCGAGATCGCCCGCCGTTCGACCGGCTTCCTCTATTGCGTGAGCGTTGCCGGCGTGACGGGGGCCCGCACCGACCTCCCCGAGGGGCTCGTCGAGCGGGTGACGTGGCTACGGACGAAGACCGACGTGCCGGTGCTCGTCGGCTTCGGCGTCAGCACGCCGGAGCAGGTCAAGCTCCTCTCGGGCGTGGCCGACGGTGCGATCGTCGGCTCGGCGCTCGTTCGCCGCGTCGGCGAACTCGCGGCGGAGGGCCCGGAGGGAGTCGCCAAGGGAGTGGAGAACTGGCTGGCCGACCTCGTCAAGGCTGCCACGTAGCGTCGATGACCAGCCGAATCCCTTTCAACCGTCCGTTCGTCGCCGGCAAGGAGTTGTTCTACATCGCCCAGGCGATCACGTTGAACAACCTCGGTGGGGATGGCCATTTCACGAGCCAGTGCTCCCGCCTGCTCGAGCAGCGGTACGGGATTCCGAGGGTGTTGATGGTGCCGTCGTGCACCGCGGCCCTGGAAATGGCGGCGATGCTCTTCGAACTCGAGCCCGGGGACGAAGTCCTCCTCCCCTCGTTCACCTTCGTGTCGACCGCCGGTTGCCTCGTCAGGCACGGCGTCCGGCCCGTCTTCGTCGACATCCGCCCCGACACGCTCAATCTCGACGAAGACCTGATCGAGGAGGCGATCACCAGCCGTTCTCGCGCCATCTTTCCCGTCCACTACGCCGGCTTGGGCTGCAACATGCCCCGGATCATGGAGATCGCCGAGCGCCACGGCCTTCGGGTCGCCGAGGATGCGGCCCAGGCCGTGAACTCCTATCAGGATGGCCGGGCCCTGGGATCGATCGGCCATCTCGGCTGCTACAGCTTCCACGAGACGAAGAACATCATCTGTGGCGAGGGGGGGGCGCTTTGCGTCAACGATCCGTCGCTCATCGAACGGGCTGAGATCATCCGTGACAAGGGGACCAACAGGAAGCAGTTCTTCCGCGGGCAGGTGGACAAGTACACCTGGGTGGACCATGGCTCGAGCTACGTCCCGAGCGAGCTGACGATGGCGTTCCTCTACGCCCAGCTCGAGATGGCCGACGCGATCAATGCCCGCCGCCGGCAGATCTACGACTTCTACCGGAAGGCCCTCGAGCCCCTTGCCGAGGAGGGGCTGGTGCGTCTCCCGGCCCCCTGTGGCCCGGAGGCATCGAACTTCCATCTCTTCTATCTCCTCCTCGAGAGTCAAGCCACCCGAACGGCCCTCATGGAGCATCTCAACAAGGAGGGGATCCAGGCGGTCTTTCATTACGTGCCATTGCACAGCGCGCCGATGGGCCGCCTCCATGGAACCACGGTCCGCGATCTTCCCGTCACCGACGACATCAGCGGGAGACTGCTGAGGCTCCCGCTCTTTTACGACATCACGGAGGCCGACCAGGAGCGGGTCGTCGAGCAGATCGGGGTGTTCTTCCGGGGCGTCCATCGGCGCTTCTGACGTTTCCCGCGGGATTACAGGTTGGCGGGCATCGAGGGTTTCGGCGCGAGGATGTTTTTCGAGGGGAGTGTCATGCTGCGGGATGGTTATCGCCTCGACGAAACGAGCGGTATCCGCGTTCCACCCAATCCGGTGTGCCATCGCGAGCAGGACTACGATTCTCGGGGACACGATCGATTGGCTGCGATGCAGCGTGACCATTTCTGGTATCGGGGCCGGCACCGGTTTCTCCTTCACGCCGTGCGGAAGTGGGCCATGCCCCCGTTTCCGCACGACTCGTCTCCGCGGGTGATCGACCTCGGTGGAGGCTGTGGAGGCTGGGTCCGATATCTGGCGGAAGCCTCGCCATGGCTCGCCCCTGAGTTGGCCCTCGGGGATTCATCGGCGCATGCGCTGGGAATGGCGGCGGAGTCCTTGCCGCCCTCCACGTTGCGATTTCAGACAGACGTACTCGATCTTCAGTGGACAGACCGTTGGGACTGCGCGTTCCTGCTGGACGTGCTCGAGCACATTCCCGATCACGAGGGGGCGCTGCATCAAATCCGGCGGGCTGTCGCTCCCGGCGGGCTGCTGTTTGTCACCGTTCCCGCACTGAAGGCGTTTTGGTCGTACGTCGATGAGGTCGGGCACCACCAGCGGAGGTATCACGTTGATGACTTCGCGGCGCTTGCCAACTCGACCGGGTGGGAACTCCTCGACTGCCGGTACTTCATGTTTTTCCTCAGCCCCCTGCTCTGGTTGCGTCGCTCGATGCAGGCCCGGGCCGTCGGGAAGCTGACAAGCGACCAGCGAATGGAGGCGGCCCAGAAGGGGGACGAAGTGCCTTTCTGGCTCATCAATCAAGGGCTCTCGGCAGTCTTCGGCTGCGAAACGCCACTCGGCCATCTCGTCAGATTCCCGTGGGGAACCTCGATTCTGGCTGTGATGAGGAAGACGGGCGACTGACCCGCGGGTTCACGCGGGCTCTCGGGTGGGCTGTTGGGTGGGCTGTTGGGTGGGCTGTTGGGTGGGCTGTTGGGAGGGAAGCGGATCAACACCGCCAATTCGTTCGGCCACCACATACAGCGGCCGTCCTTTCACCTGCTCGAAGATCTGGCCGACATAGAGGCCCACGATCCCCTGGATGAGGATGATCGCACCGCCCAGCAGGGAGGAGATCACCACCGTGCTTGCCCACCCGGGGGGAGGACTGCCTCGGAGGGCCGTCCAAGCAGCCCAGCAGCCCACGGCGAGGCCCAGGATCGAAAGCAGGGCCCCCGCGAGAACGATGCCCTCGAGCCAGCGCGTGTTTTGGAAGAGCAGGCCCTGAATCGCATGCCGGAGGAGCTGCGAGAAGGAATAGCTGCTCTTCCCCGCGGCCCGGGGCTGATGAACGTAGTCGATCGTCACGGGATCAAACCCGAGCCACTGGACAATATGAAGGTAGTGCCGATTGACATCCTTGAACGCGTTGAACCGGTCGATGACGGGACGCCCGATCAGGCTCAGGGAGCCCAGGTCGGACCATTGGAACGGTCCGCCGAACAGGCGGATGATCCGGTTGTAAGCCCACGATGTCGCCCGCTTGAGCGGTGAGTGCTTCCGGGCCAGTCGCCGCGCGAAGACGACCTGGTGCCCCTCCTGAAACTGCTCCCAGAGCCGAGGGATCACCTCGGGTGGCTCTTGGAGATCGCAGTCGAGGACCACGGCCGCCCGGCCCCGACACTCACTCAAGCCCGCGGAAATCGCCTGATGCTGACCGAAATTGCGACTGAGGCGAATGGCTCGCACGTGGGCCGGATCCCGCCGAGCCAGCGCCGCCATCACGAGCCACGAATCATCGGGACCACGATCGTCCACGAGCACGATCTCATAGTTCAGTCCGAGGGCTTGGGCGGTCTGGGAGATGCGGTGGTGGAGCGATTCCAGGCAGCGTTCGCACCCATAGACGGGACTGATGATGCTGAGGTCGATCATGGGCCTGTCGATCGAAGAAAAGATCCACCGGACTGGTCAGACGCCGTGGCGTGAAGGGGATCTTCCACCGTTTCACTCCTGCTCGAGCACGGCGAGGCCGAAGCCGGTGGCGCCGTAGCGCGGGCCATTGTAGAGCATGTACCGCGCTCCCCCGAGATCGAACACCGCGGGATAGGCGAGTGAGCCTGCATCCCAGCCGTCGCCCGAGGGCACGATGCCGACGCGTCCGTCCGCCCGCGTCCAGTGGAGCCCGTCCGGGCTCTCGGCGTAGCCGATCTGATACACCTCACCGCGGTGGCAGTACCACATCCGGTAGAGGTCGGCGTCACGGATCACGCAGGGGCGCGTGAACGCACAGTCGCCGTGCAACTCGCCGCCGAGGCAGAGCGTTTCATGGTGGCGCCGCCAGTGAACGCCGTCGTTGGAGTCGGCGAGCTTGAACGCATGCGGAATGTCCCGCAGATCGTCCGGCGTCGGTGTGAGGTTTGTGCCGTACCACATCGTCCATGAGCCGGCCTCACCGATGACCCACGGATAGGAGAGGTTGTACGGGTCGTGGAGATCCCGATCGAGGATCGGTCCGGGGGCGATCCTCTCGAAGACCGGTGCGTCACCGGCGCCGGCGCGCATCTCCGCCAGGCCGATCGCGTTTCGCCATGGCGTGTCGCTGCCGAGATTCCACCCGACGTAATAGAGCCGTGGCCGGCCCAAACCGGTGACGAGGCAGCCGATCGAGACGCCGCGGTCGTCAAAGGCACCGCGGGGACCGGGGCTGAGGGCCGGCTCGCGGGAGAGTTCGAGGATCTCCTGTGGGTGGCCGAGGTCGATCAGGAGCCAGCCGACGTGGGCCCGGTTGGCGTCATCGCGGCAGTTGAAGTAGATCCGAACGAGCGACCCTCCGAGCGACTCCGCGATCGGGTTGGCCGCATGGGTGCGCATCCACGGGTATTCCCCCGAGGCGCAGAAGATCCGGCCGAGTTTTCGCCACGTCATGACCTGCTCACCGGCCTCTCAAAGCCCCGCTCGGCTGGCGGGCACCGGTGACGCCACCGTCCCCTTGGTCGCATGGAGCGAATCCGCCTCGGTGTTCTTCATGATGATCGCACCGGCTCCGATCAGCGTGCCGTCGGCTACCTGGACTCCGTCGCGGATCGTGGCATTCACCCCCAGGAAGCAACGCTCCCCGACGGTGACGTTGCCTGAAATCACGACGTGCGAGGCCACGAAGACATGATCGCCGATGGAGGAATGGTGACCGACGTGGTTGCCGCTCCACAAGGTGACGTTTTCACCGACGCGGGCGAGTGGCTGGATCGTGTTGTCCTCGAGGATGAACTGGTTGGCACGCCGTTCGAAGCCCGGCCAGACGGTCGCTTTCGAGCTGACGTAGTGGGCCAGGTCGTAGCCCTTCTGCCGCGCCTCGCGGAACTTCGAGACGCGGAGGGCGTTCATCCCCGAATAGCTAACGGCGACGAACATCGCATGGTGATCCGGGGGGAACGCCTGAGCGACCTCCTCGAAGGCGACCACCGGCAGGCCGCGGAGCGTCGCCTCCTTCACGTACTGCCCGTCGACGGTGTAGGCGACGACCCTGTGGGGGGAGTCGTGGGTGAAATAAAACTCCGCGAGTTCCGCGATCTGGCCGGTGCCGAAGAGGACGATTGGAGTGGGCATGATGCGGGGCCCGGTCGGGCACTCCTGCTGGATGAGAAAAGAGAGCCCGGAGATGGCGACGAAGCGGTCAGCGTGGGCGACTCTCGGCATAGAGCACCAGACACGACGGGTGCCGGCACCACCACTTCTGGGCCAGATGCCAGGGGAGGAGGGTCCACTCGTTGAGGACGATACCGAGGGCCGCCGGGATGGATGTCTTGAGGAACACCGAACGATCCCCCGAGGCAAGTGTCCTCTCCCGCATGGAGCGGCTCCGCAGGCTCCGCTCGGCGTGCCAGACGAGGGCATTGGAGAGCCCGAAGAGGAGATTGGAGAGGGGGAAGGTGAGTCCGGAGAGGTGGACGACGTCCCACGATTCCCGAGCGAGGTGCTGCGCGAGCGAGTCTTGCGTGTACCGCCGCTGGTGCCCGGCGATCTCGTCCTCGATTCCCCAGTGGGCTTCCGATCCCGGCACGATCGTGATCAGGAGTCCATTCGGGGCCAGAAGCTCCCGGCATCGGCGGAAATAGGCCGATTCCCCGGCGTCGTCCAGGTGCTCGACGACCATGCAGGAAATGATGAGGTCGAAGCGGGTGTCCTCGAGCCAGGGAACCTCCGCGAGGAAGTCGGCCTGGTGGGTCTCGTAGCGGCCACGTTCCACAAACGCACGGTTCCCTGCTTCGGCGCGGGCCAGGCTCGGGGCATGGAGATCGAGCCCCGTGCCGGTCCAGCCTTGCCCGAGGAGCAGGCCACTGACCCATCCGGACCCACACCCCACCTCGAGAAACCGGCCCGGTACGAGCCGGCCGAGCCTTTCCTTCAGATACATTCCCTGCAGGATCGTGCCTGGCGGATACACCATCGCAAACGAACTCCGAAGCGTCGTGTTGGTCAGCCTTGCCCGGCACGATAGAGCCGCTTTTCAGGGGGTTGGTAATACTCGTCGAGGCTGGTCACCACCCTTGTAGACCAGCCGAGGAGCTGCCTCGATCGCTCCGGCAGCGAGAGGAGCATGTCGTCGCCGAGGGCGCGGACATGGTCGATCTGCGGCTTGATCCACGAACGGGTGAACTGATGGTTGATGGCCAGGCGGTCGAAGCCGGAGACGTTGCGGCCGGAAGCGTGCCAGAGCGTGGAATCGAAGACGATCATCGTCCCCGCCGGGCAGGTCAGGGCCACGGCATCCCGGGCGAGTGAATCCCTGTCAGGGCTCTCGGTCTTCTGGTGCGAGCCGGGGACGACCAAGGTCGAGCCGTTGTCGACGGTGAACTCGCTGATGGCGATGAAGACGTTGATCGAAGCGAGGTAGCCGTTGAGCAGCCGGCGGAAATCCATGTGGAAATTGTTCTGAAAGACCTCCGGGGCGGTTCCCCTGGGGTGGCTTGGGAGGATGAAACCGTTCTGGAGGTGGAGGATGGCGGTCGGCGACACGGTGGCGTCGACGATGGCGAGCATCTCCGGGATCTCGAGATACCGGGTGAAGAAACGATCGAACCTCATCATCAGCCGTAGCACGCCGAGCTCCCCCGCCCGCTCGAGGCGTTCTTCGCCGATCTCGGCACGGATCTGTTGCTGGACGGTGCGGAGCCGCTCGGAGGTCTCCGCGAGCATGTCCGGCGGAATGGCCCCCGTGATCAGCGCGCAGCCCACGTCGCGGATCCGGGCGAGCGTGTGCGCGAGCCAACGCTCGTCGGTTCGGCAGCAGAGAAAAGGGTTTTGGGGTGTCATCGGTCGGTGCGGACGAGGATGGTGAACTCCCACAAGCCGTAGTCGTGCAGAAGGCTCACGTGGCGGGAGAAGCGACGCTGACAGGTTTCGAAGAGCTGGCAGGGATCGGCATAGTGGAGGTCGGGCCGACGGAGCTTGGGATCGCTTGCCATCGTGAGGAGGTTGAAGGCGAATCCACGCGTCGACATCCGCGCCATCGCCTCGAGCGTTGCAAGGATGTAGTCGGCCCAGGTCTCGTCTGGCGTCTGCTGCTTGACGTTGAAGATGCCGCTGGCCACGACGTAATCGACTGGCTGGTCGGTTGCCGCGCCGACGGCAAAGGGAGCCGGTGGCTCGTCGCGATGGAGCCTTCGGGCTTCGTCGATCATGGCCTCCGAGAGGTCGAGCCCGAAATAGCTCACCGGGTCGCCGGCGGCCCGGAGGTGATCGAGGAGGGCCCCGTAGCCACACCCGAGATCGAGGAGACTGTAGGGGCTTCTCCGGTCGCAGAGCTTGAGAAGCTGATCGAACCGCAGGAGTTGACCCTCGTGGGAGTTCCAATCCACGCCCCGGGGCGTGGGGCCGAAGTCCGTGACCTTGCCGGTGTAGTAGCGGCGAACCTGTTCCTGGAGGTCGTCCGACGTCATGGCAGGGGCTCCCGCACGAGGTACCGCGCCGCCTCGGGGCCGGTGTGAACGAGGAGATCGACGACGCTCACGGCATGATCGAAGGGGGGATGGAGTTGCTCGTATTCGGGATAGCCGCCGTAGCTCATCCATGAAAGCCCGATGCCGGCCTCGGCGAAGCGTTCCGGGACGAGATAGTCCTGGGCGGCAGGGCCCGAGAGGTAGTCGGTGGCGCCGGCGGCCTGACACAAGCCCACCAGTCGCTCCGTCTTCGAGCCCGTCGGATGATACTCGGCATCGTCGGAAAGTCGGGTGGCGATCCCGAGGAGGGAGCAGAGTTCCCGGAGAAAGAGACGATTGACCTCGCTCAAGAGTCGGCACCGGGAGGCTGTGGCGTAGAGGGCTTCCAGGTCCCGGGCATAGGTGGGGAAGTGGGGGGCCGCGCCATAGGCTGTCTTCAGTCTTGCCCAGTGGTGCTCCGCCCAGTCGGGATCGGAGATCTCGGTCTCCCGGATCGACTGGAGGTAGCGTCCGGTCACCTTCACCGGAATGGTCAGCCAGACGGCTCCTTCGCGGGTCTTGATCCGATTTCGGTTGCGCCAATCCCGTCGGGTGTACTGGACACTGTCGAGGAGGACGAACTCGTCCACCTGCCGGATCATGTCGAAGTATCCCTTCCAGGGGATGTAGTTCGACTGGACGATCGCGACTCGCTTCGTGTTCCCTGCCGGCGTCGACATGCGTGGCTGCGTCATCCTTTCCGTCGCCTTCGGTGAAGACCTCATGCTACCAGCGTGGGGACAATCGGCTCGGGAGCGTGTGTCAGGGGAGCGCGGGATCCGCGTTCGCCGGCTCCGGCGCGATGCGGTCGAGGAACGGCAGCAAGCCGATCGGCCGGCCGGCGGAGTCGTGAAGCCGGAGCAGGAGTCGATGATCGGCGAGGATCTCCCCTGGCGGGAGTGTGATCCGTAGTTCGCGGGCGACGGAAAGATCGATCGGGGCGCCAGTCGCTCCGTCGGTGAGCGAGTCTTCGCCCCGATCCAGGGCATCCGTCGCCGCGACGCCGTCCAGAGGGACGCTCCGGCGTGTGGTCAGGTCGTGGAGCCCGACGCGCCCGAGCGACTGCCCGGGCCGAGCCGCGATCGACACGGAAAACGACGACTCGGCCGTCCATCGGCAGCAGTCGACGAGCGTGGGTGGGGGCTGTGTCTTCAGCGAGAGGAGGTGGAATCCATCGACGGCCCCCCGGTCTTCGTAGGCGTCCCGCATTTCGCGGATCAGTCGGGGCGATGTGTCGGGGCGCTCCGACCGAATGAATCTCTCGAACAGCGGCTCGTGAAAGACGAAGAAACTCCGCGGGTGGCTCTCGAGCGCGGTCAACAGCGCGTGCTGGTCGGCGTCCGAGAAGACCTGCACGATGGTGCTCAGCGTGATGTCACTCGGCGTCGGCTTGCCGGTCCAGAAGTAAAGGCTGTTGAGGCCGATGTTGGACAGAAAAGTGTCTGAGTGGAGCGTCAGATTGTGGGCCAACCAGTGGTAGACCGCCACCTGATGCTCCTCGAGTCGCAGCCGCTGTGCGCCGGGGAGATCGAGCGATTCCTTCGTGGCGATCGTGCGTTCGGCCTTGCGCACCTGGTGGAGCAGGACCACGGCGACCGCCGCCAACACCAGCGGCGTCAAGGCACGCTGAGCCACCGAAGCGAACGAGCCTGGTTGAATCTGGGAGCGGAGCCAGGCGAGCGCGTCGGCCAGGCAGATCGCCGCGATCGGTAGGAAAAGGAAGGTGCCGGTGGTGCCCTGAGTGCCGGCTACGGGATAGGCGATGAGCACCTCGAGCAGGGCGAACCAGCAGAGGAAGAGCCGGGCCAGGGGCGATCGCAGGGGAAGAGCGAACGGGGGGACGAGTGCCAGGCCGAGGAATGGGGTGGCATAAGCGATCAGCAGGCCATTGCCGACGTGCGACTGGCCTGATCGCTGGGCTTCGAGGACTGTGACGAACACGAGTCCGCCGAAGAGCAGCTTCAAGCCCGCGACGAGGAGCGTCTGGAGGTCTTTCCGTCGCCGAAGTTCCAGGGGCATCAGGGACGTCGCTGCCCAGAACACGATTGGGGCCACCCAGACGACGCGCCAGGCAAGCTGTCCGTTCGGGATCGGCATGTGAAAGTGCCCCGTGAACCGCAGCGCCCGGAGGACGAGCCCTTCCCAGAGGCCATGAAGCGATGTCCCCCTTGCCAGCACGAAGGCGCAGGAAAGCAGGGCTGGGAGCACGAGCGCCAGGACCACGATCCACCACCGGGGCGGCATCCGTTCGAGTTCCCCGTGCCGCTGGCTGATCAGGAGGCAGACCACCGCGAGCACCATGGTGCCCGCGAATCTCGCGGTGGACGGCTCGTCGAGGTTGCCACGCATGAGGAGCACCGGCAGGGCGACCGCGGCCGCGGCGAGGAACCAGCGGGCGATCCGCCAAGACTTTCCGAAATCGAACGCGAACAGGACCGCCATCAGCCAGGCGAGGGTGGCGAGAACGCCGACGTTGATCTTCGTGAAGATCAAGCTCGTCGCGATCGCGGCACCGAGGGCGAGAGGGAGCGTGCTCCTGCCGGGCCTGGCGGTGGCAGCCGACGCAGCCAGCGCCGCAAACAAGAGCGTGCAGAGTTCCTGGGGGTGGGCCGGCTCGGAGCGCAGGGCCGTGAGGTGGAAGAGCACGCCGAGAAAGGTGAGCGCCACCATCGAAGTCTGGCGGGTCAGGAGCCAGACGCACGCGCAGCAGAGGGCGATCGAGCCGATCCAGTGCCCCATGGTGACGAAGCGCACGGCGTCCGTCGTGAGGGGCACGCCGAGAGGTCCGTAGAGGAAGCCGTAGGCCAGGTAATAGAACGGCCCGTAGACATTCGGAATCCGGTCGTACATCACGCCACCGTCGAGAAAATGGCGGAGGACGATCATCATCCAGCCCTCGTCGTCGTAGACCGAGAAGTGGCTGAAGAGGCTCAGATCCATGTAGGCGATCGCCGCGAGCGTGAGGGCGATCCCCAACGCGACCTGGAGCAGGATCGTGAGGCGGCGGCGAACGTCGTTCAAGATTCCGCTCCTGGCGCGGGACGGGGCGGCATCGAACGCGTGGTCGTGAGACGTCCTCTTCGGCGGGAGTCAGGCGATCGAGGCGACCACGACCAGGGCG
This sequence comes from uncultured Planctomycetaceae bacterium, assembly GCA_903951635.1. GTDB lineage: Bacteria > Planctomycetota > Planctomycetia > Pirellulales > UBA1268 > QWOP01. Next base: position 55,828 of record CAJBCV010000037.1, read on the forward strand.
GTGGCGGGCGCGCGGACCACGGCGGCCGGGCCTCGTGAGGACTTCTCGGGGATCGGGGCCTTGAACGGATTCATGGTCCGGCTCGTGGGGCGCTCTACGGTTCGCCGTCGAGGCGGCGCTTCCGTGGGAAGTTGGGGACATTGTACCCCCGAGGGAGATTGTCGCCACGCGAGGGGGAAGGGGCGTGGACTTCGAGCAAACGGAGGGCCGGAGACGCTGAACGCGCAGGCCGTGTGCGGGACTCTCTGGGGAGCGACGACGTTCACCGCTCACGGTGGCGCGAGTCGCTCGCTTTGCTGCGGGGAAAGTGGGATCCTCACGATCCGGTTGTGATCCCACGAGCCGCTCGAGGCGGCGCCGGCGAAAAGCGTGACGCGCTCGGGCTCCACAAGGAGAAACGGCGTGACGTGGCCGAAGCGGTCGACGTCGTTTCCAGAGCGTTCCGCAAAGAGCCCCTCCGACTTCCAGGTAAGGCCGTCGGGGCTCGTGGCCAGCCTGGTTCCCTCGCGCGATTCGGAGGTCATCGCGAGGGTGGCGCCGATCCGGACAACGTGGACGCCTCCGGCATCCTCCCCGAAGACAGGCTCGGCCTGCGGGCGGATCCAGGTCAGGCCGTCGACCGACTCGGCGTAGCCGACGGCGCGAACCGACCGATCGGACGTCGGCACCCCTTTCGCCGGAGCGCCCACTGGCAGGTCGCGCCGGCCGTCGTACCACATCCGGAAGCGACCGTTCTCATGGAGGACACTCGGCCGGCCGACGAGGAGCGAATCCCAGGCGCCGTCGGCGCCGGGGCCCAACACCGTCCCCTGCTCCTGCCAGGTGACCCCATCGGCAGAGGTCGCCAGGGCGATC
>CAJBCV010000038.1 GCA_903951635.1 uncultured Planctomycetaceae bacterium
CCGCGGCATCGAGGCGGTTCAATGGGACTCCGTGATCGAGGAGCGATCCCTCCCGATCGGCCGCGGTGGCATTCCGAAGGCTGGCGATGACGCTACGTGGACTCGAGCCGTGGACCACTGGCTCGAGCGTTGGCTGAGCTATGACGAGGCACCAAGCCCGACCAAAAGCGCGGCCATCCGTTCCAGGATCGTCGCCGCCGGCCGAGAAGCATTCGCCAAGGAGGCTCCAGCCGATCTCGATCTCGCGACGGCATCCGACGACGAGATCGCGATGCGATTTCTTCTCATCACCTTTCGCCAAATCCACGAGGCCGCCGAATCGGCATGGCGGCTCGATGAACCAGAGGCGATCGCGGCCCTGGTTCGCCTCGACGCCCGGGTCAACAAGCTCCAGCCAGTCCTCGGGGAGGGGCTCCTGTCGTTTCTCGCTCATCCGCTGCGATGGTATCTCCCTATCCACTCCTTCGGTCGCCGCGCCCGGATGCTCGAAGTGGTCGAGGCGCTCCGCGACGCCGCAGCGCGCAACGGCGGCCGGTTTCCGGCGACGCTCGATGAAGCACCGGCCCGGGTTCCCGACGATCCCTTCACAGGCAAGCCGTTCATCTACGAGCCGGCCGCCGACGGCCACTCGGCCCGACTCGCCACGCCGCCGATCCCGGGTGTCGATGACCCGCGCTACGGCCGAATCTACGAGCTCACGCTCCAGGGCAAGTAACGGCGAACGCCCGTCGCCCAACGGCGAGCACGACGGCGGCGGCGAGGATCGTGACGTAGCCCGACGGCTCCGGCACGACGACGACGACCATCGCCTCGGCGAGGATCGCGTGCCCGGCCGAGGTCGGATGGAGGCCATCCCAATTGAGGTACTGCGACGGATCGGCCCCCGGGATCGCCCCGGCTGCATCGGAAGTATTGACGAGGCCATAGGCGCCTGGATCGGCGTTGACCGACGTCACGAGACTGAAGAAATCGAACGTGCGGACACGCACCTCGCTCGTTAGGCGGAATGCGAGGGCGTCGTTCATGGCCCTGGCCATCGTCGTGGCGAGTGTGGCGGTGGTGGGGCCGCTTGCGGCGATCGCCGGAGCGAGTCCGATGTCGGGAAGATTCCAGACAACGATGTCCTGCGCGCCTTTCCCCTGGAGCGCATCGACGATGGCGCCAATGTCGGCGGCGAACTGTGCCGCCGTTGTCGCGATGGTCGTCGCCGGATCGGCGCCGCCGGCGACGGCAATCAGGGCGGCGCGGGCATTGTTGCCACCGCCAGCCACCACATAGAGCGCGTCGGCGGGGGCTGACGCGGCACCGAGGCTCGCGATGTAGTCGGCGGTCTGCGTCAGCAGCGTCGGAGGGAAGCCACCTCCACCCTGCGGCCCGGTCGTCGCGCCGCCGAAGGCGTAGTTCGCCCCCAGCCCGCCACCGAGCACCGGCCCGGCGACCTGCGAGGGCAGCCCCAGCCTCGTCGCGAACTGATACGCCCAGACGTCGCCGTTGCTGTATTGATACGACGACGCGTACGGGTAGGTGGGGATGAAGGCATTTGACGTGATGTCACTCGCCGCGGTGACCTTGAACGGCGGCGACGCCGTCGAGCCGAAAGCGATCGCGTTGTTGCCCGGGTCGGAGAGACTGTCCCCGAAAATGACGAGACCCGTGAACGGCGTGGCATGGCCCGCCGCGGCCATGGCCAGCACGAGGGCGATGGCACAAAGCGAGCGGATCCCCATCGCGGCGCCTCCGGAGACAAAAGCGGCTGTTTCCGGCGCAGAATCTAAAGGCTCCGCCGCGGTTCGAGCAACACCAGACGCCTCCGTCACCTCCGAGCGCCGGGGCGACTTGCCGATCGCGCCCGGGAGGATCTTCCCCGGTTCAGCTCACGCAAGCGGCCAGCGGAAGGGGGCGGCGCAGTCGAGGTTCGCTTCGCCGGATCGAATTGCCTCGTCGTAGCGCTCGGCCACGGCCGGCATGACCGTCAGTTCGACGCCCCCGCGGGCCGCTTCCTCGATCATCAGC
>CAJBCV010000039.1 GCA_903951635.1 uncultured Planctomycetaceae bacterium
GAGGCCGCTGTCCCCCATGCCGGGGTTCTCTTCGAAGGTGTAGTGCTTCGCGAGCCATTCCAGCGCCGCTTTGACGCGCGGGTCGTCTTTGTCGAGGCCGGCAAAGATCATGCTCTTGAGGCCGGCGTACGTCATCGACGCATAGCTCCGCAGGCCCCCTTCGGGCGTCTTGCCGGCCATGCTTTCACCGCCGTTGGCGGGGGTGTAGTAGAAGCCACCGTCGGGGTTTTTCTCGGGATGGGGCTGATCGTTGTGCGGCCCGGGGAGATTCTGCGTCCGCGACACGAACAGGAGCGCACGCTGGATGGCCGGATCGTCGGCATCGGCGCCGGCGTTCCGCAGTGCCTCGATGAGGAACGCGGTATTGGAAAGATCGGGGCGCCCCTTCTTCCCGTAGCCCGCACCGCCGTAATTGACGTCAGCGGGGGTGAGCCCTTCCGATTCGTCCCACTGCAGCCCCTTGAGGAAGGCCTCGGCTCCCTCGATCTCCTTGTCGAAGCGGCCATCCTTGTTGCAGGCGGCAAGCGCCAACAGCGCGATCGCCGTCTCGTAGTTGCCGACCGCCGAATCGGGCGTGTGGATCCCGCCGGTGTCGCGACGGAAGCCGAGCAGATAGTCGAGCGCCTTGCGCACCACTGGGGCATCGACCGATGTCCCGCTCTTGGCGAGCCCCGCGATCACAAGCGCCGTCACCGCGGGGCCTGCTGCCGGCGAGAAACTGCCGTCAGCAGCCTGCCCCTTGTCGGCGAGGAACTTCTCCCCCCGGGCAATCGATTCCCGAACCGCAGCGGCATCGGCGGCGAGCGCCGGGCCCGCCGGCGCGATCACGGCGCCAAGCGCCGCCAGGGCACCGCAGCCGAGTTGGATCGAGAGAAATCGACGACGGCGGAGCGGGGCAGGCATGAGGAGGAACTCCCGAAAGGCGAATATCGACGGAGGGACGTGAGGTCTCCTCCAAAGAATACGCGCCGGCCACGGCGTGAGAAACCGGCGCGGCGACGAAACCGGCCCCGCGGCGCGGCGAACCTTCCGTCGAGATCGGGGGAATGTCCGCCGCCCCGAACGGCCCGCGGCAAACCTCAGACAGGCGCGGTCGGCAGAGCCCTGGGATGGGGAGGCACCTGACGGGGAGGGGGATCACGCCCCTCCTCGAGGCTCCACTGCTCCCGCTCGGCATCGGTTGCATAGAACGTCAGCCACGTGGTCGGCTCCTCGGTCTCGACGGCACTGCAATCCCAGTGGACGAAGTTGTCGGGGAGTTCGACGCGCTTCACGGAGGCGGGGAGGATGTCCCGGCGGATGAGGACGTAGAGATCCCGGTCGGAGAGGTGGTCGGTGAAGTCGAGGACGATCCGCTTCTCATACAACCGCTCGATCGTCTCCCAGAGCCTCTCGCGAAGTTGATCCTCGTCGAGCGTGCAGGCGGGCTGGAGGGCCAGCGGCGGATCGAACCAGCGGGCGATCGGCTCCAGGGCCGCCTTCTCCCAGGCGATCATCGATTCGAGGAAGCGGTTCTCCGCCTCCGTGGGGAGCATGCGGAAGTCGATCTCGAAGATCGACTCGTCGAGATACGGCTCGATCTCGTCGCGCAACTCCGCGTTGCGGAGCAGGCAGTCGATTTCGTCCGGTTCGGGATAACGGGCGATGGCCATGCCGGGCTTGATCCCAGAAGTTTGGAGTCGGCGGTCGGAGGGAGCAGCGGGTCGGCAGCCGGTCTGAACCGGCCACATCCCTCGCTCCTCCGTTCGACGATACCAACGCCCACGGCCGGTTCAACAAACCGAAGCTCGGTTTCAGGGCCGTTTTCCAGGGTCGAGGTCGGCATGATCGGTACGAGCGATCGAGTTTTCGCCGCCGGCCGTGCCTCCCTGGATTGCCGAAGCACCCTCGCTTTCGGTGCCGATCGGCCTGCCGACCGGTCAGGGCTGTCAGTCGGGGTAGGGTGGGGGGAGATTGCGGGCTCGACCCTCCCGAACAGCCCCCTCCGCGGGAGCATGACCGACCTTCAGGCGAGGATCCCCTTCACGACATGCCCGTGGACATCCGTGAGCCGAAACTGCCTCCCCTGGTAGCGGAAGAGGAGGCGGGTGTGGTCGATGCCGAGGAGCCAGAGCATCGTCGCCTGCATGTCGTGGACATGGACCGGGTCGGCGGTGATGTTCCAGGCGAAGTCGTCGGTCGATCCGTGCACATGCCCCCCGCGCACCCCGCCGCCGGCGAGCCACCACGAGTAGGCCCGGCCGAAGTGATCGCGCCCCTTCGGATTGGCCGGATCCCCCTGGCCGAACGGTGTCCGGCCGAACTCCCCCCCGAAGGCGACGAGCGTGTCGTCGAGCAGCCCGCGCTCCTTGAGGTCGAGGACGAGCGCCGCCGACGGCCCTTCGGTGTCGCGGCACTGCTCCTCGAGCTGCGTGAACAGGTTGCCATGCTGGTCCCAGCCGGCATGCATGAGCTGCACGAATCGGGTGCCCCGTTCGAGGAGGCGCCGGGCGATCAGGCAGTTGGAGGCGAAGCTCCCCTTCACGTGGACATCGGGCCCGTAGCGGTCGAGGACGCGCTGGGGCTCGGAGGAGAAGTCGGTGAGATCGGGAACGCTCGCCTGCATCCGAAACGCCATCTCGTACTGCGAGATCCGAGTGTCGATCTCCGGATCGCCGTAGTCGGCCAGATGCGCCGCATTCATCGCCGCCACGTCATCGAGGAGCGCGCGCCGCGCCGCCCGACTCACGCCGGGGGGATTGGCCAGATAGGGCACCGGGTCGCCGGTATTGCGAAACCGCACCCCCTGGAAACGGCTCGGCAGGAAACCACTCCCCCAGTAGTAGTCGAAGAACAACTGCCCGCAGGTCTTCGCCTTGTCGGAGGAGGTCATGACGACGAAGGCGGGGAGCTCGTCGGTCTCGCAGCCCAGGCCGTAGGTGAGCCAGGCCCCCATGCTCGGCCTGCCCGGCACCTGCGCGCCGGTCATGAACAGCGTCACGCCCGGGGCGTGGTTGACCGCCTCGGTGTTCATGCTGCGGACGACGCAGATCTCATCGGCGATGCCGCCGATGTTCGGCAGCATCTCGGAAAGCTCGATGCCGGAGTTGCCATACCGCTTGAACGGCTTGATCGCCGGCTGGATCGGCCACTTCGCGTAGCCGCTGGACATCGTGGAGAGCCGCGTGGTCCCGCGGACACTCTCGGGGATGTCCTGGCCGGCCCGCTCGCGCATCACCGGCTTGGGATCGAAGAGATCGACATGCGACGGCCCGCCCCCCTGCCAGAGCATGACGACCCGCTTCGCCTTCGGCGGATGGTGGGGGAGATCCGGGAGCCCGGCGATCACTGGCCCGGCCGCGGCACCCTCCCGCCCGAGCATCGCCGCCAGCGCCACACCGCCGATTCCCATCCCGGCCGATCCGAACAGCCGTCGACGCGACACACGGGCCACGTTCTCGGCGATGGCGGCCGACAGATCGGGGGTCGACGGGAGACTGGCGGCGCGTGGATCACTCACGGGTGAGGGCCTCGTCGAGGTTGAAGATCGCCAGACAGACTGCCGCCAGGGCGGCATGATCGACCGGATCGAGCGACTCGTCCTTCGCGCTGGCCCCCACCGACACAAGCGCCTTCGCTGCGGCCGGGTCAGCCGCATAGAACTCGCGCTGCCGGGTCAACATCCTCCGCAGGGCGACGAGATCGAAATCGGTCGGCACGCGCGAGACGACGCGCCGGAAGGCATGGGTGAGACGGCCGTCGACGTCGGGGGAAGCCTTGATCGCGGCGGCAGCCAGAACACGAGCCCCCTCCACCCAGGTTGGGTCGTTGAGCGTGGTGAGGGCGTGGAGCGGGGTGCAGGTCGTCGAGGTGCGGACGCGGCAGGTCTGGCGGTTGGCGGCGTCGAACATGTTCGCCGGGCTCACCGTCCGCCGCCAGAAGGTGTAGAGGCTGCGCCGATAGAGGTCGATCCCCTGCGACTGCGGATAGGTGAAGTCGCGTTCTTTCGTGATCGCCAGCGCCTCCCAGATCTCGTCGGGCTGGTAGGGATAGACCGGTCGGCCCCCCTGCCGCCGGTCGAGCAGGCCGCTCGAGGACAGGGCGACATCGCGGAGCACGGCGGAGGGCATGCGGATCCGCGTCGCCCGGCCGAAGCGGCGGTTCTCCGGATCCTTGGCGAGATCGTCGGCGCGGACCCGGCTCGACTGACGGTAGGTGGCGCTCGTGACGATCAGCCGATGGATCTGCTTCTGGCTCCAGCCCCGGTCACGGAACTCGAGCGCCAGCCAGTCGAGGAGCGGCAGATGGAGCGGGTATTCCCCCTGCACCCCCATGTCCTCGACCGTCTTCACGAGCCCGAGCCCGAAGAAGTGCTGCCACATCCGGTTGACCTGAACCCGCGCCGTGAGCGGATGATCGGGGCGGAAGAGCCACTGGGCGAGCCCGAGCCGGTTGGCTGCCGCCCCCTCGGGGAGCGGCGGGAGCACGCCCGGCGGCGCGAACGTGAGAGGATCCCCCTGCGGCGTCAGGTAGTCGCCCCGGTCGAGGAGTTTCGTCTCGCGGGGCCTGTCGTCGCTCATCACCATCACCCGCGGGATCTGGTCGGCCCGGTATTCGCCCAACTGTCGCCGCAGCGTCGCCGCACGCTCGACCGGCGCCACCTTGCCGACGAGGTCGTTCCGCACCTTCTCGTCGAAGTGCTTCCGCAATTCGGTGTCGATCGCCTGTCGCTCCTCGGCCGTTCGCTCCCCGTCAGGCTTTTTGAGTTGCTCGAGAAGCCCCCCCGGAAGACCGGCCGCATCGCCGGGCACCCCCGACGCCAACAGCCCCTTCCGCCAGCCGGCAAAGCCAGCCTCGATGATCGGAGCCGCTTCGGTGTCGGCGGCGGCGATCTGCTTTTCGAAGTCGGCAATCCGGGCGGTGTTCTCTTCGGTCGGAAGCTCGATCAGCGGCGGCGCCACCCGGATCCGGCTCGAGAAATACTGCGGCACACCACTCTCCGAGAGCCGGTTGAAGGCGTCGAGGAAGCGGTAGTAATCGACCTGCGTGAGCGGGTCGTATTTGTGGTCGTGGCACTGGGCACAGGCAAGCGTGAGGCCGAGCCAGGTGGTGCTTGTCGTGTCGACCCGGTCGAAGAGGTTGTTGAACCGCTGCTCTTCGGCGATCGCCCCTCCCTCGCCGTTGAGGAGATGATTCCGGTTGAAGCCACTGGCGATTCTTTGCTCGACGGTGGCATCAGGAAGGAGATCGCCGGCGAGTTGCTCGGTCGAGAAGCGGTCGAACGGCATGTCGGCGTTGAGCGCCCTGACGACCCAGTCGCGCCACATCCACTGCCAGGTGTCGCCGTCTTGCTGGAAGCCATTGGAATCGGCGTAGCGGGCAGCATCGAGCCACGGCAATGCCATCCGTTCGCCGTAATGCGGGCTGGCAAGGAGCCGGTCGACGAGTTTCTCGTAGGCGTCCGGAGCGGGATCGGCGACGAAGGTGTCGACCTCCTCGGGCGTCGGCGGGATACCGACGAGGTCGGCCGAGAGGCGGCGGATGAGGGTCGTCCGGTCAGCTTCGGGGGAGGGGGTCATGCCCGCCCCCTCGATTCCGGCAAGAACGAAAACATCGATCGCATTGCGGACCCAGCCGCCGTGATTCACCGCCGGCGGCTCGGGGCGGGTCGGTGGCTCGAAGGCCCAGTGCTTGCGGTACTCGGCACCGGCGGCGACCCACCTGGCAAGAAGTTCCTTCTGCTCGGCGGAGAGCTTCCGATTCGACGTCGGCGGGGGCATGACGACGTCGTCGTCCGAGGAATGGATCCGCTCGAGGATGACGCTCGCGCCGGGATCGCCCGGGACGATCGCCCGGGCGGCGAGCGCCGCGTCGCGGTCATCGAGCCGCAGATCGGCCTGCCGCTTGTTGCCATCCTGCCCATGGCAGTAGAAGCAGTTTTCCGAGAGGATCGGCCGGATGTCACGATTGAAGTCGATCGGGGCGTCGGCGGCGAGGAGCGAGGAGCCGGCCAAACCGATCGCTACCGCCGCCAACCCCACCATCCAAGTCATGCGCCTCCCCAACGCACGGCAAGCCGCTCCGGCGCCCGAAGGTATCGGATCGATCGCCGCGGTGGTGGAGCAGTGCGGACGCGTCATCATGGCGCCTGAACGTGTCGATGCCTTGACGGGCCGGCCCCACGCCGACCCCTTGCAGCCCCTGCGCAGCCGTCAAACTTTAGCACCATGATTCTACCCCGCGAAACCGACCCGGAGTCGCCCCCCCCGGAGTCCCCCCGGATTCCGAGGCAGACCGACGTCGCCGTGGTCGGGGTCGGAGCCGCCGGCCTGTTTGCAGCGACCTGGGCCGGGCGGACCCAGAAAACGGCCGGGAAGCCGACGGCGGTGGTCGGCCTCGACGGCGCCCGCAAACTCGGGGCGAAGATCCTCGTGTCGGGGGGAGGCCGCTGCAACGTCACCCATTGGCGCGTCGATGAGCGCGACTTCGCCGGCAGCACGGCACCGGCGATCCGCAAGGTGCTCGGCCGGTTCCCCGTGGAGGAGACGGTCGCCTTCTTCGCCGCCGCGGGGGTTCGATTTTACCGGGAGGCCGACACCGGCAAGCTGTTCCCCGAATCCGACTCGGCCCGTTCGATCCTCGAGGCCCTCCTCCGGGAGGCCGGCGCGGCCGAGGTGGCGCTCTGCAATCCGGCGAAGGTGACTCACATCGAGCGCGGGGGCGAGCACTTCCGCCTCGACACCACAGCCGGTTCGCTCATCGCTCGAAAAGTGATTCTCTGCACCGGTGGGAAGTCGCTGCCGAAATCGGGGTCGGACGGCTCCGGCTTCGCGTTGGCCGCGATGCTCGGTCACTCGATCACGGCGCCGGTTGTTCCGGCGCTGGTGCCACTGGTGCTCCCGGCCGACCACTTCATCCGCGCGCTCACCGGCCTCGCGCTCCCCTGCCGGTTCACGCTCCTCTCATCGAAGGGGAAGGCGGTGGCGACAAGCGCGGGGAGCACACTCTGCACCCACACCGGCCTGTCGGGCCCCGCCACGCTCGACATCAGCCGATATTGGCTCGTGTCACGCGACACCGATCCGGGGGCGCGGCTCCTCCTCGACTGGCTCCCCGAGATCCCGGAAGCCCACGTCGAGCAGATGCTCCTCGAGAATGGCGCGAAAGGATCGCTCTCCGTCCTCCGGAAGCATCTCACCGAGCGATTGGCGCAACATCTCTGTGCCGCCGCCGCCGCGCCGCCGACGGGAGACCTCCCCCGCGAGGCCCGGCGCCGGCTCGTGGCAGCGGTGAAAGGCATGGAGTTGCCGGTGGTCGGAGACCGCGGATTCACGATCGCCGAGGCGACGGCTGGCGGCGTGCCGCTGTCGGAAGTGCGGCTCGACACGATGGAGAGCCGGATCTGCCCCGGTCTCCACTTCGCCGGCGAGGTCTTGGACGTCGACGGCCGGATCGGCGGCTTCAACTTCCAGTGGGCTTGGGCGAGCGCCTTCGTGGCGGGATCGGCGGCAGCGCGCTAGCAGGCAGTGGCCAAACCGACCTGCGGGGCACGTCGGTCGCGGCGGGTCGCCCCCTGGCAGGAAGACCGGCAGGACCGAACGAGGGCAACGGTCCCCCCTTGCACGCAGGTCCGAAGAAGACGATTCTTCCCCCGGGAATCCCATCGGCCGGCTGGGTTGGAAGCCCCGAATGACGGCGCTTGAGGCGACTGATTCGCGACGAAGCAGGTTCCTGACCGATTCGACTCTGCCGTGCAGAGGAGCGACGCACATGAAAGGCACGGGGAGGATGACCACGAGCGAAGGCAACCGGGCTCGAGGAGCGATTCTCGCCGTCATCACCGCCCGGGGCGGCTCGAAGCGGATCCCGGGGAAGAACATCAAGCCTTTCGCCGGCCGGCCGATGATCGCCTGGCCGATCGAGGCGGCGAAGGCATCCGGGATCTTCGATCGGATCGTGGTGTCGACCGACTCGGAGGAGATCGCGGCGGTGGCCCTGGGGCTGGGGGCGGAAGTGCCGTTTTTCCGACCTGCCGAGTTGTCGGACGAGTTCACCCCGACCGCCCCGGTGTTCGAGCACGCGATCCGGTGGTTCATGGATTCCGGCGTCCCCGTCCGGGCGGCCTGTTGTATCTACCCGACCGCCCCGTTTCTCACTCCCGGCGATCTGCGGGCGGGCCATGACCTTGTCGTCAACGCGGGCGCCCCGGCGGCGATCTCGGTGACGACGTTCGACTTCCCGATCCTGCGGGCGTTCCGGATCGAGGGAGACGGGTCGATGGCATTCAACTGGCCCGAATACGCCCTGACCCGGTCCCAGGATCTGCCTGAGTTCCTCCACGACGCGGGGCAGTTCTACTGGGTCGACGCGCCTACGTTCCTGGAAGCTCGGAAGCTGATGATGCCCGGCACGAGGCCCGTCGTCCTGCCACGAACCCGTGTTCAGGACATCGACACGCCCGAGGATTGGGAGAAGGCCGAGGCGATGGCGGCGGCGCTCCTGCGGCAGCCGATTCCTGCGGGCCGATGAAGTCCGTCGCCCCCGGGGCACAACAGCCTCGAGGGGAAGCGATGGCGCGGCTTGGGTCGTGCCGCCGCGGTCCTAGGTCGATTCGAAGCAGTCCCAACTCGTCGGCGTGCCGGCGGTGACGTCGCGATTGACCTTCCGACCCACCAGTTCTGGAAAGTGCCTGGCGGACAAACCGAATCCGGGGCGGATCCGACGGATATCAGCAGGCGTCACGATCGACCCTCGAGCAAGATCACGGACGAAGTAGACCGAGCGCCTGAAGACCGCGTTTCCGCTCTCCGCATTCTGGCGGACGAACTCGCCCGTGCCGAGCGCCTCCCACGCCTCCCGAGCGGTGCGGCACAATTCCGCCAGCTCCGCCGGCTCCAACGAGAACTCGCTGTCGGGCCCGCCGTCGGCGCGCCTCAGGGTGAAGTGCTTCTCGATCACCGTCGCACCGAGCGCCACTGCGGCGACGGAGGCCGTCGTGCCCAGGGTGTGATCCGAGAGACCGACGGCCACGTCGAACTCCCGGGCGAGCGTCGCCATCCTCCGTAGATTGATCTCACCGATCGGCGTGGGATAGCCACTCACGCAGTGCAGCAGCACCAAGTCTCGGCAGCCGCAGCGCCGCGCCGCACCGACGGCATCGGACACCTCGGCCAGCGACGCCATCCCGGTGGAAACGATCAGCGGCCGACCGGTCGAAGCAACGCGCTCGATGAGCTGAAGATCCGTCAGCTCGAACGACGCGATCTTGTAGGCCGGCGCGTCGAGCGACTCGAGGAGATCGACGGCCGTGTCGTCGAACGGGGTCGAGAAGATCGTGATGCCACGCTTCCGCGCGTGGGCAAAGAGATCGGCATGCCATTCGTACGGCGTGTGGGCCTCTCGGTAGAGATCGTAGAGCTTGTAGCCCTTCCACAGCCCGGCCTCGATGCGAAACCCGGGAAGGTCGCAATCGAGCGTCATCGTGTCGGGAGTGTAGGTCTGGATCTTGATCGCATCGGCACCCGCGTCCTGAGCGGCGTCGATCGTCTCGAAGGCGCGGGAGATCGACCCCCCGTGATTGGCCGACAATTCGGCAATGATGTACGGCGGGAACCGGTCACCGATGGAACGGCTGGCGATTTGAAAGGGCACGAAAAGCCTCTCCGGCATCGAGGGATGAGTGGGGATTGAGGGCAGTGAACCTGATCACGGGGCGAGCGATCAGGATGAAGAACCGGTGGGCTGACATGAAGGCACGGCGGTTGCCCTCTGCCGTTCGAATGTCAGATGAGGATCCCGTGAAATTAATTCAAATCGCAGCTGCTCGAACACCCGCGTTGACGCGACGTTTTCCGCCTTGACCATTCCCAAGAACCGTGATTCATGACGTGGATCACAAGCCTTTATCGCCGTCTCCAGGCACGCGGCCCCCAAGCCACGCGATCGAGCTCTCGCGTCGAGCGAGTAATTGATCAACCAGCCTTGGTCGATCCTGTCGAATCGTACCTGGGCGATCGGTAGCGACCCGTGTGCGACGACCATGAAAAGTCGACAGTCGTCCACGGCGTCGAGCCTTCCGCGAAACCAGCGGTGATGGCTGTCGGGGTCGATCGTCGCACTGTTGAAACTGTTCGCGCGAACGGCGGGATCGTTGGCCCACTGGAGGAGCAGGGCTTCGTCGGCAGCGATCGCACGCCTGGCCGTGAGCGAGGTCGACGGCCCGAGCAGAAGGAAGCCCGCCACCGTCGCTGTCCCACGCCCGTCGAGCAACTCCAGACACCGCCGCGACCGCTCCGACACGTCGCCCGCGCGGAGCGCTGCAGCGACGGCTGCACCGATCTGCCCGGAATCC
>CAJBCV010000040.1 GCA_903951635.1 uncultured Planctomycetaceae bacterium
AAGCTGGACCGCGGGTTCGAATCCCGCCCTCTCCGTTGGATTTCAGACAGGCATGAACGACGCTGCACGCGGGGATTCGTCTGCCCACGAACGCCGTCTCACGGCCTGCAACCGTGATTGCCCCGATGCCTGCGGGATCGTGGCCACGATCGAGGAGGGGCGGATCACGCGCCTCGCCGGCGACCCGGCCCATCCGGTGACGCGCGGCTTCCTCTGCCATCGCACCAGCCGGTTCCTCGAGCGTCAGTACGCTCCTGACCGGCTCACCTCCCCGCTCCGCCGCGACGGCGGCTCATTCGTTCCGGTTTCCTGGGAGGAAGCCCTCGACGACATCGCCGCCCGACTCCTCGCGATCCGGGCGGAATCGGGGCCGGCGGCGATCCTTGCCTACCGCTGCGGCGGATCGATGGGGATCCTCAAAGGCGTCGTCGACTATTTCTTCGAGCGCTTCGGGCCGGTCGCCGTCAAATCGGGGGATGTCTGCACCGGCGCCGGTGATGCCGCCCAGATGACCGATTTCGGCGACGAGGACAGCCACGACTTCTTCGATCCCACCCGATCCCGCACGATCATTCTGTGGGGAAAAAACCTCCACGTCTCGAGTGTCCACCTCATCCCGGTCCTGCTCGAAGCGCGGGCCCGCGGGGCGACCCTCGTCTCCGTCGATCCGGTTTTCCACAAGACCGCGGCGATGTGCGATCTGTTCGTGCAGCCGCGGCCGGGGGGCGACATCCCGCTGGCCCTCGGGGTGGCCCGGCGGATGTTCGAAGCGGGCACGGCCGATGCCGGCGCCGGGGATTACTGTGACCACCTCGACTCTTTTTTAGCCCTGACACACTCCCGCAGCGTCGAGGCATGGGCTGATCTCGCCGGAGTGCCCGTGACGGCGCTGGCCGCCCTCGCCGACGCCTATGCAGTTCGCCCTGCAGCCCTCCACATCGGCTGGGGGCTGCAACGCCGGCGGCACGGCTCGGCCGCGGTCCGCGTTCTCGACGCGCTGGGGGCCGTCTCGGGGAACATCGGGGTCCCCGGTGGCGGGGTGTCGTATTACACGAAGCGCCGCGGGGCCTTCGACCTGTCGTTTGCCCGCCGCGAGGAGGTCGCCCCCCGCCTGATCCCCGAGGCATGTCTCGGCCGCGCGATCCTCGAGGCCCGCGATCCTCCGATCCGGGCCGTGTGGATCAGTTCCGCCAATCCGGTGGCCATGCTTCCGGAATCGCACACCGTCGCGGAGGCACTCTCAGGGCGGGAGCTCACCGTCGTGGTCGACTCCTTCCTCACCGACACCGCGCGGCTGGCCCACTACGTCCTCCCCACGACGACGCTGCTCGAGGAGGATGACCTCCTCGGGGCCTACGGGCACCACTGGATCGTCGAATCGCGTCCGGTCGTCCCTCCGCCCCCTGGCGTGAAGAGCGATCTGGAGATCATCGGGGAGCTGGCGCGGAGGACCGGCCTCGGCGCGGCGTTCTCCGCGGACGCCGACGGCTGGAAGCGGCGTGTCCTGGCGAAGGTGGCCGATCGCGGCGCGTCGCTCGACGATCTCCG
>CAJBCV010000041.1 GCA_903951635.1 uncultured Planctomycetaceae bacterium
CACCAACACCGTCGCTGGCGACATGAACCGCTGGCCCGACGACTGCCGGCTCGTCGTCGGGAACGAAGTTGGCGGCGACCGACCCTGGCGGGGCGAGATCGGGCTGGTCGCCCTCTATGCAAGAGCCCTCACCGGAGACGAGATCGCGCGGAACTTCGCCGCCGGTCCGCCCCAGGTCGAAGAGGCGGCGTCGGTGCCGCCGGCTCAATCGGGCAAGGTCGTGTTTGTCGGCGATCTCGTCCCCGTGCTCGAGGGCCCTGGCTTCGGAACGCGGGGCTGAACGCGCCTTTGTGTCTTGCGGCAGACTGCCGTGCTTGGAACGCTGAATCCAAAACAGGAGAAGGGCCATGGCTTGCCTTCGCGTGGATGGTGTCGGGATGCGGGGATTGCTGCTGTCGTTGGTCGTGTCGTGCCTGGCTTCGACGCCGTTGCTCCGTTCCGTTGCGGCCGCCGCCGAGGAGTCGCTGCGGGCAGGCGTGGCCACGGCCGACATCACACCCGCCGGCCCCTATCCGATGAGTGGCTACTACTTCGAGCGGCTCTCCACCGGCACGAAGGATCCGCTCCACGCCAAGGCGCTCGTGCTCCGCCAAGGGGACAGCGCGGCGGCAATCATCTGCTGCGACCTGATCGTCATCGCCTCCGACCTCACCGACGTCGTCCGCGAGCGCGTCGAGCGCGAGACGGGGATCCCCGGCAGCCATGTCATGCTGGCCGCTACCCACACCCACACCGGTCCCGATTACACGAAGGAGCTCTTCCAAGTCGTCACCGGAAGGAAGCCGACCGGTGACGCGGCCGGTCGTGAGCCGTACGTGCCGCGGCTCGTCGACGGCATCGTGTCGGCGGTGAAGCGGGCCGATGCGGCGGCGAACGAGGTGACGGTGACGGCCGGGAACGTCCTCCAGAAGACACCGGTCTCGTTCAACCGCCGGTTTCTCATGAAGGATGGCTCGGTGCGCACCTGGGCCAAGGTCGACACTCCGGGAGCGCTTCGGCCCGCCGGGCCGATCGATCCCGAGATCGGGGTCGTCCGGTTCGACGATGCCGGCGGGAAGCCACGCGGGCTCCTCTCCTCCTTCGCACTCCACCTCGACACCGTCGGTGGCACCGAATACAGCGCCGATTTCCCCTTCTTCATCGAGCGGGAGATCCGCGACACCCTCGGCGGGAGCGTCGTCTCGCTCTTCGGCAACGGCTGTTGTGGCAACATCAACCACGTCGATCCGACGAAGAGCGAAGCGAACAAGACCGACTTCATCGGCTCCTCGATCGGGCGATCGATCGTGGCCGGCCTGCCGGCACTCCAGCCGGTCGAGTCGCCGCGCCTCCAGGTTCGCACAGCCACGGTCGACGTGCCGCTTCTCGACGCCACCTCGGAGCAGGTCGCCGCCGCCAAGAAGCTCCTCGGAGAGATCAAGGCGGGCGCGAAGCCAGAGTTCCTCGCCCATGTCGATGCCTACCGCCGGCTGATCATCGACAACCTCCGCCATGACATCGATCAGGACGAGGCGATCGAGTGGCTCGGCTGGGGGCTCACGAAGAAGCTCGCCGGCTCCGGCGACACGATGCCGCTCGGCGTGCAGGTGATCACGCTCGGCCGCGACGTGGCGGTGGTGGCCTTCCCCGGCGAGTCATTCGTGGAGCATGGCCTGGCGATCAAGAACGCGAGCCCTTTCCGCACGACGCTCGTCGTCGAACTCGCCAATCACGGCGAGACGATCTACGTGCCGACGCGCGCCGCGGCGGTCGGCGGCGGCTACGAGACGACGAACACGACCGTCGCCCCCGGCGCCGGCGAGCTCATGGTGGAGGCGTGTGTCGGGCTCCTCCGCGAGGCGGCTGCGGCGCTCCCCTGAAGCGCTCGAACCGCCGTGATCGGGCCGTCGGCAGAGAGACAGGGCAAACTGGGGGAATGACGGGTGACACGGGGACAGGGCTGAAAGTTGACAGCTTCGCCGCGGGCCTTTCATACCTGCGCCCCTGCTGGTGACGATTCTGCCGGTCCTTCCCCCCTCGAGGAGATTCTCCCATGCGTGCACCGCGCACCCCTTGGCTCCATCGGTCGCTCATCGTCTCGTCGCTCGGCTTCGCCATCGGGCTCTCCGCCGTGGGGAACGTCGCTCGGGCGAAGGATCCCTCGCTCGCGACCGACGCCGGCGCGAGCCTGTCGTCGACCGAAGCCGCGGTCGTGGCCCGCACCAACGACGCCCGGGCCAAGCGCGGCCTTGGCCCGCTCGCGGCCGACGCCTCGCTCATGAGCGGGGCCCGCCGGCAGGCCTCCTGGATGGCGCGCCATCGCAGTCTTTCCCATGGGCAAGGGGTGACGGAGAACATCGCCATGGGGCAGTCGTCGGCCTCGGAGGCGGTGGCCGACTGGATGCGTTCCGACGGTCATCGGGCGAACATCCTCGGTTCCCACAGCCGGATCGGCGTGGCCATGGCACGCGCGGCCGACGGGACGGTCTACTGGTGCCAGCAGTTCCGTTGAGGGTGATTCCGCCGCAAGCCGGGGGGGCGTTTCCGCATGACCATTTTCCTCCACTCCGCCGATTGGCAACTCGGCAAACCGTTTGCGCGAATCGTCGACGAGGAGCAGCGCGGCCGTGTGCAGCGCGAGCGGCTCGAGGCGGTCCGCCGGATCGGTGACATCGCCCGCGAGCGGAAGGCGGCGTTCGTCGTCGTAGCCGGAGATCTCTTCGATTCGGCGACGCCGAAGGACGCCACGATCTCGCACGCCCTCGCGGCCATCGGCAGCATCGGTGTGCCGGTCTATGCGATCCCCGGCAATCACGATCACGGCGGCCCTGACAGCCTCTGGGAGCGTCCCTTCTTCCGCCGCCAGCGGGAGGCGGTGGCGCCGAACTTCCACATCCTCCTCGAGCGGCAGCCGGTCGAGCGCGACGATTCCATCCTCCTTCCCTGCCCGCTCCTCCGTCGGCACGAGCCCGACGATCCGACCACTTGGCTGCGGCGCTTTGAGGCGGGGAGCGGCGATGAGCGTCCGCGGATCGTGATCGCCCACGGCAGCACGCGTGCCTTCGGAGGGGCGTCGCTCGGCAACAGCGTCGATGGCGAGGAGGCGGGGCAGGCCAACGCCATCGATCTCGGCAGGCTCCCCCTCGACCAGCTCGACTACATCGCCCTCGGTGACTGGCACGGCTTTCTCGAGGTGGGGGAGAAGGCGTGGTATTCCGGAGCCCATGAGATCGACCGATTCCCGAAGGCCGACCAGCGCCCCGGCCATGTTGCCGCGGTGACCGTGTCGCGGGGGGGGATGCCGGGCGTCGAGGCGCTGCCGACGGGAAGACTCCGCTGGCTGCGGCATGAGGTGGCCCTCGGCGACGAAGGCCCCGATGTGCTCACCAGGATCCTCCGCGAGGCGACCGGTAGCCGCTACGACGACTGCCTCGTGGAGCTCGTCCTCTCGGGAGCCGTGTCGCTCGCCGATCGGAGCCGACTCGACACGCTCCTTGATGACTGGCGCGCGGGGCTCATCCGCCTCGATCTCGACGATGCCGTGCGCCTCGCTCCCTCGGAGGGGGAGATGCGGGCCCTGACGGATCGCCCCGATCCGATCATTTCCCGGGTCGCCGCGGAACTCGTGGCCCGAAGCGATGCCGGTGGCGAGGGAGCGCCTGTGGCGCTGGCGGCGCTGCGGATCCTCCACGGGCTCTGTCGCGACGTCGGCGACCGTGGCCTCGCCGAGCCTGCCGTGGGAGCAGCGCCATGAAGCTTCGCTCCGTGACGGTGCGCAATTATCGGGTCCACAAGGAGCTCGCGATCTCCTTCGGGGATGGCCTGACGGTGATCGCCGGCCCCAATGAATCGGGAAAGAGTACGCTCGTCGAGGCGATCCACCACGCGCTCTTTCTCCGCGGCAAGGCCACCGGCGAAATCGCCCAGTCGATCCGCTCGGCGCTTCACGCCGGGCATCCGTCGGTAATCCTCGAGTTCGAGGCGGAGGGAAAGCGGTGGACGATCGAGAAGACGTTCACCGGCACCTCCTCCGGGAGCACGACCCTCAAGGAGCAGGGAGGGCGGACGCGCCACAACGACGAGGCCGAAGAGGAGATCCACCGTCTTCTCCAAGAGGACGAAGTGGGAGGGGGCCGCGGCATCGCCGAGCGGCTCCGCGGGCGCTGGGCCCATCTTTGGGTGTGGCAAGGGACTGCCGGAACCGCACCCGTCGCAACGGGCGCGGCCGATCGATCGATGGGGAGGCTCCGCGGGCGACTCGGGCAGCTCGGCGGCGGCAGCGTGCTCGAATCGGCCGCCGACGGATCGGTGGCGAGGCTGGTGCAGGACCTCGTCGCGGTCTCCGCAACCGACAAGGGAAAGGTGAAGGCCGGCTCGGAGCTTGCCCGCGCCGTCGACGAGCTCGGCGCGGCCCGGGCTGCCCGCACGGCGGCTGACGCGGCCCTTGCGGCGCTCGAGGAGGCCGTGCGGAATGTCGATGCTGCGGAGCGCGCGCTCGCCGAGGGGACGCGGAGCGTGGCGAAGATCCGCGGCGAGATCATGGCGGTGGAGAAGCGCCGCGAGGACCTCGGCCGCGTCGACGCCGTCCTGGCGGAGGCCCGCGTGGCCGCCGACGCGGCCCGCCGGACCCACGACGAGCTCGCCTGTGCCGACACCGAGATCCGCCACCTCGATGAGCGCATCCGGGCCGCGGAGGTGACGCTCAGTCCGGCGCGGGAAGCCCTCGAATGCGCGAAGGCCAACGAGGGGGCGCAGCGTGCCCGGCTCGATGCGGCCGTGGCAACGCTCGGCGGCCTGACCGCCCGGCGCCGCGATGCCGACGCGTGGGCCAGGCTCCACGCCCTCGTCGAGCAGGCCGAGCGCCAGCGTGTCGAACGAGCCGGTTTGGCGTCGCGGTGCGACCTGATCCTGGACCATCGGAAGCGAGCCGATGAGATTCGGGCGCAGATCCGCGTTCTGCCGGCCGTCAAGCCCGACGATGTCGAGAGGCTCCAGGCCCTCGAGCGCACCGTCGATGCGGCGGCCGCAGAACTTCGAGCGATCGCCACGCGCGTCGAGCTGATTGCCAGCGACGCGGCCGTCACGCTTGGGCAAGCGGCGCTCGCTCCGGGAGAAGCCCAGACGATCACGACCGGCATGGAGATCGTCGTCGGCGCGGCGACGCGGCTCCGCATCGTCCCGGGCGGTGGACGCTCGCTCGCCGAGTGTACGCAGCGGCACGACGCGGCGCGGGAGGCGTTCGCGACCGGGCTTGCGGCCCTCGGTGTGGCGACGATCGACGACGCCCGTCGGGCGGCGGCCAAGCTGACGGCCCTGGCCAACGATCTCCGCGCGGAGACGACGACGGTCCAGGGGCTCGGCGACGAAAAGGCGCTCGGTGAGCTTGCCGGGCTCGACAATGCGATTGCCACGCTCGAGGCGCAGATCACGCGGACGACGATCGAGGGTTTCATCCGGGCCGCCGGGCTCGAAGCGGCCTCGACGGCGCGGCGCGAGGCCGACGCCGAGGTCGGTCGGCTCGCTACCTCGCTGTCTTCGGCGAGTACTGATTTCGAGGTTGCGCAGAAGCTCGCCGACGGGGCCGCGGCGGAGCATGCCCGGATCGCGGAATCGATTCGAACCGAGCAGGAGAAGCTCGCCGATCTGCGTTCGCGCCGGCAGGCGCTCCTGGAGAAGGTGGGGGAGAATCGCGAAGCGGATCTGGCCGCCCGCGAGGCCGCCCGGCGACAGGCTGAGGATCGGGTCGCGGTGGCCGAGCGAACGCGGGCGGCGCTCGAGCCGGAGAGCCTCGATCGGGATCGGAAGCGGGTGCAGACGTCGCTCGAGCAACGTCAGGAAGCGATGCAGCAGGCGGAGACGCGACGCCAATTGGCGTTGGCTTCGTTCCATGCCTCCGGCACCTCCGATCCGGCCGAGGACCGGGCCCGGGCGGTGGCCCGCGAGGCGGCCGCTGTTGCCAATCATGCCCGCCTCGAGCGCGACGCCGCGGCGGCCCGCTTGCTTGCCGATCTCTTCCGGGAGAAGAAGCAGGCGGTCGAGGATCGGTTCATCGAGCCGCTCAAGGCACGGGTCGGCGACTACCTCCAGCGGCTCTTCGGGCCGGGGTCGGAGGTGTCGATCGACCTCGCCGGCGACGTGATCCGTTCGGTGGCGTTGTCGCGAGCCGCCGAAGGCGCCGTGCCCTTCGGCTTCGGCTCGCTTTCCGGCGGGACGCGCGAGCAGGTCGGGGCGAGCTTGCGTCTGGCGCTGGCGGAGATTCTCGCCGCGGACCATGACGGCTGCCTGCCGGTCGTGTTTGACGATGCCTTCGTGAACGCCGATCCGGAACGCCTCCTCGGCCTCCAACGCGTCCTCGATCTCGGGGCCGAGCGGGGTCTGCAGGTCATCGTTCTCACCTGTGATCCCGCCGCGTACGATACGCTCGGGGTCGGGATTACAGAGATCCGGCGGCAGGGGAGCTAGGCATGACGATCGCTGCAGCGATGACCGCTGGCCGGATGGGGCCACGCCGCGAGTTTCTCCGCTTCGGCCTCTCGGCCGCAGGCGGCCTGTCACTCCCGGGCCTGCTCCGGCTGCGGGCCGAAGGGACGCCGATCGCTGCCGTGGCGCCGAAGGCGGTGATCATGGTCTGGAAGCCCGGTGGGTGTTCGCACATCGACACCTACGACCCCAAACCGGACGCGACGAGTGACTACCGCGGGCCCTTCCAGACGATCGCCACGAAGGTGCCGGGGACTCGTTTCACGGAACTGCTCCCCCGGCAGGCTGCGATCGCCGACCGATTCACCGTGCTCCGCTCGATGTCGCAGACCGCCGGCGGGCATCCGGCCGGATCGATGCAGATGCTTTCCGGTGACATGGACACCCAGGACAAGCCCAAGCCCCGCCTCCCGGACTGGATGTGTGTCTCGAACCGGCTCATCGCCGAACGGGGGTCGCGCGTCAATCCGCTCCCCCGATACGTCGGGATCAATCCTCCGCTGGGCTACAACGGCCCCGCGTATCTCGGCGACGCCTGGCAGCCGTTCGTGGTGGCGGGGAATCCGAGCGATCCGTCGTTTCGCGTGCCGAACATCGGCTTGGAAAGCACGAACGAGGTGGAGCGGCTCAGGCGCCGCGTCGGGCTTCGCGGCCGGTTCGATCGGCTCGAGCGGATGGTCGGCCGCCGTCTCGAGATGGAAGCGATCGATTCCTTCGAAGCCCAGGCGATCGAGCTTCTCACCAGCCCCGAGGCCAGGCATGCCTTCGATCTTTCCCGGGAAGACGAGGCGACGCGCGACCGCTACGGCCGCAATG
This sequence comes from uncultured Planctomycetaceae bacterium, assembly GCA_903951635.1. GTDB lineage: Bacteria > Planctomycetota > Planctomycetia > Pirellulales > UBA1268 > QWOP01. The sequence goes on from CAJBCV010000041.1 coordinate 7,276, forward strand.
CCTGGGGGCAACAGCTCCTCATGGCCCGGCGGCTGGTGGAGGCGGGGGTCGACATCGTCACCACCGAATTGAGCGGGCCGCTTTGCGGCCGCACCGGCGTGTGGGACGACCACGCCGTCGATCACCACGTCTTCGAGGCGCTCCGCTTCCGGGCCGACGCCTACGACCATGCCGTGGCTGCGCTCATCGAGGACATCCATGATCGTGGCCTCTCCGACCGCGTCCTCGTGGTGGTGAGCGGAGAGTTCGGGAGAACTCCGAAGATCAGCTACGGCCCGAGCACCGGCGCGGGGAACGCCAGCGGCCCGGCCGGGACGATCCAGCCCGGCCGCGACCATTGGCCGCAGGCCTTCTCGAATCTGTGGGCCGGTGGTGGTATCGAACCGGGGCGGGTGATCGGCGCGACCGACAAGCGGGGCGAGCAGGTGGTGGAGCGGCGCTGCACGGCCCAGGATTTCCTGGCGACGATCTACCACCATCTCGGCATCGATGCCGCCAAGGTGACGATCCCCGATTTTGCTGGCCGGCCGACGGCGCTGGTCGACCACGGCCGTCCGATCGCCGAACTGACCGGCTGATGCCGGTTGTCGCCGGAAAAGACACCCTCCGCCGATCCGGCGGCTGGGCACCGTGGCCCCGGGCCTGCCTGCTGTGCCGCCGTCAGGCCGGCGGCGTCGACACCACTTGGGGCTCGAGCTGGAAGATCTGCACGATCGTGCCGCTGGTGAAGGCGTGGACGATTGCCCCGGTCGCCGGCTCGACGACGACGGCCGATTCCTTCACCTTTCTCCCGGTGAGCCGCTGGATCTCCGAGCGGAGTTGGTCGCAGGAAACGGCAAACAGGGCCCGGTGGTAGCCCTCCACCTGGGCGGCGCCTGCGGTACTGCGGGCGAGGATCTTCTCCGCCGGGGTGAGCGCTTCATGGAGCGTGACGACGACGGTCTCGTCACTGGCGACGACCGTCACCGCCTTCGGGGAGTGTCCTGTCCGCTCCGTCTGGAGGGAGAGTGCGATCTGGGCGAGTTCTTTGGGGATCGACGGGGCGGGGGTGGTCACGACGGGGAGTCCTGTTGGCACAGTCCAGCGGGCAGCCGATGCGTCGGTCGCCTTGCAGGGGGATCATACGGGATGGCGGGGCGCGAAAAGCGTCGAGGGCATGACTTGGTGGCGGTCGAGTGGGCACTGACCACGACACCGATGGGCCGTCGCGGGGCACCGGCCGCCGGTCGGGTGATTTCCTTTCCGGATCCCGTGCCTAGAATGATTTCACTGTCGCAGTGTTCGGGCGATGACCGTCGCCGGCACTTCTGTTCCAGCAGCGAATCTCGGCAAACGAGTCGCCCGGCCTGCCCTCTCGTGGGGTGAGCCGCGGAACCGCGTTGTCCGATTGGGAAGCGGTTTTCCACCCTCTCTGCTCGAGCATGTTTCGGGTCGAGCGGGCTCTTTCTGCCTCCGTCGATCGACAGTCTCTCCGTGGTCCGTTGTCCCTCATCGGGCGCCGGACCTTCTCCGATCCTCCGCCGAAGCGGGGGGCGTGACGTCTTTATTGCGGATCTGTGCTCGCCGTGGCCGCTACGGATGGGCGGCGGACACCTGGGGTGAAACATGCTCAACCACGATCGACTGCCGGTCGGCATCACGGTCCTGTCTCCTCCCGTCGGACGCCAGCTATCGCCATCGCTGCCCGACGGCCTTGCAGGGAGCGCCGCCGTCTTTGAGCACAACGGCAGGCCCCACGACGATCCAGCCCACAAGACGCGGTCGCAGGGGGAGATCGAAGCGGCGATCTGCGAGGGCATGTCCCGGTTCATGCAGTCCTTCATGGGGCGCGGTCCGAAGGCGATCCATTCCCATCTCATTGCCAATCTCGTCATAATCCGTGTCCAGGGGGTGCTCACGGCCGCCGAGCAGCATCTCTTCACCACCCTCGAGCCCCAAAAGGGGCGCGATCTCTTCAAGGGCCTGCGGACGCAACTCGTGGAATCGTCGCGGCCCCGTCTCAGTGCCGTGATCGAGGCCGCCTGCGAGATTCCCTCCATCAGCATGCATCACGACATCAGCACGGTGACGGGGGAGGAAGTTTTCCTGTTCCGGCTGACGGAGTCGCCGGTCCTGAGGCCTCCGAAGAAGAAGTGAGGCCGGGGGCGACTCGGCACTTTCCACCGTCCTCCACCGTCGCACCTCCCCGGTGCGTGGGGTGGCCTCCCCTGTCCACGCTCCGCGGACGGTCTATAACTCTTCCACGATCAACGATTCACCCCTCTTTTCGGAGCCTGTCATGCGTCGTTTTGCGCCCGTTTTCCTCCTTGCGGCGGTCACCGTGGCCACTGGCCTTTCTTCGGCCTCCGCCGGTGATTGCAACCGCGGCCGGGGCCGGGTCGTCCACGGGCGTCGCAGCCACGCCGCCGCCCCCCAGTCGTCGTCGCATTCTTCTTGGAGCGGCCGACAGGTGACCAGTGGTGGGCACGTCCAGTCGGGCGGAATCGTTCATTCGTCCCCCGCTCCCACCGTCACCGAGCATGTCGTCGGGAGCGATTCGGTGGTTGTGCAGAGTGTCCCTGTCGAGTCGGGACGGATTTCATCCCCGGCGGTCTCCTCGGCACCGCTCGCCAAGGCTGCCCCCCTCCCCGACATCGTCGACACGGCGGTCGCGGCCGGATCGTTCAAGACACTCGCGGCGGCGCTCGGCGCGGCCGATCTCGTCGGCACGCTCAAGGGGGAGGGCCCATTCACGGTCTTCGCCCCCACCGACGATGCCTTCGCCAAGCTTCCCGCCGGCACCGTCGAGGAACTCCTCAAGCCTGAGAACAAGGATAAACTCCGCGACATCCTTCTCCTTCACGTCGTTCCCGGCAAGGTGGCGGCGGCCGATGTCGTCAAGCTCAAGGAAGCCACCACCGCAGGCGGCGGCAAACTGTCGATCTCGACCGATGACGGCGTGAAGGTGGGCACCGCTTCGGGATCGGCGACAGTCGTGAAGACTGACATCGCGGCGAAGAACGGCCTGATCCACGTCATTGATTCGGTTCTCCTTCCCTGACCGCGTCAGCAACGCCTGCTTTTCACCGACGCTCCCCGGCGCTGTCATGGCTCCGGGGAGCGTCGTTTTTCGTGGGGCCTCCGGGAGCCATGGACTCTCCCCGAGCCGGGATCCCCAGGAAGAGGCCATGGCGCGTATAACCGAGGGCAGGTGTTGCACGTACCGGAGATCGGGAGAAGCAGGATGGCGACGACAACCGCCGCCGGGCAGGTGGGGATGATGCCGATCCGCGTGGCCCTCGTCTACGACTTCGACGGCACGCTCGCGCCGCGGAATCTTCCCGAGCACAGCTTTCTGCCGAGCGTCGGCGTCACCGACGTCGAGGGCTTCTGGGAGGCGTGCCGCCGCGAGGCCGAGCACCACGACAGCGATCAGGTGCTCACCTACATGCGGATGTTGCTCACCGCCGCCGAGCGGGCGGGGACGACCGTCACCCGCGATCTCCTCCGCAGACACGGTGCCAAGACGCCGCTGTTTGCCGGTGTCGAGGCGTGGTTTGACGACATCGGCGCCTACGGCCGAAGCGTTGGGGTCGAAATTGAGCACTTTGTGGTCTCGTCCGGCCTCCTCGAGATGATCGAGGGGCTCTCGATCCATCCCCGATTCAGGAAGGTGTTCGCGTCTTCGTATGCCTACGACGGGACGGGTCGTGCGGTCTGGCCGGCGTCGGCGATCAACTACACGACGAAGACGCAGTATCTCTTCCGGATCAACAAGGGAATCGACAACGTCTGGGACAACTCCACGATCAACCTTTGGATGCCGAAGCAGGAGCGGCGCGTGCCCTTCGAGCGGATGGTGTTCCTCGGAGACGGCGACACCGACATCCCGTCGATGAAGCTCGTCCGCGAGAAGGGAGGCCAGGCCGTGGCGGTGTTCGATCCGGAGAAGTTCGAGCAGCGCCTCTCGCAGGGGCACCTCGAGCGGCTCATCGCCGAAGACCGCATCGACCACATGGCCTCCGCCGATTACCGGCCAGGTTCACTCCTCACGATCATCGTCAAGGGAATCCTCGGCCGGATGGCGCGGCACGCGGCGGGGTGAGGAGTCGCCGCGGCCCGGCCGAGGTGGAAAGCGACTATGCCATCGATCACCAGTGGAGGAACGGTGTCTCCCTCGCGAGCTTCGTCGATGCATGGTGGAGGGACGAGTCGATCGCGATCTCGGGCGGGGCGGGTGGGGACCGTGGGCTGGGGGCTCGTGGTTGTTGCCTTGGTGGTTTGCTCGGCTCGCATCGGCGGTGCGCAGTTCACCGATCCTCGCGACCGTCTGTACGACGCCGCTGTCGACGGCACCCATCAGGACGGCACGCTCGGTACGAGCAGCGGCTTCTGGCAGCAGTTGCGGGAAGCAAGTGCCTCACGCACCCTCACGCAGATCACCGGGCCTGGCGATGGCAATATCTGGACGACGATTGACGGCGTGCAGTACGTCCAGATGTCGACACTCGTCGACGCCACGAGTGCTGCATTCTTTGTCGGGAAAAATCCCGGTGACGTGATCACGGCTCCGATTCCGTCCGGCCCACCGGGCGACATTTTCGACATCGATGGCATCTGGCTTACGCCCGGCAACGATCTCAACAAGTACCTCCTCGCGCGGAGGAACGAATGGGGCCCGGGGACCGGAACGACCGCTGCCGAACGGGCGACCGCGGCCGTCGGTGGCCCGCTCTCCGCCGGTTGGAACTATGAGGTCAGACTGTGGATCGAGCCGGCGTTGCTGTTCCGTCCCGCGGTGCAGTGGTCGATCGCCGACGGGGCGATTCTCCAGACGGCGGATCATCTCAACTGGAATGACCTCCTTGCCCAGGGCTTTGATGTCGATCAGATCGCCGGCCAGAGGGCAGGCCCTGGATTTGTCCTCACCGACCCTGGCAATGCCACCCTGCAGACGGCGTTCACGTTTTCTGGCGTGACGGGGGGGAACGACTATGCCTCAAGCAGCTCGGACGCCGGGAACGACGTGAACGAGTGGTTCAACGGGTGGTGGAACAACAGCCGCGGGGTCGGCGACGGTGGGAGTTTTCCGTTTCCATGGACCGCTCTCGGATTCACCTATGACTGGTACTACCAAGACAAGGCTTCCGGCGATCTCGCCGGAGTGATCAGCCGCTCGGGGCTGTCCGAGTTTGTCTTTCCACAGAACTTTTCTGGTGGCACCCTTTTCCCCTACCGACTGGCTGTCGGGCCGCAGCTCATCGACGTCGTCCTGACCGTTCCGGAGATCGATCCTCACGCCTCTGGCACCACGCTCGCCTTGGTGATCGGTGCCCTCGGGTTGATCGAGCGTCGGTTGCGGCGATTCAGGGGGCTGGCTTCGAACGCGTGAGGGCGGGGTGTTCCCGATCCGGTGTGATCAGACTCGATCGCCGTCGAGGGAGTGAAGGGGATGGCGGCGGAGGGCTGTGGCCGTCTCGGCGCTGAAGCGATTGATATCACCGAGATCGAGAAGGCCTCCCCGGTGCGTGGCGAGGATCTCTGCGGCGGCAACGTCGATCGATCGCACATTCTCGAGAACGAGGCCCGCGAGCCCGCGTTGCCTGGCGAGGATCGCCGCCCGGCCGGGGGTGATCGTCGAAAGGCCACTGATCCCCAACGGGCCGCGGTGTTCGATGAGCGCTGCCAGGACGCCGTCTTTGACATCGTCGCGCACCGGCACCCGGAGCGATCCGCGGTGGCGACCGAGCCACCGGGCGATCGGCTCATCAATCTCCTGGAGGGAGTGGAGGAGAAGGCCGCCGACATGGTCCGAAAGGCCCCTTGCCTGGCCGACCGTGAGTCCCCGTAGGCTCTTCAAGCAAAGGCTTCCGCTCCGGCTCCCCAGGGCCGCCGCGGTGCCGTGGTTGAGCTCTTTGATGCCGTGGAGATGGAGTTCTCCGCCGTGGCGTGCCAGCGCCGCGGCGATGTCGGCCGTGAACGACTCGACGTGGCCGAGATCGAGGTTGAGGATGCCGCGGTGTCTGGCAAGCGCCACGGCGACGGCCGGTTGGAGTGCCCGCAGACCGTTGAGATGGAGATCGTAGGCGTGTCTCGAGAGGCCGATCGCTTGGGGAAGATCGAGCGAGCGGAGCCCGTCGAAGGAGAGCTCGCCGCCGTGGCCGGCGAGGGCGAAGGCGGCTGCCGGTGACAGGGAACGGAGGTTATTGAAAGACAGGCCCCCGCCGCGGTGTTCCCCGAGGGCTGCCGCTGCCGAGTCGGTGATCGACGCCAGCCGGTCGAGATAAACATGGCCGCGGTGGCGGGCCAATTCCCGAGCCACCGACACGGGAAGTCGCTCGAGACCATCGAGATAGAGATGGACGGCGTAGTGGCCGATGGTGTCGGCATCGTCCTGTCGCAGCGGGTCGGCGGAGGGCTCGAGGGAGAGGTGACCGCAGCAGGTCTTTGTTACCCGATCGAGAGGGTCGTACTCCGCCCTGCCGTCGACGAGGCGCACCGGCCGCGCGGCCCGTCTGACGAGTGCTCGGGCGGTGGCAGGGCCGAGAAACCGGATTCTGCCCGAGACTTCGCGTGAGAGCACCGCGTCGCCGAGGGCGTCGAGCGCAGCTTCGCCGTCGCTGGCATTGCCTGACATGGGAGTCTCCTCGGGGGCGCCGCCGCGGGCAGGTGGATCCAGAGCGGGCGAAGGTTCCTCCATTCTTACGTTGGACTCGCTCGGGAGTTTCAGTCAGGCGGCGTCCGAGTGTGTCATACCGAGGTCGGCGGTCGGGCCGGCGGCGTCGCGGTTTACCGCAGCGGGTTTTCGAACCAATAGAGCCCCGATTTTCCCGGCGCGACGATGTCGGGATCGCCGTCGCCGTCGAGATCGTGAATCGCCATCTGCAGGCCGGTCCCGGCCGAGCCGGGGCGGAAGTCCTTCATGGCATCGCGCTTCTCCGGGTCGAGCGGCGCAAGCGGGGCCGGATCGCCCGAATAGACGACTTCCTTGATCCATGTCGAGGTGGGGCGGTCGAATCGGTAGAGGAACAGGCATGGTTCGGCCGTGGCGCCAGGTTCGCTCGAGTGGGCGTAGATCCGCTTCCCGGTGACGAAGTCCATCTCGCCATCGCCGTCGATGTCGGCGAGGTGGAGCGTATGGACCTGTGAGAAGCTCCCGTCGATCGCTTCCTTCGTCCAGGTGCGTTTGCCCTCGGCGTCAGTCGAATGCTTCAACCAGTGGAGGCCGAAGTCGTGCCCCATCCCCCAGACGACATCGGTGTCGCCGTCGCCGTCGAAGTCATGGCCGAGGATCCCGATGCTTGCGGTGCCGAGTTGGAACTCCGGATGGAAAGTCCAGTCGGCCGAGCGCTCGGCCGGCTGCTCATACCACCCCTGCGGCGTGATCAGATCGAGGCGACCGTCCCGGTTGATGTCGCCATGGCCGACGCCGTGGCCGGCTCCCTCCGGCGCGAGCCGGCGGGTCGTCCAGGCGACTGTCGGTGAGCGGGAGGTGAGTTCGTAGAGGAGGACCTGCCCGCCGACATTGGGAATCAGCACGGGCGTCTGATCGCCGTAGAGATCGACCAGATACGCCGTCTCCATCGAGCCGGGGGCGTCGATCGTGTGTTCGGTCCACGGCTGCTCGGGATCGGCCGGCTGCTCGGCCCAGCTGATCCGCCGGCTGAAGTAGGCGCAGGTGACGATGTCGGTCCGGCCGTCGCCATTGACGTCGAGCGGCGCGTCGGCGAAGTCCTCGTGGTAGTGCGGGTTGGTACCCGGCGGGACGTCGCGCACCTTGTGCTGCGTCCACTCGGGCGCCGCGTACCAGGAATCGCCGCAGAAGACATCGGGCTTCCCGTCGGCGTTGAGGTCTGTAACACCGACGGCCTCGAAGGGCGAGCGGTGGTTGATGACATGCTTTTTCCAGGCCGAGGGCTCCTCCGCCCGGATCGGCATCCCAAACGGGAGCAGGGCCACGAGGAGGAGGGCGTGGTGGCGTCGAAAAGGCCGTAGGCGGCTCACGGGCTTGGGTTTCCGGCGAGGGAATCGGGGTGACAGGAAGGACGGGGAGCCGCGAAGCGACCCCGCTCCCGCGATCTTCGCCGTGGGGAGTCGGTTTGGGCAACTCGCCCCCATGGGCGGGGTACGTCTGGTCGGCGTAGAATGGTTGGATGAATGAATGGGTGGCCTTTGGCATCGTGGCGGTGATCTGCGGGCTCCTCGCCGTGCTTGTGCGCTTGTCTGGGGGAGATGAGTCTTCTTCACCCGATGCCCCGACCGACGACGCCGCCCCGTGAGCTATCGGCTCCGGGAGGTCTGATGACACGCATCGTCCCGGGCAACGCCAGCATGGAAGCCGCGCCGCTGTCGATCACGTCTCCCTCCGCCCCGACGCCCGGATGGTGGCGCGATCCCCGCGCCCAACCGCTGGCCTTGGTCGGCGCCCTGCTCATCGCCTCGGGGTTCGTGCACCTGGTGGTATGGGGAATCCGCGGGGGCGCCTGGGAAGGGCCTGTGACCTGGCGGAAGCCGATCCTGTTTGGAATCTCCACCGGCCTGACGAGCCTGTCGCTGGGGTGGATCTGGTCGAAGCTCCCGCGGCGGCGTTGGGATGATCCGCTCGCGGCCTGCACGGCCTGGGCCTTGCTTGTCGAGGTGGCGCTCATCGACCTCCAGTGTTGGCGCGGGGTGGCAAGCCACTTCAACCGGGCCACGCCCTTCGATTCCTTTCTCTATGACGCGATGGGAGGGCTCATCCTTCTGGTCACGCTTCTTGCGGTCGATCTCACGGTCCGATTGTTTCGCACGCCTGCCGACCTTCCCCCCGACATGCTTGCCGCCGCCCGCGGCGGGCTCGTGTTGCTGGTTGTCTCGTGTGGCCTCGGCATCTGGGCGAGCGTGCATGGCGATCTCCAGGTGGCGCGCGGTCTTCCGCCGGAGGTGATCGGAGTGGCGGGGGTGCCGAAGTTTCCCCACGGCGCCGTGATCCACGCGCTTCAGTGGCTCCCGATGCTCGCCTGGGGGGCGCGGCACGCGGGGCTCTCGCCCCGGTTGCGAATGTCGTTCGTCTCTGCCGCGATCGCGGGAAGCGTCCTCGTGCTGTCGTATGCGGTCGTGCAGACGCTCGCTGGCCGGAGTCGGTTCGAAGCACCGCTACCGATGGCGGCGCTGCTCGGTGCCGGGGGCCTGCTCCTCATCGTGCCGAACATCACCGTCGCTGCGATACTCGTCTGGAAACGCTGAAGGACTGCTCGATCATGCCGACGAATGTCGAGATCAAGGCGAGGGCGCGCGATCCGGTGGCGCTTGCCGCGCGGGCACGGATCCTCAGCGATGCCCTCCCCGAAACGCTCCATCAGCGCGACACCTTTTTCGGATGCGCCCACGGCCGGCTCAAACTCCGGGAGCTTGCCTCGGGGGAGAGCGAATTGATCTGGTATGACCGTCCTGATGTCGCCTGGAGCAGGCGGTCGGATTACCGCGTCACCTCGATCGCTGATCCGGCGGCGCTCCGCGATCTCCTCGGGCGGGCCCATGGCGTGACGCAGGTCGTCGAAAAGACGCGGACCCTCTGTGTCGTCGGACAGACGAGGATTCATCTCGACGAGGTGGTTGGGCTGGGGAGTTTTGTCGAGTTGGAGGTGGTCCTCCAGGATGGCCAGGCGGAGTCGGAGGGGCATCGGATCGCCGCCGAGTTGATGGTGAGCCTTGGCATCGCCACCACCGACCTCTTGACCAGTGCGTACGCCGAGATGCTGCCAAGCGGGGCGTGCAGGGCCGACGGATGATTCCCCAGGGCGACCAAGAGTGTCGCAACGATTCTCGAGGACAGCGGCGACGCCCTCGTCGGTGCTCCGAAAGCAGGGCATCGCGTTGACTGGCCGGGGCAGACGGCAACAGCGTCATCCCCGAGGGGCACGCCGAAGGGGGCCGTTGATTGCAGCCCGTTGGGGTGTCCTGTATAAGACTTGGAAGATCGTCCTGGGGCCTGTCGATGGGCAGGCTGGGGGGCCCGTGACGTGCCGCCAGTCGCGTTGGCGGATACCGCAAAGCCCAAAGTCGCCTCGAGGATTCCGGAGTGGGTCCTCGTCATCGCGGGTTTTTGCCGCGGACTGTTCGAGCCCGCACCTCCCACGCGATGATTGGAATTCGATGGCGGATGTCGCGGTCATCGGACTGGGCTACGTCGGCTTGCCCTTGAGCTTGGCCTTCGCGGCAGGCGGGCTGTCCGTCCTCGGAGTGGACAGCGACGTCGCGAAAGTCGAGACGCTCGCGAAGTCGATCTCCTACATCGGTCATGTGCCGACGTCCGCAGTGGCCGATGTCGTCCGCGACGGACGATTCCGCGCCACGACCGATGTCGCTGAGCTGCGCGGTGCCGACGCTATTGTGATCTGTGTCCCGACTCCGCTGACCGCCAATCGCACGCCCGATCTGACGTACATCGAATCGACCGCGCGAGCGATCGGCCGCCACTTGCGTCGTGGTCAACTCGTCGTGCTCGAATCGACCACCTACCCAGGCACGACCGACGGGGTTGTGCGACCAATCCTCGAGCAGGCGTCGGGCCTGTCGGCGGGACGGGACTTCCACCTCGCCTTCTCGCCAGAGCGGGAAGATCCGGGGAATCCGATCCGCTTTGCCGACATTCCCAAACTGATCGGCGGCACGACGGACGAGTGTCGCCGACAGGCGGAGCGGCTCTACGGGCGGATCGTGAAGAAGACGGTGCCGGTGCGGAACTGCGAGACCGCCGAGGCTGCCAAACTCCTCGAGAACATCTTCCGCTCGGTCAACATCGCGCTGGTCAATGAGCTCAAGCTCGTGTATGCCGCGATGGGGATTGATATCTGGGAAGTGATCGCGGCGGCGTCCACGAAACCGTTCGGCTTCATGGCCTTTCACCCCGGGCCCGGCCTCGGCGGCCACTGCATCCCGATCGACCCGTTCTATTTGTCGTGGAAGGCCTTGGAATACGGCCAACGCACGAGGCTCATCGAATTGGCCGGCGAGATCAACACGGCGATGCCGGGTCACGTCGTCGCCAGGATCAACGACGCCCTCAACGATTCCGGCCTCGCGGTGCGGGGGGCGCGGATCCTCTTGTTGGGGCTTGCCTACAAGCCCGACGTCGACGACGATCGCGAGTCGCCCACCTACGAGATCATGCGGATCCTCGAATCAAAAGGCGCCGTCGTGGCGTACCATGACCCTCACATCCCCACGATCCGGCCCGGGAGAACCCATCATGCGGTGCAGGGCCGACGATCCGTGCCGATCAGTGCCGACCACGATCTCTTCGTGCTCTGCACCGCCCATCGGATGTACGCCGAGTTCGATTTTGCCACGCTCGCTGTGCCGTTGGTGGATTGCCGGAATGCCGCCCGAAATCCGCCGAGCCGCTTCTACAGGGCCTGACCGCTCCGGGAACTGACCGTGGACAACTCGCCTCCAAACCCGCAGACGATCTTCGCACTTGTCGGCGCCGCAGGTTTCGTCGCCGAGAGGCATCTCCGTGCCATTCGGGATGTCGGAGGGCGGTTGGATGCAGCGGTCGATCCCCGTGATTCCGTCGGAGTTCTCGATCGGTATTTCCCTGACGCTGAATTTTTCACGGAAATCGAGCGGTTCGACCGTTTTCTGGAGCGCCGCCGCCGCAGCCAGAGAGAGCGTCCGATCGACTGTCTCTCGATCTGTTCGCCGAACTACCTCCACGATGCGCACGTGCGGTTGGCGCTCCGCACCGGAGCGGATGCGATCTGCGAAAAGCCGCTGGTGATCAACCCCTGGAACCTCGACCAACTTGCCGAACTCGAGCGCGAGTACGGAAGACGCGTCTTCACCGTCCTTCAATTGCGTCTCCATCCGGTCGTGCAGCGGCTCAAGGCCGAGTGTGCAGCCGGGGGGGCGGGCCAGCGTGACATCGTGCTGACCTACGTCACGCGGCGCGGGAAGTGGTATCACAACTCGTGGAAGGGCTCGGAGGAGAAGTCCGGGGGCCTGGCGATGAACATTGGCATCCATTTTTTTGACGTTCTGATTTGGCTCTACGGGCCCGTGCGGCGGTTTGAGCTGCATGCCACCGAGCCATCTCGCATGTCCGGCCTGCTGGAACTCCAGTCCGCGACCGTCCGCTGGTTTCTCTCGATCGATGCCGGCGACCTCCCCGCCGAGGTGAGGGAGCGGGACGGATTTGCCCACCGTTCGGTCGATATCGATGGCCGAGAGCTCGATCTCAGTGACGGTTTCACCGACCTGCACACGGAGGTCTACCGTGACATCCTCGGTGGCGGCGGCTACGGCCTGGAGGACAGCCGTGCGGCCATCGAATTGGTGCACGCGCTGCGAGGTGCGCGGGTCACGCCGGCGCCGAGCGAGCCCCACCCGCTGTTGGCAAGGTCCAGAGGGTGAGCAATCGCATGGAATCGTTGGTCCATCCGTCTGCGATTATCGACCCCGGTGCCTCCATCGGTGTAGGAACGCGCGTGTGGCACTTCTCTCATGTCATGTCTGGAGCGAGCATCGGTTCAAGGTGCACGCTCGGCCAAAACGTGTTTGTGGCAGACCGGGTACGGATCGGCGATGACGTGAAGATTCAAAACAACGTTTCCGTTTACGAGGGCGTCGTCCTCGAGAACGGCGTTTTCTGTGGTCCGAGCGTGGTTTTCACGAACGTGCGCACTCCGCGTTCCAGCCACCCCCGACATGGCGTCTACGAGTCGACGCTCGTGCGGGAGGGAGCGACAATCGGAGCCAACGCCACGATCATCTGCGGCACGACCGTGGGCCGCTTCGCGTTCGTGGCGGCCGGTGCCACCGTCACCCGTGATGTCCCGGATTACGCTCTGGTCGCGGGAGTTCCGGCGAGGCGCATCGGATGGATGAGCGAGGCGGGCCACCGGCTGCGGTTTCAGGATGGGAGGGCCACCTGTCCACAGACAGGCACGGCCTACTCGCTCCACGACAACACCGTGGTGCGGGAAGGCTGAGGCAAGGGAGCCCGCGATGAACGTGCCGCTGCTCGACCTCGAGGCGCAATATCGCTCGATTCAGTCCGAGATCCTCGAGGCTGTGCACGAGGTACTCGCTTCTCAGAAGTTCATTCTCGGACCAGCCGTCACGAACTTGGAGTCGCGCATCGCAGAGGCCTTAGGCTGCCGGCACGCCGTAGGGGTGTCATCCGGCTCGGACGCCCTGCTGATGTGCCTCATGGCTGAGGGCATCGGCCCGGGGGATGAGGTCATCACTACCCCCTTCACGTTCTTCGCCACCGTGTCGGCGATACTCCGGGTCGGTGCGACGCCACGATTCGTCGATATCTGTCCTACGACGTTCAATATCGACGCATCCCGAATCGCGGAGGCGATCACGAAGCGAACGCGAGCCATCATGCCGGTGCATCTGTTCGGCCTCTGCGCCGACATGGACGCGATCATGGACTGCGCGCGGGATCGCGGGATCATCGTGATCGAGGATGCGGCCCAGGCGTTCGGTGCCACCTATCGCGGCCGCCACGCCGGCACGATCGGCGACTACGGATGCTACAGTTTCTTCCCCTCGAAAAATCTCGGCGGCGCGGGGGACGGTGGCATGATCGTCACCAACGACGATGCGAAGGCCGACCGACTCCGGATCCTTCGGGTGCAGGGGGCCAGCCCGAAGTATCACCATCAGATCGTGGGTGGCAATTTCCGTCTCGACACGATCCAGGCAGCGATCGTGGGTGTCAAACTCCGCCATGTCGTCGCCTGGACCGAGCAGCGTCGTGCGAACGCGGCTCGCTATTTCGATCTGCTCGCGGAGACCACCCGTCGGCAGACGGGCCTGCTGAGTCTTCCGCGCGAGCCGCTCCATCGGCGCCATGTCTACAATCAGTTCGTCGTTCGGCTGGCTGATCGTCAGCGGGTGCGGGCGGGGCTTTCGGCGGCCGGCATTGGGACGGAGATCTACTATCCCGTTGCGGCGCATCTCCAGCCGGCCGTGGCGAGCCTCGGATTGGCAGCCGGAGCCTTCCCGGTGAGCGAGCGCTGCGCCCAAGAGTGCCTCGCCATCCCAATTTATCCCGAGCTTCCAGAATCGGCACTGCGCGCCGTGGCTGGGGCACTGGCGGGGTTGGCCGGCGGTGATCCATCCGAAGGTTCACCGATGGCCGTGTGGTGATCAGCCTAGCCGTCGGGCACGAGTCCGGGAGACCACCGCCGGGCTTCGGACCAAGCCAATTCGTCAGGCCGGTCGTCGAAGCCGCGTGCCGGCGAGTCGGGTGATCGATCTTGAGTGGCCAAGTGGCGGCCTGGCCGACCTCACCACCGACGCAGTCCGATGTCTGCCGGTATGCTCGGGGCTCGCGAGTGTGTTTTCAGGGGCTGGCAACAAGAGGAGATTGCGATGCGTGTACTCGTAACGGCCGTCCTGATCGCGATGGGAGGCCTCGTGGCGAATCAGGATCCTGGGCTCCTTCGGCCTCTGCTCGACTTTGCCACGCCCGAGTCCGCACGGCAGTGGCAGGCAGTGAACGACGGCGTGATGGGAGGAGTTTCGCAAGGCCGATTCCGGATCACGGATGCCCGCACGATGGAGTTCTCCGGGAATCTGTCCTTGGAGAACAACGGTGGCTTCGCGTCGGTGCGGACCAAGCCGACGGCCCTCGACATCAAGTCCGGCGACACGCTGGTGGTGCGCGTGAAGGGTGATGGCCGGGACTACATGGTGAATATCTACACCAAGTCTCGCCGCATGGCTTTTTCGTATCGGGCCGACCTCTCCACGGAGCAAGACCAGTGGCAGGAGATCCACCTGCCGTTGGGCCGGTTCGAGCCGACGTCATTTGGTCGAGTCGTAGCCGGTATGGGAGCGGTCGATCCCGATCAGATCAATGGGCTCGGCTTCATGCTCAGCGACAAGAAGCCCGGGGCATTTCGCCTGGAGATCGAGTCGGTGAAGGTCATCCGCGGGGCTGACTGATGCGGGTTCGCGCTGGCCTGCCTTCAAAATCCTGATCCACGGAGCGGCGACCGCGTCACGGGAGCAGTCGTCTGACAGATTTTGGAATCCTGCGGAGGAGACCGGCGGGAACGACGCTGGAAATCAGGCGGATCGTTCTCGAGCGACGCTGGAGTCTGGCGAAGTAGGGTTTGTTGAAGCCCTGCAGCCACCACCCATCGCCGAGCGGATCGAGCAGCGGAGCTTGCGTCCGCCGTAGGAATGCGGTGTCCGCGACCGTGTCGATCAATTCGAACATGTCGTCCGCGGCGATGATGTCGCGCATTCTCCCGATGCTCGGGATCTTGGTGTCGTCGATCAACAGCAGGCCATTGGGCGCGATGTGGGGATAGAGGTAGTAATACTCCAGGTCCGGAAACGGATATCCATGGGGGCCGTCGATGAGAGCGACCTGGAGGGGCTCGGTGAACTCGTGCCTCGGAAGCGTGGACTGGGTTGGCCCGTCGACCACATGAACGGTCTCCATGCGGCACAGTGGCGACTCCCGTACGCACGACACACTGCGGGCATGATCGAGGGCGAACACGGTGTGGTGCGGGGACAGGTGCGAGAAGAGCAGGGTGGTCTTCCCCGAGCCGGTCTCTGCCGTCCGGCGGATGACGCCCAGTCGCGACACGTGTTCGGCGATGGCGTGAATGACCTCCGGGACCATCGAACCGCATCCGTGCCACTCCTCCGGCAGGGCGTTGATTTCGCAAACGACGGCGTCGATGGGGCTTTTGGCCATGGTCT
This sequence comes from uncultured Planctomycetaceae bacterium, assembly GCA_903951635.1. Taxonomy (GTDB): domain Bacteria; phylum Planctomycetota; class Planctomycetia; order Pirellulales; family UBA1268; genus QWOP01. The sequence continues at coordinate 22,969 of CAJBCV010000041.1, forward strand.
GACTCCCGGACTCGCTCCGAACGCCTCCGGGACTTGCCGGTGCGCACGTTTTTCGGGGCGTTGACGTGTGTGCGGGGACAAGTATAGAGGGGCCCAGAAGTACGCCCTTCAGATCAGCAAAGCCGACCAGAAGACGTCACATCCGGCATCCCACACGCCTTCAGACGGCGGCACACCGCGGCACGAGCAACAAAAAACGGCTACACCTCCCGCAATCGCGGATGATGCAGCCGTTTCAGTACCCTCGACAGGGATACGCTTATCTAAATTTTACCGAGGAAAACGCGGTTTTTGCGAGTCGTGTTCCCTAAATCGGTCCCTATTCGGGGGCAAGCCTCAGGCCGTACCCGAGGTCCATCTTCACGGCATGGTTTTCAAAGAACTCGCCGCTTCGGCATCTTTCCGAGCATCCACCTGAATATAGTGCTCCAGAGCGATCTTCGGCGAATGGCCTAACCATCGGCAGAATTTTTCGATCCCGATCCCCATGTTCGCCAATTCTGTCGATCGGGTGCTTCGAAGGTTTTGGAATGCTCGCTCCCAGTCGACGCCGGCATCCTCGATGATTCTCATCATCTGGACCGCCAGATTGTCGCCTGGCGAGTAACCGAGAACGATCCTTCCAGACCGAATCGGACGGGTATCCCTGAGTGTGGTGAGAGCAGTCAGCATCTCCGGGAACAGAGGCATCTTCCGGATCCTCGACCCGCTACCGAGGCGACCTTTCGCACCAGGAACGGTCACAATGTTCTGATCCCAATCGATGTGCCTCCACTCTAGGTCGAGGATTTCCGAGGGGCGAAGTCCTCCGAATCGTGCGAGGCTGAAGATTGCCTTCCACTCAAGCGTGGGGCATGCCTCAAGCACCTTGGCGGTGTCCTCGATACTCATGAGTCGCTCGCGGTCCCTGTTTCGTGAGTCCTGCAGGCCTCTGAGCTGGCGGCATGGCGTCTGGTCGATGAGTGCTCGATCAACAGCGTCAGCGAAAAACTGCTTCGCTTTGCGGCAGTGGGTCTTCACCGTGTTTGGCTTGAAGCCCTTGGTGTTCGCGAGCCATTCCCGAAACCTACGCATGTCCTCGACCGTGATGGAGGACAATTGCCGCGACCCACCAAAGAATTCCATGAGCTTCTTAGAAGTCTGATCGAGGTTCCGAATCGTGATCTTTTTCACGTCGCCCTTTTTTAGTGAGACGTAGTCTTTCAGGAAAGTGTCCAGCCTCATCACTCGTGCTGTGTCTCTTTCGGCGATCAGCCCGAGCCGTTCGAGTTTCGAGCGCAGCCGGTCATCGACTGTTCCGACCCACGATGCTGTTTCGGGTGCCATCGAGACGCCAGCGTGCTTCGCCTCCACCAGCCGCTCTACATGGCGACAGATCTCCTCGCCAACACGCTTGCGAATCCGCCCCAGATAGAGCGTCCTCGAAACACGGTTGTCGTAGAACTTCACGACGAATCCGCCATTCTTTCTGCAGGAAATGCTCGCCATCAGACCGTTTCCTTGGCGGCGACGGTGTGCTGTCAGTCGGCGCTCAAAACCGGCCAGTGATCGGCGCGTGATGAGCGGCCATCTTCCCGGAGCAATTCGACCTACAGGACATCCAACGGCACTTCCGCCGGAGGAGTCCTGTGATGGCGAATGTGTTGAAGATGGCGATTATCGAGGCGATTCATTCGTTGCGATCGGCAGGACTGTCCTGCCGCGCGATCGCGCGACGACTTGGGATCCATCGGGAGACGGTGGCTCGTCACGTTCG
>CAJBCV010000042.1 GCA_903951635.1 uncultured Planctomycetaceae bacterium
AATGCCGGCACCGCGTCACGCTACACGCGGAGCCGGCTGCCGGTGAAGCTCGTCCACGAGGAGCCAGGCTTCACCCACAGCACCGCCCTGAAGCGCGAGGCGGCGATCAAGCGACTGTCGAGGCCCAAGAAGCTCGCGCTGCTGGCCACGCGAAACGCGACACGACCGAGGAGAGGGCCCCCGCCCCGCACCCCATGAAGAAGACCACGCTCCTCGACAGCGCCACGACCCCCGACGGCCGGCCGATGACGCTCTTGGCTCACGACGCCGACCGGATCATCCGCGTCGGCGGGATCGAGTTGATGTCGACCCGGCAGCACCATTCCGAGGAGCGGCTCGGCGAGCTTGCTTGCGACGGCCTCGCGGCAGTCCGGGCCCCGAGCGTGCTCATCGGTGGACTGGGAATGGGCTTCACCCTCCGAGCCGTGCTCCGAGTGCTCCCTGCCGACGCCGAGGTGATCGTGGCCGAGCTGATCCCGGCCGTCGTCCGTTGGAATCGCGATCCGGACCTCGGGCTGGGAGCCGATTGCCTCGCCGACAAGCGGGTGAGGATCGTCGAAGGGGACGTCGCTGACTGTCTCCGCGAGGAGGCCGGCCGGTACGACGCGGTGATCCTCGACGTCGACAATGGCACCAGCGCCCTCACGGCCCGGGGGAACGACCGGCTCTACCGGGCCACCGGCGTGGGGCAGGTGCGGCGAGCGCTCGCTCCCGGCGGGTGTGCTGCCTATTGGTCGGCCTACGACGACCCGGCGTTCGTCGAGCTTCTCGAATCGAGCGGCTTCGAGGTCACGGTGGAGCGGGTCAGGCCGCACGCCAAGGCCCGCGGGGGAAGTCCCCACTATCTCTTTCTCGCCCATGCCGCGTCGGGGGGCCAACGCCGATGAAGCTCCTCGACACGCTCGCCAACGCCTTTCCCGTCTGGGTGCTCGTGGCCTGTGGGCTGGCGCTTGTGCGGCCGGAGCTGTTCACCTGGTTTCGCGGTAGCGCGATCGTCGTCGGCTTGGCGGTGATCATGCTGGGGATGGGGCTGACGCTCTCCATCGACGACTTCCGCCGCGTCGCCTCGCGGCCCGGCGCGGTCGTGGCGGGGTTTGTCGGCCAGTTCTTCATCATGCCGCTGGCCGGCTGGGGGGTGGCGACGCTCCTCGCGCTCGACACCCCCTATGCCGTCGGATTGATCCTCGTCGCCTGCTGCCCCGGTGGCACCGCGTCGAACGTCGTCACGTACCTTGCCCGCGCCGACGTCGCGCTCTCGGTGATCATGACGACCTGCACGACGCTCGCGGCGGTGATTCTCACGCCACTGCTCACGAAGCTCCTCGCCGGACAACTCGTCGGGGTCGATGCCCTGGGGCTGTTTTTCTCCACGCTCCAGGTGGTCGTCCTCCCGGTCGTCGCCGGGATGGCAGTCAACCGCTGGCTCCCGGGAGTCGTTCGCCGCGTCCTCCCGATCGCGCCGCTGGTGAGCGTGATCACGATCGCGCTGGTGTGTGCGAGCATCATCGGCCAAAACTCCGCCGCGGTCCGCTCGGCCGGTCCTCGGCTCCTCGCCGCTGTCACGCTCCTCCACGCCATCGGCTTCGGCGTCGGCTATCTTTGGGCTCGCCTCTTCGGCTACGACGTGACGATCGCCCGAACGATCTCGATCGAGGTGGGGATGCAGAACTCCGGCCTCGGCGTTGTCCTCGCCCAGCGGCACTTTCCCGCCGAGCCTCTCACGGCCGTGCCGTGCGCGATCTCGAGCGTCGTCCATTCCTGTCTGGGGAGCCTGCTTGCCGGCTGGTGGCGGCTGCGGCCGGCTCTCAAGGGATGCCCGAGTCCTGCAGACGCTCAATGACGGAGAACCGATGCCCGGACTGCTCGACAGATCGCGGACGGTCGCTGCGCCCGGATTCAACCGCTGGCTCGTGCCGCCGGCGGCGCTGTGCATCCATCTGTGCATCGGGATGGCCTATGGCTTCAGCGTCTTCTGGCTCCCCTTGACGCACGCCGTGGGGATCGATCACAGCGTTGTCCCCCCGCCCGACGCGACGCTCGCCGCGCGACTCGTCTCCACGGAGTGGGACTGGGACAAACCCCTCCTCGGCTGGCTCTACACGTTGTTCTTTGTCTTTCTCGGCTCGAGCGCGGCGCTCTTCGGCACCTGGCTCGAGCGGGTCGGCCCGCGCAAGGCGGCGTTCGTGTCGGCCTGCTGCTGGTGCGGGGGGCTCCTGCTCTCGGCCCTCGCCGTGCGCTCGCACCAACTCTGGCTCCTTTGGCTCGGTGCCGGGGTGATCGGGGGGATCGGCTTGGGGCTCGGCTACATCTCGCCGGTGTCGACGCTCATGAAGTGGTTCCCCGATCGTCGCGGGCTCGCCACCGGCTTGGCGATCATGGGGTTCGGTGGTGGGGCGATGATCGGGTCGCCGCTCGCCGACCGGGTCATGAAGCATTTTCAATCGGCGACGAGCGTCGGCGTGGCCGAGACGTTCGTGACGTTGGCCGCGATCTATCTCGGCTTCATGATGCTTGGCGCCTTCGCCTACCGGGTGCCGCCGGAAGGATGGAAGCCGGCCGGGTGGGCCGGTCCGACGGGGGGGCAGGCGGCGCACAAGACTCGGTCCTTCACGGCGGCCGAGGCCTGTCGCACGCCGCAGTTCTGGTTGCTGTGGGGTGTGCTCCTCTGCAACGTCTCGGCTGGAATCGGCGTCATCGGGATGGCGTCGCCGATGCTCCAGGAGGTGTTTGGCGGCCGGCTCATCGGTAGCGATCGACCCTTCGAGGAGCTCGATGCGGCTGAGCTTGCCCGCACCGCCGCCGTCGCGGCTGGATTCACCGGACTTCTTTCCCTGTTCAACATCGTCGGCCGGCTGTTCTGGTCGAGCCTCTCCGACCGGATCGGCCGTCGCGGCACCTACGCGATCTTCCTCGTCGCCGGGGCAGGCCTGTTCGCCCTCGTGCCGGCCGCCGGCCGGGCGGGAAGCGTGGCAGTGTTCTGCGGGCTCCTCTGCCTCGCCTTGACGATATATGGCGGGGGATTCGCCGCGATCCCTGCCTACCTTGCCGACCTCTTCGGCACCGGCAGCGTGGGGGCCATTCACGGCCGCCTCCTCACCGCTTGGAGCGTTGCCGGCGTCCTCGGGCCGGTGCTTGTCAACTATCTCAACGAAGCGCAGGTCCGCGCCGGATTCCCCCGGGCCCGGGCCTACGATCAGACGATGCTGGCGCTGGCCGTGGTGCTGCTTGTCGGGGCCTTATGCAACTGGCTCGTTCGACCGATCGATGGCCCGGAGGTCGGCGCCGCGGCTGGAAGAGAAGTTGCGACGGATTCGAAAACTGTGAACGCAGCGTTCGCCGCCAGCGGAACGAACAGCGCGGCGTGGGGACTCGTGGTCGCGTTCTGGGGGCTCGTCGGCCTGCCACTCGCCTGGGGCGTGTGGGTCACGCTGCGGCAGACGTGGATGCTCCTCGGCTGACAGAATCGCTGCCCGGAGCGGCGAGCGGTTTTTTGGAAAATCGTGGCGGGCGGATGTCATGATTCGTCGTCGGCGGCGAAGGAAGGGATGGGGCCAGCCAGTGACAGACGGCTTACGGGAGCGGCACGATGGATCAGCGGCTGCGGCAGGTGACGAGGGAGTGGACGCTCGCGCAGCCGGCCGTGGCGGCGTTTGTGACGTCAGTTGTCCGTGACTTCCGTGAGCGCGACGACCTTCTCCAGGAGGTGGCCGTGGCGGTGCTCGAGTCGTATGACCGCTACGACGAGTCGCGCCCCTTCGTCCCCTGGGTGATCGGCATCGCCCGCCATCGGGTCGGCACCTGGTTGCGGTCGCGCCGCCGCGCCCGGGTGTGCTTCGACAGCGCCGCCGTCGAGCAGCTCGCCGCGGCGTTCGCTGCGATTCCGGCCGACGACTACCGGCGCCTCGATCGCCTCGCCGAGTGTCTTGCGCTGCTTGAACACAAAGCCCGGGAGCTCTGCGAGCTGCGGTACCGCGACGACCTCAAGCCGGCGGCGATCGCGCCGCTGGTCGGCATGACGGCCAATACCGTCGCCAAGGCGCTCCAACGCGTCCGCGACCGGCTCCGGGAATGCATCGAACGCGAGCCGGGACTGGCATGAACGCTCCACAAGACGGAAGCGACTCCGAGCTCGATCGGCTCATCGAGGGGCACCTCGACGGCACGCTCGACGAGGACGACGAGCACCGACTGGGAAGGCTCGTGGCGGAGTCGGCCGAGGCTGCCGGTCGGTTGGCCCGGGCGATCCTCGTCCATGACCGGCTCATCGATGTGTTGCGGAGCGAGCGCGAGAGCTCGGCATCGGTGTCGCCCGTGGTGCCCCGATCGCGGTTTCTGCGGCTGGCTCTACCGCTGGGCTTGGCGGTGGGCATCTCCGTTGGCAGTCTTCTCCTCCTCCGCCCTGCTCCGGCGAATGCCTCGGCGGCCCTCGAGCGGCTCGTGCGGGCGTCGGCGGCGGCGACCGACCGGCAGTATGCGATCCGCGTCGTTGACCACGGGCCGGGGGGCGTCCCCGATCCAGTTCCGTCCGAAGCCGGGGGACGCAAGCCCGGCGTCGACGGTGCGACGCTCTTCGTGCGCGGGGCCGACAAGTTCGTGTTCGTGCGCACGTTCGCCGACGGCACGGTGTTCATCAACGGCTGCGACGGGGAGATCGGATGGTCGGTGCCGCCGACCGGTCATGTCCATCTCAGCGAGGATCGGCGTCGATTCCGCCGCGGGATTCCGGGTGAGCGCGACGACCTCCCCTTCCTCTCCCTCGCCGAAGGACTGGCGGGATTCCGCCGCGGCTACGCCCTTTCGCTCGTGGAAGCCCCCGAGGCGGGCGGCCGACTCCGGCTCGAGGCCGTTCGCACCGATTCCCGCCACCGCGGCCCGGCCCGGGCGACGATCGATTTCCCTGCCGGCGACGACGCCGCCGCAGAGCGGATCGAGCTTGGCGGCCTCGCCCCCGATGGCTCGGGGCCCGATGGCGTCGTGCTCGAACTCGTCGAGCGCGCGCCGCTGCCGGCCGATTTCTTCGACCACGTCCATCATCACGACGCGACCCGCCCCGTCGATTGGGAATGATGCCCATCAGCCGATTGGTTGCGGCTTGGGGCCCGAGAAGTCAGTGAGAGAACACGATGACCAGATTCATGATCGCGGGATATGCCGTGCTCGTCTCGCTGGTACTGTTTGCGGGGGTAATCGTCGGGGCCGGTACCGTGTTTGCCGACGACCGGCCGAACATCATCCTCATGATCGCGGACGATCAGGGGTGGGATGGGCTGTCGGTGGCGATGGCCCCCGACGTCGCGGCATCGACCCTGTTTCACACGCCGCGTCTCGAGGTCTTCGCGGCCCAGGGGCGGCGGTTCTCGAATGCCTATGCTCCGGCGCCGGTCTGCTCCCCGTCGCGGATCAGCATCCAGTGCGGACGGACGCCGGCGGCCCTCCACTGGACGAAGGCCGCGCCTGCGGAGACCGGTCACCGGATGATCGAGCCGCGGATTACAAGAGCGATTCCCCGCGAGGCGGTGACGATCGGGGAGCTGCTGCGCGGGGCCGGCTATGCGACGGCGCATTACGGAAAGTGGCACCTCGGCGGCGGCGGGCCCGGCGAGCATGGCTACGACGAACACGACGGCGACACCGGCAACGAGCAGGCCTTCGCGTTCACCGATCCCAATCCGGTCGACCTGTTCGGGATGGCGGAGCGCACCGAGGCCTTCATGCGTCGTTCCCGGGAAGTGGGGAAGCCGTTCTATGTGCAGCTCTCCTGGAATGCCCTCCATGCCCCAGGCAACGCGCTGGTGGCGTCGAAGGCGAAGTATGCGAAGCTCGCCGCCGGCGGCAGCGGAAAGCGTGCCGAAGTGGCGGCGATCACCGAGGATCTCGACACCGCCGTCGGCATGGTGCTCGACGCCGTGGATCGGCTCGGACTCGCCGGCACGACGTACGTCATCTACACCTCCGACAATGGTGCCGGTGGCGGCGGCCGGCGCGGGGGCCTGAGCGGCGGCAAGGGCTCGGTGTGGGAGGGTGGCATCCGCGTCCCGTTCATCGTTCGCGGGCCGGGCATCGCCGCGGGGTCGTGGTGCCATCTCCCGGTCGTCGGCTGGGATCTCCTCCCCACGTTCTGCGAGTTCGCGGAGATTCCACAGGGGGAGATCCCGCGCGAGGCTGAGGGGGGAAGCCTCGTCGATCTCTTCCTCGACGGTGACGAGGGGGACATCGTCAGACGCCGCGAGGAGCTCGTTTTCCACTTCCCCCACTATCAAAGCGGCCATTCGCCCCATGCGGCGATCCGCATCGGCAATCTCAAACTGATCGAGTTCTTCGAGGACTCGAGTCTCAAGCTCTTCGATCTGGCGGCCGATCCGGGGGAGCGCAGCGACCTCGCGGCGGAGCGGCCCAAGGATGCCGAGCTCCTCCGCCGCCGCCTCGACAACTATCTCGTCAGCGTCGACGCGCGGATGCCGACCCTCGACCCGACCTTCGATCCGACCGCCCCCCCGCCGCCGGAGAAGTCGCGGGGGGGACGGAAGGGAGCCCAGAGCGATAAGAAACCGAGGAAGCCGAAATGAACCGTATCGATCGTGGGGGCCGGATCTCCCTGACGGCGCTTGCCGCCGTGATGGTCGCGTCCGTGGCGACGGCTCACCCTGGGGGGCATGGCGAAGAGCCGTTCGGGCGCCGGCCACTTGGAGGCGCCGGGGAAGACGCGGAGGTGCGGCGGACGCCGATCCGGCTGGTATCGGCGCCGCGCGCCGGCAAGGGGCTCGCTGACGTCGGCATCGCCGAGGCCTTCGCGCCGTTTGAGAAGCTCGAAGCGATCCAGACGCGCCGCGACGCCGACTTTTTCTATGTCGAGGGGCAGGGTGTCCCCGATCACCCGCTCATGATCGGGATCCGTGCCTGGCAGCAACAGGTGCCGCTCCCCCAGCCCTACGTCGGTGACAACGCCTGGCAGATTCCGCTGGTGCCGGTGCCGGCCAAGAAGCCTGCGAGCGCCAAGAATCGCTTCCTCCGCGGGGCGATCGCCTTGGCCGTCAACGGGATCCCGATCTTCAATCCGCTCAACAATCGGGGGGAAGACGCCTTCGCGATCGGCGAGCTCGACGACTACGGCGGCCACTGCGGTCGGGCCGACGACTACCACTACCATCTCGCTCCGGTCCATCTCGAGGCGCAGGTTGGCAAGGGCAAGCCGATCGCCTGGGCACTCGACGGCTATCCGATCTACGGCTTGACCGAGCCCGACGGCTCGCCGGTGACCGGCCTCGATGCGCTCAACGGCCACGAGGACGCCGCCGGCCATTACCACTACCATGCGACGAAGCAGTACCCCTACCTCAACGGTGGCTTCCACGGTGAGGTGACCGAACGCGAGGGACAGGTCGATCCGCAGCCGGCGGCGCGGCCGGTCCGCGAGGCCCGCCCGCCGCTCCGCGGGGCGACGATCGTCGGCTTCGAGGCGACCGGCGAAAACGCCCGGCTGCTCACGTACGAGATCGGCGGCAAGCAGGGGACGGTGGCGTATGCCTACGAGACCGACGGCTCGGCGACGTTCACCTCCACCGAGCCTTCGGGCAAGCAGACCGAGGAGGCGGTCCGCCCACGTGGCCGCCGCCCCGGCGGCGGCGAGAAGGGTGGCGGGCGGCAGCCTCCTCCGGAACGCAACGATTCGCGCGATCGTCGGCCCCCGCCGCCGCCGCGTGACACGCCACCGCCCCGCGATCCTCCGGGAGCGCGACGGCCGCGCCCCGAACCGGGAGCCAGCGCGAAAGCGAGGCCGGTCAAGTCGGCTGCCGCCCAGGGGCCGCTTGCCGTCACGAGCGGGGCGATAGACGACGAGGGCCGGTTGAAGGCGGAGTTCACCTGCGATGGGGATGGCGTCTCGCCGCCGATCCGGTGGAAGTCGGGGCCGGCGGGGACGAAGGAATATGCCCTCGTCCTCTGGCACGAGGCCCCGGACCGCCTCAAGTCCTACTGGATCGTTCATGGCATCCCCGCCGACGTCACGGAGATCGCCAAGCGGAATCCTGGCGTGGGAACGGTCGGCCGCAACGACAAGGGACGGAATGAGTACGACCCGATGTGCTCGCGTGGCCCCGGCGTGAAGACCTACCACATCACCCTCTACGCCCTGTCGGCGAAGGCGAAGCTCCCCGCCGAGGGGGCCACCCGGGAGCAACTCCTCGATGCGATTCGGGGGCTGACCCTCGCCGAGGAAACGCTGTCGTTCGACTACGAGCGGGGAGGAGCGGAATGATCACCGTGACGGCGATCCGCCGGTGGTGGTGGCCCCTCCTCTTCCTGGTGGTGGGGGCGCTGGCGTCGGAGGAGAGGACTGCCCTCGCGGCGGAACAACGGCAGCCGAACGTGATCCTGATCCTCATGGACGACATGGGCTGGCGCGACGTCGGCTTCATGGGAAACCGTTTTGTCGACACTCCCGCGATCGATGCCCTCGCCCGTGGCGGGCTCGTCTTCACACAGGCCTACGCGAGCGCCCCCAACTGCGCCCCGACCCGGGCCTGCTTGATGTCGGGACAAGTGACGCCCCGCCACGGCGTCTATACCGTCGTCGATCCGCGTCAGCCCCCCGGATCTCCCTGGCACAAGCTCCGGGCGGCGGAGAGCAACAGTGATCTGGCGACAGACGTGGTGACGCTGCCTGAAGCTCTCGCCGCGGCGGGGTATGCGACGGCCTTCTTCGGGATGTGGAACCTCGGCCGCGGTCGGACTGGGCCGACGACTCCCGGCGGGCAGGGATTCGAGACGGTCGTCTTTCCGGAGAACCTCGGCTTCGGCAAGGATGCCTACCACGACGACGCGGGGAATTATCTCTCCGACCGGCTCACCGACGAGCTGCTGGACTTCGTCGAGCGGGAACGCGACCGGCCGTTTTTTGCCTACTTCGCCGATCATGCCGTCCATGCCCCCTACGATCCGCCCACCGACCTCGTCGCCAAGTACGAGGGAAAGTACGAGGGCAAGGGAGATGGCGACCGTCGCGACAACGCCGCCTATGCGGCGACGATCGAAGGGGTCGACAGGAACGTCGCGCGGATCGTTGCCGCTCTCGACCGGCTCGCGCTCCGCGAGGAGACGCTCCTGGTCTTCACCTCCGACAACGGCGGCACGCCGCAATTCACGCCGCCGCTGCGGGGGAGCAAGGGGCAGCTGTACGAAGGGGGGATCCGCGTGCCGATGGTGGTATCGTGGCCGGGGCGCGTGAGTCCCGGATCGACCGCCATCCCGGTGGCGACGGTCGATCTCTATCCGACGCTCCTCGACCTCTGCCGGGCCGAGGCGCCCGCGGGTCAGCTGCTCGACGGCACGAGCCTTGCCGGGCTGTTGGCCGGAAAGGTAACGCTCGAACGCGAGCGTCTCTTCTGGCACTTCCCCTGCTATGTCGGCAAGGCGACGCCGTCGAGCGCCGTCCGCGAGGGGGACTGGAAGCTCGTCGAGTTTTTCGAGGACGGCGGCCACGTCGAACTCTTCAATCTCCACGACGATCCCCACGAGCAAAACGACCTCGCGGCACAGCAGCCGAAGCGTGCCGAAACCCTCGCGAAGAAGCTCCACGCCTGGCAGGCGGCGACCGGGGCCGCGATCCCAAATGGCGCCAACCCGGCCTACGACCCCGCCGCTGATCGTCCCCGCGGCGGACCCGGGGCTGGCGGCGGTGGCCCGGAGGGGGGCCGACAGGGTGGCCGTCAGGGAGGAAAGGGAGGAAAGCGCGGAGGGGACGGGCGGCGACCGGGAGCCGGGGGACGGATGGAAGGGGCTATCCCCGCTCCCCTTCCCAGCGGCGACGGAGAGCGTCGGCCGCGACCGCGGCAATGATCGCCCCGCCGGTGACGATCCGCTTGAGCGGCTCCGAGGCGCCGAGTTGGGCGAGCCCCGCTTCGAGCGTGGCGATGACGAGGACGCCAAGAAGGCTGCCGACGACACTGCCGCTGCCGCCGGAGAGGCTCGTGCCGCCGATCACCACCGCGGCAATTGCCGCCAGCTCGAGCCCGGCCCCGGCGTTGGGGTCGGCGGAGCCGAGGCGGGCGGAAGCGAAGACGGCTGCGAGCCCGGCAAGCGCGCCGGAGAGGGCGAACACGGCGACGCGCGGCGTGGCCGTGTCGATTCCCGCCAATCGCACCGCCGGCTCGTTTGCGCCGATGGCGACGAGGTGACGGCCGAAGACCGTGCGCGAGAGGATCGCCTGCGCGGCGACCACGACGGCGAGTGCTACTGGCACCGTCGGTGGAATGCCGAGGATCGGCATCGGCTGTGCCAGTGGCCGGATCGCCGCCCCGATGAACAGCGTTCGGGAGTCGCAGACGGCATACGTGAGCCCGCGACAGATCTCGAGACTGCCGAGGGTGACGAGGAACGACGGGATCCCCAGGCCGACCGTGACGAGCCCCGTGCCCAGGCCGGCGAGGGCGCCGGTGAGGATCGCCACCGGGATCGCCGCGGCAAGTGGCCATCCCCACTGGACGATCGCCACGCCGAGGACAGCGCCCGACAGGGCCATTACCGAGCCCACCGAGAGATCGATGCCACCGCCAATGATGACCAGCGTCATGCCGGCGGCGACGACCGAGAGCGCCGGCAGTCGGCTGGCGACGGTGGTGAGCGTCGTGGCGGAGAGGAAGTGATCGGCAAGCATCCCGAACAGGGCCACGAGGCCAAGCCACACAAGCACAAGCACGCCCCACCCGCCGAGTCTGGTTCGATTCATGGTCGCCCTCCTGCCTCGACAGCCGATGTCGCGCGTGCCGGGGTCGGCCCGGCCTGGTGGAACGCTGCCGCCGTCACCTCTTCGTCGCTCCATCCGCGTGAAAACTCCGCCACGATGCTCCCCCCGGCCATCACGAGGACCCGGTCGCAGAGGCTCCGCAGCTCCGCCAGCTCGCCCGACGCCAGCAGCACGCCGCCGCCGCGGCCGACGAACGCGCGGAGGAGCCGGTGGATCGTCCCTTTCGCGGCCGCATCGACGCCCCGCGTCGGCTCGTCGCAGAGGAGCACCCGGCATCCCGCCGCGAGCCATCGGCCCAGCACCACCTTTTGCTGATTGCCCCCCGAGAGCTGGCCGACCGGCTGCTCGATCGACGTGCAGTCGACCTCCATCGCCGTCCGGATCGCCTCCGCCGCCTCCCGCTCCGCAGCCCGATCGATCCAGCCGCGACGGGCCGGAGGCTGGCTCGGCAGGAGGAGGGCATTGACCCTTATCGGCTGGCCGAGGAGGAGCCCGTCGTGGCGGCGATCCTCGGGAAGCATGCCGATCCCGGCGGCGACGGCCTGACGGGGGGAGCGGGAGAGCCCGGCACGGCCGTCACCGACGCGGACGCTCCCGGCCACTGCGGGATCGGCGCCGAAGATCGTTCGGAGCAGTTCGGTGCGCCCGGCGCCGACAAGTCCGGCGAGGCCCACCACTTCGCCGGAGCGGATCTCGAGGCTCACGCTCCTCACCCGGGCTCCGCGCTCGAGGCCCGTGACGGCGAGCACGACCTCTCCGGTCGGGGGCGACGCGGCCGCCGATCCCTGCGGAGCGGACCGTCCCGACATCTCCTCGATGAGCTGCTCCGGGGGAACAGCACCCCCGAGGTGTTCGGCGACGAACCGACCATCCCGGAGAACGCTGATCCGGTCGGCGATCCGCGGGAGCTCGTCGAGCCGATGGGTGACGTAGACGACCGAGACCCCCTCCGCCACGAGGCGGCGAACATGGTCGAAGAGGAGATCGCTCTCCCGGGCCGAGAGGGCCGCGGTCGGCTCGTCGAGGATGAGGACGCGGCAGCGCCGATCGAGGGCGCGGGCGATTTCGACGAGTTGGCGGTGGCCGACACCAAGTCTGGCAAGCGGTATCCGCGGATCGAGGTCGCCCAAGCCGACACGCTCGAGCGCCACGCCGGCGCGGCGGTGGAGCGCGGCCCGGTCGACGAGGCCGAAGCGACTGGGGAGTCGGTCGAGGAACAGGTTTTCGGCGAGGCTCATGCCGGGGAAGAGATTCATCTCCTGGAGCACCATCACCACCCCCGCCGTCTCGGCGGCGGCCCGCGACCGCGGTGCATAGGGAAGATCGCCAAGGGTCATCCGCCCCGCATCGGCAGGAACGAGCCCGCCGAGAATCGCGGCGAGCGTCGATTTTCCGGCGCCGTTTGAGCCCATGAGGACATGGACCTCGCCCTCCCGCAGATCGAGCGAGACCCGGTCGAGAACCGGCGTCGACCAAGCCTTCGAGATCCCTTCGGCGCGAAGCGCGACCGAACCGGAATCGCCGCTCATGGTTGGCCCGTGACGAGGTCGACCGCGGTCGTGCGATCCTGGGGTGCGGCGGCGCCTGTGAGGATCGCCAGAGCCGCCTCGATCCCCTCGACGGCGAGGCGATCGCCGTGCTGGTCGACGGTGGCGCAGAGCCTGCCATCGGCGAGGAGCGGTGCAACGGCGGGGACGTTGTCGAAACCCGCCAGCAGGACGCGCCGGCCGGACGCCTCGATGGCGGCCGCCGCCCCGAGGGCCATGCTGTCGTTGGCGCAAAGGATCGCGGCGAGGGCGGGATGCTCGCTGAGCATCGCCGCGGCGATGCCGTTGGCCTTCTCCATCTCCCATTGCCCGCTCTGCCGGGCGACGATCCGCAGGCCGGCGGCGGTGGCAGCGTCCTCGAGCCCGAGGGCACGTTGCTGGCCATTGAAGGCCGTCACGATCCCCTCGATGATCGCCACTTCGGCGCCGGAGTCGAGTTGCTTCGCGACCGCCTCGCCCGCCCGGCGTGCCCCCTCGCGGTTGTCAGGGCCGACGAACGGTGCCGCGAGCCCCGTTTCGGCGAGGACCTCGGGATCGAGCCGGTTGTCGATGTTGACGACGAGGACGCCGGCCTCGGCGGCCCGCTTGAGTGCCGGCACGACCGCCTTGGAGTCGGCTGGGGCGATGACGATCGCCGCCACGCCGCGGGCCACCATCTGCTCGATGATCGTAACCTGCTCGGAGACGTCGGTTTCGTTGCGCATGCCGTTGGCGATCAGCTCATAGCGGTCGCCCGCTCCGGCGTGGTGGGCTTTCGCGCCATCGGCCATCGTCGCGAAGAACTCATTGGCCAGCGACTTCATCACCAGGGCGATCCGCGGTTTGCCGTCGGGCTTGCCGTTGGCGACCGTCCCGGGAGGGGTGGCGCGGCTGCATCCCCCCTGCCCCGGCACCACGGCCAGGGAGAGGATCGTCGCCGAAAACAAGATCCACCCTGCCAAGCGTGCGTGTCGCATCGACCGATCTCCTCCCCAGGGAACTGTCCATCGCCTCTCCGGAGCGTTCTACTACGCCCGGCCATCCTCGGGCGAGTGCCCGCGTTTTCCGGAGGTGTTCCGTCATGGGTTTCCCGGGCTTCCCGTTGGTGAGCGTCGTCGCGGTGCTCCTGCTTGCCTTCCCTGCGGTGGCCGGTGGGGCTGATTCGTTGCCGCTCGGCAGGGGGAGCGAACTGGTGCTGGCGACGGCGGCGGAGGGGAGCGAAATCCTCGGCGCCGAGGACGATTTCACCCGGCGGATGAGCCCGTTCGATCGGCAGGCGAGACTCAAGTCGGCAGGCGCCGTGAGCGATGCCGAGCACCGGGCCTTCGCGGCACGGAGCGTCCTCGAATGGACAGCCCGCGATCGCCGGGCGATCGCCGAGGCGATGCGCGGGCTCGGCGAGCGGTTCACGAAGCTCGGCGTCGGATTCCCGAAGCGCGTCGTGCTCGTGAAGACCAGCGGCGACGAGGAGGGAGGGGCCGCCTATACACGCGGCGAGGCGATCATGCTCCCGGCGAAAGTGCTCGGGAGTGCGTCGCCGGTCCTTCGGCGGCTCCTTTGCCACGAGCTTTTTCACGTCCTCTCTCGCTGGGCTCCGGAACTCCGCGGAAAGCTCTATGCGTCGATCGGATTCGAGCCTTGTGGCGAGGTGACCCTGCCTGGCGACTTCGAACGCCGCCGGATCACCAATCCCGACGCCCCGGCCTTCGACCACTCCATCCGCGTCCGCGTCGAAGGCGTCGAACGCCGGATGGTGCCGGTGCTCTGGTCGCGGACCGCCGACTACGACGCGGCGGCGGGGAAGGCGTTCTTCGACACGATGGAGTTTCGCCTCATGGCGGTGAGGCTCGAGGGGGATCCGGTCCGCGGCGTGCCCGAGGTCGATGCCGACGGGGCCCCGATCATGCGCAAGCCGGAGGACACCGAGGGGTTTTTTGAGCAGGTGGGGAAAAACACCGGCTACCTCATTCACCCCGAGGAGATTCTCGCTGACAATTTCGAGATCCTCGTGGCGGGGGATCGGCGGCCACCGAATCCGGAAATCGTCCGGCGACTGGGCGAGATCCTCCGGCAGGGCGAGTGACCCGAAAGGCTCACGCTTTCGGGGGGACGGCAACTGCCTCTCTGTGAGGGGGCGGCGAAACTTTTCCTCCTCGCTGGCGTTGAAGGGGCTTGCGTCGATCCGGGCGTCCGGCCGCGGCCGTGGCGGCCGGGAATCGATGCCTAGCCGGACGAGTCTTTGTCCGGCTCGCAACGGGTCAACCCGACACGCGGCACGGATCGCCTCTTCACCATGGATCAGCAGATTTCTCTCGCGGTCGCCCATTCGAGTGAGATTCTCCGCGCCGGCATGATCGCGATCGCCGCGAGCGAAGGCTTCGTCATTGCCGGGAGTCTCGCCGATGCCCAAAGCGCGATCGCCGCGATCGTCGCCTCGAATCCCGTCGTGGCGCTCGTCGACGGAAGCTTCCCGGGCCCCGTGGACGGCTTCGAAGTCGCCCGCCGGGTGAAGGCCGGGGCGCCCGGTGTCCGCATCGTGATCACGAGTCCGTCGGCCGACACCACCCATCAGGCCAGGGCGCGGGCAGCCGGCGCCGTCAACTGTATTCCCGAGAGCGGCACGGCCCAGGAACTCGTGGCGGCGATCCGCAGTGCCGCCGCGGGGCAGGCCACGCCTCCCGGTGAGCCCTTCGCGCTCGTCGGCGCCCGGCTCGCCGCCACCGGGGCCGACGCCGCCGATCGCCATCTCACCCTCCGCGAGCGGCAGGTGCTGCGGCATCTCGCCTACGGGCTGAGCAACGAGGAGATCGCCGCCGCGCTCGGGATCGGGCTGGAGACGGTGAAGACACACATCCACAAGCTGTTGCGAAAGATGTCGATGCGCGACCGCACCCAGGTGGCGGTTTGGGCGGTGAAGAACGGCGTCGTGTGAGCGGGCCTTCCGTCACACTTTCTCGAGCTTCGTCACCCGCCCGGTGGCGACCCACTCCGCGACGAAGATATCGCCCGAGGGTGTGAAGCAAGCGTCGTGCGGGTGGACGAACTCGCCGTCGACCCACTTGTCGGGTTGGCCGCGGAGGTTTTCCACAGCCCCCAAGCGGGCGACCGCTTCGCCGAGCTTCGCCACCGGCTTGTTGTCGGGCCCGAGGAGCGTGACGCAGGCCTTCAGCTCCGGGACGACGAGGAGATCCTTCCAGCTATCGA
>CAJBCV010000043.1 GCA_903951635.1 uncultured Planctomycetaceae bacterium
CCATCGCGAGTTCCCCGGCGACATCCCGTCGAGCACCATCCTCTACGATCGCCTCACCCCAGCGATCCTCGGCGCGCTTGTGGCCTTCTACGAGCACAGCGTGTTCACGCAGGGAGTCGTGTGGAACATCAACAGCTTCGACCAGTGGGGCGTGGAACTCGGCAAAGTGCTCGCAGGGCGGATCCTTCCCGAGCTCGAGAGCCCCGTTTCCCCTGAGCTCCGCCACGACAGCTCCACCAATGCCCTCATCCGCCGGATCCGCTCCACGAGGAATCTCCCATGATCATGATCCGCCCCCGCCTCGCCGCCGCGTTCCTCCTCGTGGCCTCCGTGACGGTGGCCTCCGTGATCGCCCCCTCCGGGCACGCCGATGAACCGACGATCCCCGGGGTGACGATCACGCCCGATGTGGTCTACGGCCACAAGGATGGCATGGCCCTGACCTACGACGTCTTCCGTCCGGCAAGCGCCGGCGACAAGCCGGGCCCCTGCCTCCTCCTCATGGTCAGTGGCGGCTGGGTGTCGCAGTGGATGCCCCCCGCGGCGATGCTCCCGTTCACGAAGCCGTTCCTCGACCATGGCTATACGGTCTGTGCCGTGCGTCATGGCAGCAGCCCGAAGTACCTCATTCCAGAGATCGTCGCTGACGTGCGATCGGCCCTCGAGCATGTCACTGACCATGCCGCCGATCACGGCATCGACCGCAACCGACTCGGCGTTTTCGGGTTCAGCGCCGGCGGCCACCTCTCGCTCATGCTCGGCACGACCACCAACGCTGCCGCCCGCGGCCGTGACGACAAGCCGCGGGTGGCGGCCGTCGCCGCGGTGTTTCCGCCGACCGACCTCACCCCATACCTCGACCCGGCCGCGGGCTACCTCGAGAAGTTCCCGGCGCTCAAGTTCCCCCGGGAGAACGGTGACAGTTATTCCCCGCTCAAGCAGGTCTCCGACGACGACGCCCCGTCACTGATGGTCCATGGCGACAAGGACGAACTGGTGCCCCTGTGGCACAGCGAAAAGATTCGCGACGCCCTCCGGGCCAGCGACGTCGCCGCCGACCTCGTCGTCATCGAAGGGGCCGGCCACGGCTTCAACGCCGCCGGCAACGAGACGATGTTCCGGGCGATGCTCGACTGGTTCGACGCCCATCTCGCCACGGGCCACTGAACGATGGCTTCCCCGGACGGTGCCCCACGCCGGCCGTCGGCTTCGCGGTTGGCGATCGTCGACCTCCTCCGCATCGTCGCCGCGCTGTCGGTGATGTGGTACCACTTTGGATTCCGCACGCGCAGCGAGGTCGTGAGGTCGACGACGCACTGGGGCTTCACCGGCGTCCAAGTGTTCTTCGTCGTCTCGGGCTTCATCATCCCCTGGGCGCTGGCCCGCGGTCGGTTCGACTGGCCACGGGATGCGGGGCGATTCATCCTCAAACGCACTCTCCGCCTCGATCCGCCGTACCTCGTCGCCTCGGCTCTCTCGGCGCTGTTGATCTGGCAGGAATGGCGATTTCTCGGCTCGGCCGGCCCCGAGCCAACGTTTCCCTGGACCACGACCCTCGCCCACCTCGGCTACTTAAACGGCGTCCTCGGACTCGGGTGGTACAACGGCAACTGCTGGACCCTCGGGATCGAGTGCCAGTTCTATCTCGCCGCCGTGGCGCTCCTTCCGTTGATCCTTTCGAAGGCGCCAGCGGTGCAACTCGGCTTTCATGCCCTGGGGCTCGCCGCCTCCTGGGCCGCAGTCGATCTCGTCACCGGGCCCGCCGCGGTTCATTCCCCCTGGCTCCTCCAGTGGCTCCCGCTGTTCCTCATGGGGATCGCCGCGTTCGAGCGTTTTTCCGGGCTGCTGACCACGCCGGCGTTTCTGTCGGTGATCGTGGCGGCGGCGATCGTCGCGGCCGCGACCGGAAGCCCCGCCGGTGCTCTGGCGGGGGCGATTGCGAGTCTGGCGATCGCCTTCGTTTCCCTTCCACACCATCCTCGGATCGCGGCGGCCGCGAGCCTCACCTACTCCTTCTACCTCCTCCATGAGCCGATCGGCTCACGGGCCGTCAGTCTCGTCAGTCGCCTGGGGAGCGGGACGCTCGTCAACATGGCTGCCCTCGCCGCCGGCATCGGCTCATCGCTCGTCGCGGCGTGGCTCCTGTTCATCCTCGTCGAACGTCCGGCCCTCGTCTGGGCCTCGCGCATCGAGTACACCGGCGACGCTCCCCCCTCCCCTGCCCCGCCGGCGGCCGGAGGCTGATCCTCTTCCGAGGCTCCTCGCATGACCGACCATCCCGCGACCACCGACACAAATACCGGAACGATCGTCGTCATTGGCAGCATCAATGTCGATCTCGTCGTTCGCGTCGCTTCGCTGCCCCGCCCCGGAGAGACCGTCCTCGGCGGGCGATTCGCGAGTGTCCCCGGTGGCAAGGGGGCGAATCAGGCGGTGGCGGCAGCGCGGGCGGGGGGCCACACGACGTTCGTGGCCCGCGTCGGCGACGATTCGATGGGGCGCGCGGCGATCGACGCCTTCCGGGCCGAGGGGATCAAGACCGACTTCATCAGCATCACGCCCCACTGCCCGACCGGCGTGGCCCTGATCCTCGTCGATGCGGCCGGGGAAAACTCGATCGCCGTTGCCGGAGGGGCCAACGACCGACTCTCGCGCGAAGACATCGAACGCGCCCGTCCGGCGATCGCGGCGGCCGACGTCGTTCTTCTCCAACTCGAGATCCCGCTCGAGGCCGTGGCGCACGCCGTGGAGATCGCCCGGGCCGCCGGCAGGCGCGTGATCCTCAATCCCGCCCCGGCCCGCCCCCTGCCGGCCACGCTCCTGGCTGGTATCGACATCCTCACGCCGAACGAGACCGAAGCAACGGCGCTCGCCGCCGATGGCCCCGCCGGCGAAGCCTCGGCCGCCGATATCGAAGGCATCGCCCGCACGCTCCTCGACCTCGGGCCTCGGGCGGTGGTCGTCACGCTCGGCGCGGCAGGCGCGCTTGTCGCCACGGGCCAAGGCCTCGCGCAGGTGCCGGCGTTCCCCGTCGAGCCACGCGACACGGTCGCGGCGGGCGACGTCTTCAACGGCTCGCTGGCGGTGATGCTCGCGGAGGGGCACGATCTCGTCGCTGCCACCCGGTTTGCCGCCGCGGCCGCGGCGATCTCGGTGACGCGCGAAGGGGCCCAGGCCTCGGCGCCCCACCGCAGCGAGATCGAGGCCTTTCTCACGGCCCGTCTTCGCCCGGAGGCCGAGGGAGCGTGATCAGATATCCGGGAAAGCGAGTGTCGGGCTCGGGGAGATCGGTCGAGAGGAGTTGAGCGCCGCTCGACAGCGCTCGCTCAAACCGCCCGAGGTCACCGCGGCGGGGTTCCTCGAGCCCGGCATCGACCCGCGTGCGGACGAGGAATCCGGCGTCGACGAGGCGGCGGATCTCGTCGTGCGCTCCCTGCGGATCGTTCCGCTTCATGAAGGCCGCCGCCGGATGGTCGGCCGCGACACTCGTGAACAGGAGCCGTCCCGCGAGCACGTCGCTGTTGGCGAGGTAGGCGTCGCGCACGCCCCCTTCGTTGTCCATCAGGCAGACGATCTTGCCGCGATGCGCGTCGACCTTCGGCCAGCCGACGCCTGCGACCGCCTCGCGAAGCGTCGGCTTGTCGCCGCGGACGTCATCCGGCGCGAGGATCCGCTCGCGGGGGAAGACGGCAAGGATCGTCGCCTCGAGTTCGGCAAATCCCTCGTCATTCCAGGGGAGCGGCTGGGGCGGCGCGTAGGCGTCCGACTTCAGTTCGAGGAGGAGAAAGATCGGCACATGGCGCGGATGGGCGTCGGACCAGGCCTTCACTTCGCGAAGCGCCGCGCGGAGCGTCGGCACGGTGGTGCGGAAATCGAAGCCGGGGCTGTGGATCACTTTGATCCCTGGCTCGGCGAGTTCATCCTGCCACTCGAGCGCCGACGGCTGGCCGACGGCACCGGCCAGCGTCAGCCCCAGCGGCTGGGCAAACATCCCCCCGTCGGGATCGCGGTAGCAGTCGAGCTCGAGATGCCGAAGGGAGAGGCGGTCGAGCTGCTCGGGGATCGGACGCTGCGTGCAATCGATCGCCCGCGCTTCGGCTGGCGTGGCCGACGCGATGAGCCGGGCGACGAACGGATCGGGGGCGATGTGGTAGGAGTTGTGCGTGCCGAGGAGCCGAAGGCGATCAATGCGAAGAGCGCCGTCTTCCGGCTCGGCGGCCGGGCCGGGGAGGGCGACCGAGATGCCAACGGTCATCAGCGCGGCAAGCCACCACGTCGATCGCTTCTTGTCGCCGAGCCCGCGGCGGCAACGCGGGCCTGTCGAGGGCTGCGTCATGGCCCCCTCCTCACCACTCGCCGCGACGGCCGAACTCGCGCCGCGCGTTCTCGCCGAAGCGCCGTCCGGCCTCGTCCATGCGGGCGAGCACTTCTTCAGCCGGCAGCCCGGCGGCCCCGCGGGCGGCGGCGATCACCGTCTGGCATTCGTTGGCATCCATGAACGAGGCCGCCTCGAGGAGCCTGGCTTCGTCTTCGGCCGGCACGGCGAGGAAGCCGTGCTTGTCGGCATGGACGAGCTGCCCCGGGAGGATCTCCCTGCCGAACACCGTCACATCGACGCCGAAGCGGACCGGCACGACATGAGCGTGGCCGACGCAGAGGCGGCGGGCGATCGCCTTGAAGCCGGCATTGGTCATCTCGTCGACATCGCGGATCGCCCCGTCGGTGATCGTGCCGACACACCCCAGCGCCCGGTGGGTGTTGGAGCTCACCTCCCCCCAGAAAGACCCGATCACCGCCGGCTTGTCGAGATCCTGAACGACGGCGATCTTCGGCCCCGGCACTCCGGAAACATAGCGCCGGTAATCGCTCCAGGCCGACGCATTGGCCTTGTGCGAGGCCTGCGAAGGCTCGACGACGAGCGTCACCGCATAGCCGACCATCGGCCCCATCTGCGGCATGAAGTCGCGCGTCTCCTCGAGGTTGAATCCGGCCGCGGCGATGTCGTGCCGGGTGATCTGCTCCC
>CAJBCV010000044.1 GCA_903951635.1 uncultured Planctomycetaceae bacterium
GCCCAAGGGAGGCCGAGGGCGCTGAAACGCTGCACGAGGTAGTCGGTGATCCGCCCCTCGAGGTACTCAGGCCCCGAGACGTCGCGCCCCATCGGGTTGACGCTGGGGCGACGGACGAGGTCGGCAAGCGTCGCCAGGGAATCTGCCATGATCAAAGCTTACCAAACCCCCAATCGCCCCGGCCATCCGTCACCGCCGGCCCAACCCGATCGTCGAGCGGACAGGCAGTCCATGCTAGGATTGAGGGATTGGATGACCCCTCCGGAGGCTTGCTCCGGCGGCGCCGTTCCCTTCCCTGCCCCGCCCCCGGCCGCGAGTTCAGCCTCATGACCGACTCCAAAGCCCTGTCCCGTTCCCTCTGTCTTTGCGCCGCCATGCTCGCTGTCGGCATCGCTCCGGCCTTTGCTCAGGCGCCAGTGGAGCGGGCGCCCGCCGCGAAGGGCGCCGGCATCGAGGCCGTCCGGGCCGCCTCGCGGGGCTATCAGGAAGCGCTCGCCCGCGGCGACGGCAAGGCCGTTGCCGCCCTCTGGACCGAGGATGGCGACATCATCGACGACATGGGGCAGGTGTTCCGCGGCCGGGAGAGCGTCGCTGGCTTGGAACCGGCCGAGGAGGGGCAGGCCCGTCCCTCGTTTGCGATCGAGGAGGTTTCGATCCGGCTCCTTTCCGACTCGGTGGCCCTCGAGGATGGCACCGTCGTCGTCACCCCCCCCGGAGCCTCCACGCCGCATCACGGTCGTTTCACGGCCACGTGGGTGAAGCAGGCCGAAGGCTGGAAGGTGGCGAGCCTCCGCGAATGGCGGACCGATCCGCCGGAGACGTCGGCAAGGCTCTCCGACCTCGAATGGCTCGTCGGCGATTGGACCGTCACCGTCGACGGTCAAAAGCCCGAAGGAGAAGACGTGGCGCCCCCCCGAATGGAGACGAGCGTCCGCTGGAATCCCACCGGCACCTATCTCCTCCGCGAAACAACGATCTCGTCTCCCGACGGGAGCGAGAGACTGCAGGTCTCCCAGCGGATCGGCTGGGATCCCCTGACGCGCCGCCTTCACTCGTGGTCGTTCAGCACCGATGGCAGCCATTCCGAAGCGGATTGGTCGCTCGAGGAGGGGGTGTGGGTGTCGCGGACGACAACCGTTCACCCCGACGGCACCCAGACCTCGACCATCAACCACTATCTCTACGACGGCAAGGAAGAGTGCACCTTCCAGTCGTTGCCGACCCACGCCGGGGCCAACAATCAGGCCGCGGTGACCATGACGATGACCCGCAAGCCCGGGGAACCCTCCGAATGACCCCCTCCGCCCGTCCCATGCCCACGAAGCCGTTCAAGCTCGTTGTTCCCTGTCTCTTGGCCTGCGCCGTCGCGGCCGGAATCGTCGGAGGAGCGTTCCGCCCGCTCGTCGGCCAGGCGGCCGATCCGCCGGCGGCTGCGACCACCGGGCAGGATGAGGCCCAGGAAGCGATGGCCGCGAAGGCGGAAATCCTCCAGAGCTCCCGCTGGCGCCGGGCGATCTTCGAGTTGGGGGAATGGCTCTCCGTTCAGAAGATCTATCCTCCGCGCGAGGTGCAGCGGATCAAGGCCGATTTCAACGCCAAGGTGATGAAGATGTCGCCGCAGGAGTTGGAATACCTCCTTGACGACCTCGAGGCGAAGTTCAAGGTCATCGAGGCCCCCGAAGCTCAGGAAGCCCGGGCCTGGATGGGGCAGTACCTCTCGGCGATGACCGACCGCAAGCGGGCCGACGTCCTCAGGGATGTCCCCAACGTCGTCGACATGACCGCCGCCCAACTCTCCCAGGAGATCCAAAAGATCGAGCGCACCCGCCAGAACCTCAAGGATCGGCAGGTGGCCTTCGATACCGGCCGGCAGGTCCTCGCCGAGGTCGCCGCGGCCAACCGCAAGGCCACCGCCGACGCCTCCCTCGCGGCCACCTCGAAAATGAACTCGAGTACCTCCTATTCCCCCTATCGGAGCAATTCGGGGGGCAGCGGAGGCAGCCCGCCGTTTGCCAATGCCCGGGTCGGCAGCGGGATGTCGATCGGGATCGGCCCCTGGGGGGCCTATGTCGGGATGAGCCTGGGAAACTTCTGACCCGGACCGACGGCGAAGAAGCCCACCTCGTCGCCGACCGATCGGCACGGTATAACCTTCCCCATCGGTTCGACCCGTCCAACCGGGAGAAAATGGCCGGAGCAGCGCTCCGGCTTTTTTCAACGCCGACTTTGTGAAGGATTTCACGAAGTCGCCCGGTCGGCCCCTTTTGTCCGGTGAGACGGTTCCCTGCCAGATCGGGCAGCGCCCCCGCCTTTCCCCACGGTTCAGGCCCACCCATGGAAGCGATCCTTCCCGTCCTCCTCTTCGTTGCCATCGCCGCGGCGGTGTCGGTCGGGCTGGTCGTGGGCTCGAGCCTCATCGGCCCCAACAAGCGGACCAACCGGGTCAAGGAAATGCCCTATGAAAGCGGCATGGACCCGGTGCACGACACGCGCCGCCGGTTCGACGTCCGCTTCCATCTCGTGGCGATCACGTTCCTCGTGTTCGACGTCGAGCTTCTCTTTCTCTATCCCTGGGCGGTCGCCAGCCGGTCCGCGGCAGGCGTCGACGCGGCGGTCTCCCAGGGGCTCGTTTCGGGTCGCGGCTTGGTGTTCGCGGGAGCGATGGCGTTCATCGCTCTGGTCGTGGTCGGATTCGCCTATGACTGGCGCAAGGGGGTGTTTCGGTGGCGCTAGAACTGCCGGAAAACGTCGTCGTCAGCCGGCTCGACGAACTCGCGAACTGGTGCCGCAAAAACAGCCTCTGGCCGATGCCATTCGCGACGGCTTGCTGTGGCATCGAGCTGATGGCGACCGGTGCCGCGAAGCACGACCTCGCCCGCTTCGGCGCCGAGGTGTTTCGCTTCAGCCCGCGGCAATGCGATCTCATGATCGTGGCCGGACGGGTCGCGATGAAGATGCTTCCGGTCCTCCAGCGGATCTGGCTGCAGATGCACGAACCGAAATGGTGCATCTCGATGGGAGCCTGCGCGAGCACCGGCGGCGTGTTCGACACCTACGCGGTGGTTCAGGGGATCGACCGCTTCATCCCGGTCGACATGTACGTCCCCGGCTGCCCGCCCCGCCCCGAACAGCTCATCCAGGCGATCATCGACCTCCAGGACAAGATCCAGGCAGAGGGGACGATCACCGGCCGGGAGTTCGAGACCCGCGAGCGTCAGCTCCGTAAGCGGGCCCTCGTCGAAGCGGTCGGCCCACTCTCGATCGACGCCGCCCGCAATCCGGTCATCCAGCGGGAGTTGCGTGCCCCCCGCTCCTGACCCCGCCCGTCCGCCGGACCGGCGCCATCCCCCCCAGCCACCGCTCACGAGACCATGACGACCGATCAGCCCCCCACCGCCGACATCCTCGACACGCTCGTGGCCCGGTTTCCGGGGCTCGAGATCACCGCCTACCGCGGCCAATCGCGCGTCGTGGTCGGTGAACCGGCGTCGCTCGAGGTTCTCTCCTTCCTCGCTGCGGCCGGCTTCGATCTCCTCGTCGACGTGACCTGCGTCGACTATCTCGAATACCGCGGCGCCACCCGGCGCTACGGCCTCGTCTACCTCCTCGCCTCGACGGCCACCCCCCGCCGGCTCACCGTGCGCGTGTTCGTCGACGATCCCGAGCCTGCCGTGAGGAGCGTCGTTGGCGTGTGGCGTTCGGCCGATTGGCTCGAGCGCGAGGTATGGGACATGTTCGGGATCCGCTTCCTCGGCCATCCCGATCTCCGCCGTCTGATGATGCCGGAACAGTTCACCGCCCATCCGCTGCGCAAGGATTACCCGCTCCAGGGGCGTGGCGAACGCCACAACTTCCCGATCCTCACCCGCGAGGACGGCTGAAACGTCGTCTGCTCCCTCGGCTCGTCACGCTCTCCGTACCGCCTCCACCCGTTCCTCACAGCCCCCAGGCCACCATGTCGATCGCCCCCGATCACGACACCCGCGTCCGTCCGGCGGCCACCCGCGAGGAGGACTACCTCTGGACGCTCAACTTCGGCCCGCAGCATCCCGCGACGCACACGACCCTGCGGCTCGTTCTCAAGCTCGAGGGGGAGCGGGTCGTCGACGCGATGCCGGAGATGGGCTACCTCCATTCGGGCTTTGAAAAGATCGGTGAACACCTCACGTTCAATCAGTACGTGACGGTCACCGACCGGATGAACTACATCTCCCCGATGGCCAACAACGTCGCCTGGCACCATGCCGTGGAGACGCTTCTGGGGATCGATCTGACGCCTCGTTGCAAGGTGATCCGCACGATCATCGCGGAGCTCGCCCGGATCAGCGATCACCTCCTCTGCAACGGAGCGGTGGGGCTCGACACCGGCGCGTTCACGTTTTTCCTCTACGGCTTCTACCAGCGAGAGGTGATCTACGACATCTTCGAGACGCTCTGCGGGGCCCGGTTCACCAACAGTTACACCCGGGTCGGCGGAGTCTCCCAGGATTTCACGCCGCTTGTGATCGAGAAGATCCGCACCTTCCTCCGCACCTTCCCCAAGACGCTCGACGACATGGAACGGCTGCTGACCCGCAACCGGATCTTCGTCGACCGCACGAAGGGGGTCGGCGTGCTGACGAAGGAAGCGGCGATCAACGGCGGCGCCACCGGCCCGGTGGCCCGCGCCAGCGGCGTCACCCGCGACCTGCGGAAGGACGAGCCCTACCTCGCCTACGCCGATTACGACTTCCAGATCTGCTGTGCCGCGGCCGGCGACTGCTACGCCCGCTACCTCGTCCGCATGCAGGAGATGCGCGAGAGCCTGAAAATCCTCAATCAGGCGATCGAGAACCTCCCCGCCGGCGAGGTGAACGTCGGCGTCGATCAGCGCGTGGCGCGGCCGACGAAGCAGCAGGTTTATTCGACGATCGAGGGGACGATCTCCCACTTCGAACTGTCGATGAGCAATCGCTCGTTCGAGGTGCCCTACGAAGAGTCGTACGCGGCCATCGAGGCCCCCAACGGCGAGCTCGGCTTCTACATCGTCGGCGACGGCGACGACACCGCTTACCGGGCCCGCTGCCGCCCCCCGTCGGTGCTCCACTTCTCGCTCTTCCCCCAACTGATCCGGGGCCACACGCTCTCCGACGTCGTCGCCGTCCTCGGCAGCCTCAACATCATCGCCGCCGAACTCGACCGCTGAACCGTTCTCGTCCCCGCGCCAGCC
>CAJBCV010000045.1 GCA_903951635.1 uncultured Planctomycetaceae bacterium
CAGCCGCGTGTCATCGTGCCGGCGCCTTTTGTGTCGCCGTCGGCCGCGCCACCGATCGGTTGCTGCGGCGACGCCTTCAAGGGGCCGCGGGTGGAAGGGGCCGCCTGCAGTGGCCAGGCGACCGGGCGATGGATGGGGCGGCTCCTCGCGGACGGGCGCTGACGCTGGGGGAGGCGAGCGCGGGTGAGGGTTGCGCGGGGGCCGGCTTGCGTCCTCCGGCTTGCATCTTCATGGGGTCGCACCCGAAGATGGAGACTGTCAGGGGGTGATCGAGCGATCCGTGCCCCCGCCTTTCTGCCCGCTCACCGGAGATTTCATCCATGGCCGTGTCCAAGCTCCTTCCCGAAGTCGAAAAGTTCCTCTCGTCGGCACCGCTCAAGGGGATCGTGGGAGGCAAGGACGTCGCCGGCTCGGCGGGCGAGACGATGAAGACAATCGATCCGGGTAACGGCAAGACGCTCGCCGAGTTCTGCTGCCTCTCTCCCGAAGATGTCGACCGGGCGGTTGGCGCCGCGGCCCACGCCTTCAAGAAGAGCGGCTGGGCGACGATGCCCGCCAACGAGCGGGGCGCGCTCCTCCACCGCCTCGCCGACGCCGTCGAAAAGCACAAGCCGATCATCGGCCAGATCGAGGCCCTCGACGCCGGCAAGATCCACGCCCACGCCCTCGGTGACGTCCAGAACTTCATCGACACCCTCCGCTACTTCACCGACATGGCCCTCCATGTCGAGCACCGCACGACGCTCGCCGTCTCCGGCCACGATGCCCGCACCGTCCGCCATGCCTGGGGCCCGTGCGGCTTCATCTTCCCCTGGAACTTCCCCTTCCTCCTCATCGGCTGGGGCGTGTCGCCGGCTCTCGCCGCCGGCAACACCGTCGTCATCAAGCCCGCCGAGGATACGCCTCTTTCGGCAATCTATCTCGGCCGGCTCGCCCGTGAGATCGGCCTCCCCGACGGCGTCATCAATGTCATCCCCGGCACGGGAAGCGGCGCCGGCGCCGCCCTCACGAAGCACCCCGGGCTCAAGCACATGAGCTTCACCGGATCCCCGGAAGTGGGGCGGCTGGTCGGCCAAGCCTGTGGCCACAACCTCGTCCCGGTCAAGCTCGAGCTTGGCGGCAAGGGGGCCGCGGTCGTGTTCGAGGATGTCGACGTCGCCGGCACGGCCCAGAAGCTCGTCAACGCGATCACGTTCCACTCTGGCCAGGTCTGCTGCGACGCCACCCGCTGGATCGTCCACAAGAAGATCTACGCGGACTTCGTCGACGAGTGCAAGTCGCGGCTGCGAAGCGTCCACGTCGGCTATCAGATGGACGACGCCTCCGGCATGGGGCCGGTCGTCAACGCCAAGCAGCGGCAGCGCGTCCTCGGCTACCTCGAGAAGGGGCAGGCCCAGGGCGCTGAGGCGGTGCTCGCCGGTGGCGCCGCAGAGGTTGCCGGCCACGACGGCTTCTATGTGAAGCCGGCGCTCATGGCCGGCACGCTCGACAACGTCGCCGCCCGTGAGGAGATCTTCGGACCGGTCGCCTACATCGCCCAGTTCGGCAGCGAGGACGAGGCGGTCTCGATGGCCAACGACACCGACTACGGCCTTGCCAACAGCGTCTGGACGAGCGACCTGTCGCGGGCCAACCGGGTCGCCGAGTCGATGGTGGCGGGCAACAGCTGGATCAACGCCCACAACGTCTTCCCCCGTGGCGTTCCCTACGGCGGCGTGAACAAGAGCGGCATGGGGGGCGGCGTGCTCTCGATCGAGACGCTCCTCGACTACTACCGGACGCAGTCGGTCGTTCGCCCGCTCTGAGCCGTCAGCGATTCGCACCCCGTCGGTCGCCCGTTGGGGCGGCCGACGGGGTTTTTTTGTGCCTGGTCCTGCGTGGGTCGGGGTCGCCCCTGCCGTCATGCCGGACGTTCGCTCCGGCCCTCCAGGCCTCCGCTCACTCGGACCCGCCTGCGCTTCGCCATCCATGGCTCCGCTTGTCGGCTACGCCGGCTCGACGGCAGG
>CAJBCV010000046.1 GCA_903951635.1 uncultured Planctomycetaceae bacterium
AAGGGTGGCTAACGGGACTCGAACCCGCGACCCCTAGAATCACAATCTAGTGCTCTAACCAACTGAGCTATAGCCACCGCGAAATCGATCAGGGTGGGACATTCTAACAGAAAACCCCGCCGGTCCACTGCCCCCCGGCCAGAGCCCTTTTTCCGCGGCCGATTCATCGGCCGCCGGGCTCACTCTCGCCGCCGGGAATCGACGACGATCGTCACCGGCCCTTCATTGACGAGGCTCACCTCCATGTCGGCGGCGAATACTCCCCGGGCCACCGGACGCCCGGCCTCGCGCTCGAGCGCGGCAAGGAAGCGTTCGTAGAGCGTCACCGCCTCCTCCGGCCGGGCTGCCCGGAGGAAACTCGGCCGGTTTCCCTTCTGGGTGCTTGCATGAAGCGTGAACTGGCTGACGACGAGGAGCCCGCCGTCGATGTCGACGACACTCCGGTTCATCTTCCCATCGTCGTCGGCGAAGATCCGCATCCGCGAGATCTTCTCGGCGCTCCACTCGGCATCGGTGGCCTCGTCCCCCGACTCCACGCCGACGAGCACGAGCAGCCCGCGGCCGATCCTCCCGACGCTCCGGGCGTCGATCGTCACCTCCGCCCTCCCCACCCTCTGGATCACACAGCGCATCAGCCGCTCCCCGCCGCATCGCCCCCGGCCTCGAGGGCCCCGGCACCAGCCCGTGACAGGAGCCACCACCCGAGAAGGAGCTGGCCGAGGAGCGCGACGAGCCCGGCCCGAGGATGCCCCGAGAGCGCGTAGACGCCGCCGAACACGAGGCTGGCGACGAATCCGGCGAGCTTTGAGCCGACGTTGAGGAGGCCGAACGTGGCGCCGTAGCGGCCGGCCGGTGCGAGCACCGCCACCGCCGCGCGGATCACGCTCGCCGCGCCGCCGAGGACGAGCGCCAGGAGGATCGCCATTGCCGTGAGCTGCGACCTGGTCGTCACGAACATCGCCGAAGCGAGCACGACACCCCAGCCGACGAGCGACATCGACAGCATCGGCCAGCGGCCGAAGCGGGTCGAGAGCCATCCGACGGCGAGGGCCCCGGGGAGGGCGACGAACTGGACGAGGAGCACCAGGCCGACGAGCGCCGGCGGATCGAGATGAAACTCCTCGAGAGCCACCGAGGAGAATTGGCTGATCGCCGTCTGCATCGCGCCGAGGATGAGCATCGCACCGCCGAGGACGCTGCCGAGGCGACCGTAGCCTTCATTCCCACGAACCAGCGCCCGCGCGAAGCCGAGGAGTTCGCCCGACGCTGTCGCCGCGTGGGCGTTTGAATGGCCGTCGCCAAACCGGGCCCAGAAGGCCGGAATCGAAAACAGGATCCACCATGCCCCCATGATCGCGAACGCCGCGCGGAGCGCGCCCGAGTCACCGAGGCCGAGCGACGCCCGGGCCGCGAACACCCGCGTGGCGACGATCAGCGCGACCGCCCCCCCCGCGTAGCCTGCGGCATAGCCGATCGCCGAAAGACGGTCGGCCTGAGGCCCGCGGGCGATCCGTGGCAAGAGACTTCCGGTGAAGATCGCCGCCAGATCAAAGCCGACCGCGGCGACGACGACGGCCAGCACGATCGGCACCCGCGCCGTCGGCGCGAGGGCCGCCAGGAGAAACGCGGCGCCACACCCGGCGACGATGCTCGCCATCAAGGCCCCGCGGTGGGCGTGCGTCCGATCGGCCCAGGCCGCCACCCACGGGGCCAAGCCCGCCGTGACGAGCATCGCCGCCGCGAGCGTCCAGGCCCACACCACCCCGCCCGGCACTCCCCACGGATCGCCGGCGAAGACGACCTTCTCGATGTAGGCGACCAAGAGCGTGATCGAGATCGTGGAGAAGGCGCTCGCCGCCCAGTCGAGGAGCACCCAGGCAGCCGCATCGAACGAAGCACCGGCAGCGCTCGTGCCGCGGCCATCGTCGGGGAGGGTCGATGGTCGATCGGTGGGGGCGCTCGGCATGGCAGTGCTCAGGCTTCCGATGGAGGCAATGAAACTTGCCCCGCGGCGGCATCGGCGACGCTCGCGTGTCCGGAATGGTCACCGACGGTTTCGCCCGCAGCCGGCGGAGTTCCGGTGGGGCCGCCTTCAGTCGCCACGTCTCCCGGGGCCGTATCGCCGGCGAGAGCCCGCAGACGCTTGCGCACTTGCCTTCGGTAGCTGAGGATCGGCGGCAGCGCCACGGCCATCGCCACCAGCAGCAACAGCGCGTCGGAGAGCCGGCCACGCCGGAGCGACCAACCGATCAATCCGAGGGCGACGACGGTGTAAGCGGCCAGTCCGAGGGTGGCGTGCCAGGCACTCCGTTGCAACGCCCCGACACTGCCGACGTCGGAGGAGATCGCGGCCCGGCCGGCCGGCCCTTCGAGCGGGGCTGCGGGCTCTCCGGCTGCCTCTCCCGGCATCGGCTCTGAGTCTGTCATCACGATCAACTCCGCTCCCACCACCCAGGCACCCGACAGAGTGCCATGCGACCCCCAATGGTACTGCCACGCCCGGCGCCGTCACAGGGAAACGGCGCCCCTTCGCCCACGCCGGCCGATCAGACCCGGCAGGCCTCCACCGTGGCAGGCTTCAACCGCCGGCGAGGCGGCGCCGGATCTCCTCGAGCCGGACGGCGAGATCTCGCTCTTCTCCACGGTCGGTCGGCTCGTAGTAGCGTTTCTCGACGCCGAGATAATTCTGGGCCGCAATGCCGTCGGGATGGTCGTGAGCGTAGCGGTATCCCTCGCCCCGGCCGAAGGCCTTGGCGGCGGCGGAATGACGGTCTTGGAGATGACGGGGAACGGGGATCACGCCCCGATCGCGGACATCCTGTCGGGCCGCTGCGATCGCCGTCGTACAGGCGTTGCTCTTGGGAGCCAGCGCCAGATAGGTGACAGCCTGCGAAAGCGGAAGCTGGCACTCCGGGAGCCCGACGAACTCGGTCGCCTGCATCGCCGCCACCGCCACCAGCAAGCTCCGTGGGTCGGCGTTGCCGACATCCTCGCTGGCGAGGATCACGAGGCGACGGGCGAGGAAGCGCACGTCCTCTCCCCCCTCGAGCATCCGGGCGAGCCAGTAGAGGCCGGCATCCGGATCGCTGCCGCGGATGCTCTTGATGAGGGCGCTGGCGCAGTCGTAATGCGTGTCGCCGGCGTCGTAGACGAGTGCCTTGCGCTGCACGCTCTCGCGGGCGAGGTCGAGGGTGAAGACGAGGGGCCGACGCGTCTCGGAGAGGACGCCGATCTCGAGTGCCCCCAGGGCCCGGCGGGCGTCGCCGTCGGACGACTCGACGAGGAAGGCGACGGCGGCGTCGTCGATCGAGACCTGCTCCGCCCCGAGCCCGTGCTCGCGGTCGGTCACGGCCCGGCGAAGGACCGCGGCGACGTCGGCCGCGGCGAGGGGCTCGAGCATGAACAGCCGACTGCGGCTGACGAGGGCACTGGTGAGTGCGAACGACGGATTCTGCGTCGTGGCGCCGATCAGCGCGATCGTCCCCTGCTCGACGTCGGGGAGGAGGACGTCCTGTTGGGCCTTGTTGAAGCGGTGGATCTCGTCGACGAACAGGCACGTCCGCTGGCCATCGTCCTCGAGCCGACGACGGGCGGCGTCGAGCACCTCGCGGACCTCCTTCACCCCCGAGGCGGTGGCGGAGAGCTCGACGAAGCGGCGCCGCGTCTCGCGGGCGATGATCTCGGCGAGCGTCGTCTTCCCCACGCCCGGCGGGCCGTGGAGGATCACCGATCCGATCCGGTCCGATTCAATGAGCCGGCGGAGCAGTCGACCGGGGCCGATGACGTGTTCCTGCCCCACGTAGTCGGCGAGGCGGCGCGGCCGCATCCGCGCCGCCAGCGGGGCGGCCCGGGCGACGTTGGCGGCTCTCGAAGCGGAAAACAGGTCGGCCATGGGGCACCGCGTGGGACAGGAGCGGATCAAACCGAACGGCGGGCACCCAACGGCGGGCTCGGGGCGTTCGACATGCTCGCCGCCAGGCGCGTGCCTCGCCGCTGGGCTGAGGGCCGGGGCCGATCAGCCCGTCCAGACAAACTCGATCGGCGCCGCGATCTCCGGGTGGATGCTCTTGTGCACCGGGCAGGTGTGCGCCGCCTGCTCGAGGAGTTGGCGGTGGGGATGGTCGGGCGGGAGCGGGATCGTGAGCGTGGTGCGGAGCGACGCGATCCGCCGCGGCGGGGCCGAGGTCATCTCCTTCGTCGTCTCCACCGTCATCCCCTTGAGATCGATCGCATGCCGCTCGGCGGCGATCCCCATGATCGTCATCATGCAGGCCCCCAGGGCGGTGGCGACCAGATCGGTGGGAGAGAAGCTCTCACCGCGGCCGTGGTTGTCGACCGGGGCATCGGTGACGAGCGTGGTGCCGGAGGGACCGTGGGTGGCGCGGCATCGCAGCCCCCCTTCGTACGTGGTCGAGATCTTCACCATGATCGGCTTCCGTCTCCCTGGGCTTGTCGGCGTGTCCGGTGTCGGGACGGTGTCCACTCGACACCGTGGAGTCATTATACTGCCGGCTTCGTTCCCACGACCGTGCCCCGCCGGGCCATTCCCAATGCCCTCCACGCTCGCCATCGCCGCCGTCGTCTCCCTCCTGCTGGCGGCCTACCTCGTCGTGGCGATGCTGGCGCCGGAGTGGTTTGCATGATGACCGGGGCCTTGCTCGAGGTTGCCGCCATTCTCATGGCGACGGCCCTCGCCGCGATCGCCATCGCCCCCTGGCTGGTGGCGGTCTTTCCGATGGAGCACGCCCCCGACGGTGGGCCCGACGGCGATCGCCGGCTCGATCGCTGGCTCGAGGCGATCACCCGGCCGGTGCTGCGGGCGGCCGGTGCCTGGCCCGCCAAGGAGATGACCGCCACCGAATACGGGGCCGCCCTCCTCCTCTTCCATGCGGCCGGCTTCGTCCTCCTCCTGGTGCTCCTTCGCTGCCAGGCCATCCTCCCCTGGAATCCCGACGGGCTTCCCGCGGTGCCGTGGTTGATCGCCATCAACACCGCGGCCAGCTTCGTCACGAACACCAACTGGCAGTCGTACGCTGGCGAGACGACGCTCTCGCCGTGGTCGCAGGCCCTCGGCCTCACCGTCCAGAACTTCGTCTCGGCAGCCAGCGGCCTGTGCGTGCTGGCGGTGCTCGTCCGTGGGCTCGTGCGGCGCGACAGCCCCACGGTTGGCTCGTTCTGGCGCGATCTCGTCCGGGCCACCGTCGGCTTCCTCCTTCCGCTGGCGATCCTCCTCGGGCTCCTGCTCGCCAGTCAGGGGGTCGTGCAGTCGTTCGCGACGGCCATCGACGTGCCCCTCGTCGACGGCGCGCTCGCGGGGCAGAAGGCCACGCGACGGATCGTCACCGGACCGGTCGCTTCGCAGGTCGCGATCAAGCAACTGGGGACCAACGGCGGTGGTTACTTCAATGCCAACGGCGCCCATCCGTTCGAGAATCCGACGCCGCTTTCGAACCTCCTCGAGATCGCGGCGATGCTCGTGATCCCGGTCGCCGGCTGCCTCGCCTTCGGCCGCTGGGTCGGCGATCGGCGGCAGGGGCGCGCCCTTCTGGCGGCGATGGCCGTTCTCTTCCTCCCTTTCCTCGCGCTCATCGTCCGCTTCGAGACCCGTCCCAACCCGTCCTTCGCCGCGGAGGTCGATCAATCGCCCTCGGCCGATCACGAAGGGGGGCCGCTGGAGGGGAAGGAGGTGCGTTTCGGCCCGGCCGCATCGGCGCTGTTTGCCATCAGCACCACCGCGACCAGTTGCGGCGCCGTCAACGCCCTCCACGACAGCTTCTCGCCGCTCGGCGGGCTCGTGGCGATGTGGATGATGCAGCTTGGCGAAGTGGTGTTCGGCGGCGTCGGCACCGGGCTCGCCGGGCTCATCGCCTATACGCTCGTGGCGGTGTTCGTGGCGGGGCTGATGGTCGGCCGCAGCCCGGAGTATCTCGGCAAGAAGATCGAGGCCCGCGAGATGAAGATGGGCATGATCGTGCTCCTCGTCCCCCCGATCGTGACCCTCCTCGGCACCGCCGCGGCCTCCGTCCTCCCGGCCGAGGCTGCCGCGGCCTCCAACCCCGGTCCGCACGGCTTCTCGGAACTCCTCTACGCCTTCTCGAGCGCCGGCAACAACAACGGCTCGGCCTTCGGAGGGCTCTCGGCGACGAGCCCATTCTGGACGCTGGCGCTTGCCGCGGCGATGCTCGTAAGCCGCCTCCTCACGATGCTCCCGCTGGTGGCGATCGGCGGTAGCCTGGCGGCGAAGCGAACGGTGGCGGAGAGCCCCGGCACCCTCCCGACCCACACGCCGCTATTCGTCCTCCTCGTGGCGGGGGCGGTGATTCTCGTGGGGGCGCTCTCGTTTGTACCGGCCCTGGCGCTGGGGCCGATCGCCGAAGCCCTCCAGCCGCTCTCCATCGCGGAGGGCCCGCCATGACCCACGACGAACCGGCCGGCATCCTCGCCGATCCCGGCGCGATTCTCCGCGCGGCAGGGGCTGCGCTGACGAAGCTCGATCCGCGGCGGATGATCCGCTCCCCAGTGATGTTCACGATCGAGGTCGGGGCGGCCCTGATCACGGTGCTCGCCCTGGCCCGCCTCGCCGGCCAACCGGGGGCCGAGCACCCCGCCTTCATCGCCGCGGTGGCCGTGGGGCTGTGGGCAACGGTGCTGTTTGCCAACTTCGCCGAAGCGATGGCCGAAGGGCGGGGGCGGGCTCAGGCCGATGCCCTGCGCAAGACGCGCAGCGACACGCTCGCCAAGCGGCTCACCGCCCCGCGCCGCGAGGCGGCCACCGAGGCCGTTCCCTCGACGCAACTCCGCGCCGGCGATCATGTCCTCATCGAGGCCGGCGACATCGTGCCGGGGGATGGCGAGGTGATCGACGGCGTCGCCAGCGTCGATGAAAGCGCGATCACCGGCGAGAGCGCCCCGGTGATCCGTGAGAGCGGCGGCGATCGCAACACGGTCACCGGTGGCACGCGGCTCCTCTCCGACTGGCTCGTCATCCGGATCACCGCCAACCCGGGGGAGAGCTTCCTCGATCGGATGATCTCGATGGTCGAAGGGGCGAAGCGGCAGAAGACCCCCAACGAGATCGCCCTCGACATCCTCCTCGCCGGGCTGACCCTCGTCTTCCTCGTCGTCACCGCGACGCTCCTCCCCTTCTCGATGCATGCCGTGGCAAGCGCGGGGCGGGGAGAGCCGCTCGGCCTGGCGGTCCTCGCCGCGCTCTTCGTCTGCCTCGCGCCGACGACGATCGGCGGCCTCCTCCCCGCCATCGGCATCGCGGGGATCGATCGGATGGTTCGGGCGAACGTCCTGGCGACGAGCGGCCGGGCGGTCGAGGCCGCGGGGGATGTCGACGTCCTCCTCCTCGACAAGACCGGCACGATCACCCTCGGCAATCGGCAGGCGGCCAGCTTCCTTCCGGCCACGGGCGTCACCGAGCGGGAGCTCGCCGAGGCGGCGCAGCTTTCGAGCCTCGCCGACGAGACCCCCGAGGGGCGGTCGATCGTGATCCTCGCGAAGGAACGCCACGGCCTCCGCGGCCGCGACGTCGAGGCGCTCGGCGCCACCTTCATTCCTTTCACCGCCCAGACGCGGACCAGTGGCGTCGATCTCGACGGCCGGCAGATCCGCAAGGGGGCGCGGGACACGATCCAGAAGGCCGTCATCGCGGCCGGTGGGGCGATGCCGGCAGAGGTCAATGCCATCTGCGACGACGTCGCCAAGGCCGGGGCGACCCCGCTGGTCGTCATCGATGGCACGCGCGTGCTCGGGGTCATCGAGCTCAAGGATGTCGTCAAGGGGGGGATCGCGGAGCGGTTCAAGGAACTGCGGGCGATGGGGATCCGCACCGTGATGATTACCGGCGACAACCCGCTCACCGCGGCGGCCATCGCCGCCGAGGCGGGGGTCGACGACTTCCTCGCCGAGGCGACCCCCGAGGCGAAGCTGGCGATGATCCGTCGCTACCAGCAGGAGGGACACCTCGTCGCCATGACGGGGGACGGCACGAACGACGCCCCCGCCCTCGCCCAGGCCGACGTGGCGGTGGCGATGAACTCGGGTACGCAGGCCGCCAAGGAGGCCGGCAACATGGTCGACCTCGACAGCAATCCGACGAAGCTTCTCGAGATCGTCGCTGTCGGCAAGCAACTCCTCATGACCCGCGGCAGCCTGACGACCTTCAGCCTGGCCAACGACGTCTCCAAGTATTTCGCGATCGTCCCCGCCGCCTTCGGCGGCATCTATCCACAGCTCGGGGCGCTCGACATCATGCGGCTCCATTCTCCCACCACCGCCGTGCTCGCGGCCGTGGCCTTCAACGCCTTGGTGATCGTGGGGCTGGTTCCGATGGCGCTCAAGGGAGTGCGGTATCGGCCCCTTCCCGCGGCGGTGCTCCTCCGGCAAAACCTCCTCGTGTGGGGCCTCGGGGGGCTGCTCCTCCCCTTCCCCTGCATCAAGCTCCTCGATCTCCTCCTCGCCGCGTGTGGGGTGCCTTGATGCCAACCGAGCCACTCCCTCCCGATCGCCACCGGATCGTGCCGGCCACGATCCTCGGCCAACTCCGCCCCGCCTGCTCGGTGCTCGTCGTCCTCGCGGTGATTACCGGCGTCTTCTATCCGCTCGGGATGACGCTCGTGACACGAAGCCTCTTTCCGCGTGAATCCTCCGGAAGCCTTCTCCGGGCCGCCGACGGCACGGTCATCGGCTCGCTCCTCATCAGCCAGCCGTTCACCGGGCCAGGCTGGTTCCACGGCCGGCCGAGTGCCACCGGTGCGATCCCGTCCGATCCGACCGCCTCGGGAGGCTCCAATCTCGGGCCGACCAACGCCGCCCTGGCCGGCAGCGTGGCCGAGCGGGTGGCCGCCATCCGGCGGGATGAGCCCTCGTACGCCGGGGCGATCCCCGTCGATCTGGTAACCACCAGCGCCAGCGGCCTCGATCCCCACATCTCCCCCCGGGCAGCCCTTCTCCAGGTGCCACGGGTGGCCGCCGCGCGCGGTCTGCCGGTGGAGGAGGTGCAGAGTCTCGTGACCGCCCGGATC
This sequence comes from uncultured Planctomycetaceae bacterium, assembly GCA_903951635.1. Lineage (GTDB taxonomy): Bacteria > Planctomycetota > Planctomycetia > Pirellulales > UBA1268 > QWOP01. Next base: position 9,033 of record CAJBCV010000046.1, read on the forward strand.
GAGCCCCCGCTCCTCGGCATCCTCGGGCGGCCACGGGTCAACGTCCTCGCGCTCAACCTCGCCCTCGACGTTCTCGCCGCCGGAGGGAGAGGCGACGCGGGAGGCAGCCCCCTCCCGCCATGACCTCCGAACCGACGCGCCCCGATCCCGACGCCCTCCTGGCGGCGATCCACGCCGACGAGGCCAAGGCTGCCCGCGGTCGGCTCAAGGTGTTCTTCGGATTCTCGCCAGGGGTCGGCAAGACCTACGCGATGCTCGAGTCGGCGCGGCGCCTCGCCACCGCGGGCACCGACGTCGTCGTGGGGATCGTCGAGACGCACGGCCGTGCCGAGACGGCAGCGCTCGTCGAAGGGCTCGAGGTCCTGCCGCGCGTGGCGATCCCCCACCGCGGCCACACGCTCCACGAGTTCGATCTCGCCGCGGCCATTCTCCGCCGGCCGCAGGTCCTCATTCTCGACGAGATGGCCCATTCCAACGCCCCCGGATCGCTCCATCCGAAGCGCTGGCAGGACATCGACGACGTGATTGCCGCCGGGATCGACGTCCACACCGCCCTCAACGTCCAGCATGTCGAGAGCCTCGTCGATCTCGTCGAGCAGGCGACCGGCGTCCGCGTCCGGGAGACCGTTCCCGACGAGGCCCTCGACCGGGCCGACGAGATCGAGCTGGTCGATCTTCCCCCCGACGAACTCCTCGCCCGGCTCAGGGCCGGGAAGATCTATCTCCCCGACGTCGCCGCGCGGGCGACGGAGCGGTTCTTCCGGAAGTCGAATCTCCTCGAGCTTCGCGAACTGGCCCTCCTGCGAATGGCTCAGCGGGTCGATCGCGACGTCGAATCAGCCCGCCGGGCCGATGGCCACAAGCACGGCCCGGCGATCACCGAACGGATCCTCGTCGCCGTGGGGCCGGGGCCGAACGCCGATCGGGTCCTCCGCAAGGCCCACCGCATCGCCAGCGGCCTGCGCTGCGAATGGATCGCGGCGACCGTCGAGCGGCCGGGGGAGACCCCGCTTTCGTCCCGGGCCAGCACTGATCTGGAGAAGCATCTCCGCCTCGCTGAGTCGCTCGGTGCCAGCGTCAGTCGGCTCTCAGGAGCCGGGGTGGCCGAGGCGATCCTGGCGGAGGCCGATCGGCTCCAGGTGACGCGGATCCTCGTCGGCAAGCCTCATCGCCCGGGCGTTGGGACGTGGTGGCGGGAGAACGTCATCGACCGGCTCGTGCGGCACAGCCACGCCATCGATGTCCTCGTGATCGGTGCCGAGGAGGAGCCCCCGCTGCGGCCGACCGATCCCACCGGGCCCGTGCCTGGCCGCCCCCCCGTCGGCGTCGGCTTCGTCGGCCTGTCCTTCGTCTTGGGGGCGCTGGCGGCGACGGCCGTCGTGGGGCGTCTGGCCTGGCCGCTGGTCAATGTCACGATCGTGGCCTTCGTGGCGCTGTTGATCGTGGTCATGTCGTCGCTGTGGTTCGGCCGGCGGACAGGCATGCTCGCGGTCGTGCTTGCGGCCCTGATGGTCGACTTTTTCTTCGTTCCCCCCTTTTTCACATTGGTCATCGCCAGCACCACGGATATCGTTTCCCTGATCGTCCTTCTCTCGGTGGGCCTGGTGGTGGCTGAATTGATGGTGCGACTCCAACTCCAGACCTCGATGGCGGTCGATCGGGAGCGACGCACCGCCCGCCTCCTCGAGCACTCTCGCGCCTTGGC
>CAJBCV010000047.1 GCA_903951635.1 uncultured Planctomycetaceae bacterium
GCACCAGCCGAGTCGACGGAGAGATCGGGCACCGTGAACCGCATCGGGTCGTTGAAGGTCCCCTCGAGGAAGAACGGGTCGTGCTCGAGGCCGAGCCGGCCGGCGAACTGCCCCGGGCGCGTGTAGGGGGCCTGGCTGGGGCGGTAGGGAAGCGTGATCGTCTGCGGCAGCGACGGATGGAGCGGCCGACGCGAGCCGACGACCGCCGCCATGTGGGGCCAGTCGGAAGGGAGCGGGCGACGATCGTTCCCCATCGTCCGGAAGGTGATGTCGGGGGCGTGGCCGGTGAGGTTGAAGTAGTACCCGGCGTGGTGGTCTCCGGTGGCGAGCCCGGAATCGGTGACGCCATGGACGAGGGCGAGATGATGACCTTGCTTCGCCGTGAGGGGGAGATGCTCGCAGATGGCAAGCCCCGGCGCCGTCGTGGGTACAGGGCGGAACTCGCCCCGGTATTCAGACGGCGCCGCCGGCTTCATGTCCCACAGGTCGACGTGCGACGATCCGCCGCAGAGGAAAAAGAGGATCGTCGACTTCGCCCGGGACGTTCCTCCGGGAGGCGCCGCGGACACCCTCGGCGCGGCGAAGCCCGCGAGCCCCGCCAGGCCTGTGGCGCTCGCGCGGAGCATCGCGCGGCGGCCGTGCGGTCGCCCGCCGGACCCCAGCCCAGGAAAGAGCGCCCGCGACGGGATCGTGCCAGTGAACATGGTTCCCTCCCCGGGCCTCAGGCCCGTCGTACCCTGCCTGAGGATACCTCCCCACGGGGGGCGGGAGCGAGCGAGACCACCCGGCCGGCTATTCTCCGGCGTCGCTCTCGCCGCCATCCCGGGAGACGAGCGCCACGTAGACGCGGTTGTCGGTGCTGTCGGCGAGGATCGCCACCGCACCGTCGGCCCGGACGGTCATCACCCCGCCGGCGTGGAAGGCGTAGGGATTGTCGTCGTTGGCGATGTTGATCACCGCACAGCCAGGCTGCTTCGGGTCGAGATCGGTAGCGCCACTCAGGCCGCGGGTGAGCCGAGCGGTGGTGAAATCCCCGTAGAAGCAGGCCACGAGGAGATTGCCGCCGGCGGCATTCGCGGGCACCCGGCGTCCCTTGAACCAGCGTTGCTGCCTCCCCGCCTCCTCGATGAAGCAGAGCGTTTTGGAGAGGCCGTCGGTGACTTCGCGGAACCGCACGCGCCGCGCCGTGGCGACGTCCTCCGCGCCAAACAACGAGTTCGCCGTCGGCAGGGGAGGCAGGCCGACGCAGACGGCGAGGCTCGCATCGATCCCCCGCAGCGGCGCGTAGTCGGTTCGCGGCATCGGGTAGGGGACGCCGGCTGGCATCCCGAAGCTCTGCAGAAACGTGTTGTAATCGTCGGGCATGCCCGACGGCGTGGAGGGACAGACAAACATTGGCACCGGCGTCTTCGCCGCCTCGCTCCCCTTTCCCCCCGGAAACGGCGGTGCGAGATTGACAGGGTCGATGAGGGCACGCCGGTAGTCGAAGCGCGTCGCGAGCGCTGCCTCCTCGACGTAGGGAAGGAGCCTCCCCATCGGCCCCATCGGCGATCGGGCGACGGTATGGAACGGGAAGAAAGGATTCGGCGGGGCCGGATACTCCGCCAACGTCAGCTCCTGCCGCCACGTCGGAATCGATCCCTCGGCCGCTTCCTGGTTCGACACCGCCAGCCCGAGTTGGCGGAGATTGTTGCCACAGGAAGCGCGCCTGGCCGCCTCGCGGGCAGCCTGCACGGCCGGCAGGATCAGGCCGACGAGCGTGCCGATGATCGCGATCACGACCAGAAGTTCGACGAGCGTGAAGCCCGGTGCCTTTCGACCTGCCCGCGCGGGGAAAACGTCAGCTCGTCGGGGAAGTCGCGATCGGGTCGCCATGAAGTCACTGCAGCCCTTCTGGCAGCGGGGTAACCGCAGCCGCAGTTCAAAATTACCACTCAATTCATCCCGGCACCAATTTATGAACGCTCCGTCAGAAACCCCGTACGATCGGTGAAAAAGCCGGATAAAAGCTCATTTCGGCATCTCGATCACGGCCTTGATGACGCCGCTGGCCGGCTCGAGGAGCGTAGGGAACGTGGCGATCGTATCGGCAAACGGGATCCGGTGAGTGATCCAGGGGGCGGTGTCGATCCGCCCCGCCTCGATCAGACCGATGATCCGGGTGAAGTCGCGCGAGAGGGCGTTGCGGCTGGCGAGGATCGAAAGCTCGCGGCGGTGCATCACCGGCGCATGGGGAAACGAAACCTCCGCCTGCGTGATCCCCACGAACACCAGCCGGCCGCCGAAGGCGCAGTAGGCAAGGGCCTCTCCCATGCTGGCGTTGCTCCCGGTGGCGTCGACGACCACCTCGCAGAACCGGCCGTCGGTGAGCTCGCGGACGGCGTCGAGATCGGAGGCGCCACCGGTGGCAAGGAGGGTGTCAGCAATCCCCATCCGCTCGCGCACGAATGCCAGCCGCGATGCCACCCGATCGATGACGATCACCCGCGCCCCCGAGAGCTTGGCAAACTCGACCGCCGAGAGCCCGATCGGCCCGGCGCCGATGACGAGCACCGTCTCGGCACTCGTCGGCGCGCCCCGGTCGATGGCATGGCAGCCGATGGCGAGGGTTTCGACGAGCGCATTCTGCTCGTGCGCGAGTTTCGGCGAGCGGTGAAGCTTCCGGGCCGGCACCGTGAACAGCGGCCGCAGGCCACCGTCGCAGTGGACGCCGAGCGTCTGGTGGTGCTCGCAGCAGTTGGTCAGCCCCCGCTTGCAGGAATGGCACTGCTGGCAGTTGATGTAGGGCTCGACGCAGCAGCGGTCGCCCACGGCGACGTTCGTCACCCCCGGCCCCACCGCCACGACCTCGACGCCGAGCTCGTGCCCCGGGATCCGCGGATAGCTGAAGAAGGGCATCTTGCCGAGAAACCCGCCGTAGTCGGTGCCGCAGATGCCGACGGCACGGACAGCGACGACGGCCTCCCCTGCCCCCGGCGCCGCGGGC
>CAJBCV010000048.1 GCA_903951635.1 uncultured Planctomycetaceae bacterium
CAACTCGGCCAGCTCCGGGCCCGCCTCCTCTCGGGCGAGCGCGAGCGGCTCCTTGGCCAACTCGCCGCCGGGTTTGCCCACGAACTCCGCAACGCCGTCACCGGCGCGCGACTCGCCATCGACCTCCACCGCAGCCGCTGCCAGGCTTCGTCCACCGATGGCAGCCTCGGAGTGGCGATCAAACAGCTTGCGGTCGTCGAGGAGGAGGTGCGCGGCCTGCTCGCCCTCGGCAAGCGCACCGAGTCGGTGCCAGAGCCGCTCGCCGTCGCCGGACTCTTCGCCGAGGTGGCCGATCTCGTCTCGCCGCGCTGTCAGCATGGCGGCACCACGCTCGACGTCGAGGCACCGACCGGAATCTCGCTCGTCGCCCGGCGCGACAGCCTCCGGGCGGCGCTGCTCAACCTCGTCGTCAATGCGATCGACGCGGCCGGACGCGGGGGGACGGTTCGTCTCGAGGCCCGGGCCTCAGGGAATGACGTACGGCTTTCCGTCACTGACACAGGCCCCGGTCCTCCGGAGCATCTCCAGGCTACGCTTGCCGAGCCGTTCGTCACCGGAAAGCCCGAGGGGATCGGCCTCGGGCTGGCGATCGTCACGGCGGTGGCCGAAGAACATGGTGGCAGGCTCGAATGGGGGAGAGCCGACGACCGCACCCGGTTCACGATTGTCCTTCCCGCCGGTGCGGTGTCGCCCGGCTCTCACGCCTCGCTGGCCCACCATTCCAAGGCCACCATCAGCCCATGAGCCGCATTCTCATCGTCGATGACGAGCCCGCGATCGGCTGGAGCCTCGGTGAGCTCCTCGACGATCGGGGCCATGCTGTGAAGACCGCCGCGAGCGCCGAGGAAGCGATCGAGATCTGCCGGCGATTCACCCCTGAGCTCATCCTCCTCGATGTCCGCCTCCCCGGCCGCGACGGGCTCTCGGCGATCCCCGAATTCCGCGCGCTTGCTCCGACAGCCCCGATCGTTGTCATGACGGCCTTCGGCGACCTCGACACGGCCGTCCGGGCCGTCGAGGCTGGCGCCGCCGAGTATCTCGTCAAGCCTTTCGATTCGGCGCAGGTGACAACGATTGTCGACCGGCTCCTCGAGCGTGGGGCCACGGCCACGGCGTCAGCGCCTCCCCCCGGCGGCCTGGTCGGCAGTTCAGGCGTCATGCAGCGAGTGTTCGCCCGGGTGGCGCTGGCCGCCTCGAGCGAGCTGCCGGTGCTCATCACCGGCGCCACCGGCACCGGCAAGGAGCTTGCCGCCCGCGCCATCCATGCCCACTCGGCGCGGCGCTCAGGGCCCTTGGTCGCCGTAAATCTCGCTGCCCTCCCGCCGGCGCTCGTCGAAGGGGAGCTCTTCGGCCAGGCCAAGGGGGCCTTCAGCGGGGCGACGGCGCGCGACGGGCTGTTTGCCAGCGCCGATCGCGGCGTGCTGTTTCTCGACGAGGTGGGGGACGCGGCGGCAGAGGTCCAGGCCCGGCTGCTGCGCGTGCTCGACGCCCGCGAAATCCTTCCACTGGGCGCCACCGCCCCGCGCCGAGTCGACGTCCGCGTGATCGCCGCCACCAACCGCGATCTCGCCGCCGACGTGGCGGACGGTCGGTTCCGGGCCGATCTCCTCCACCGGCTCCGCGTCTTCACCATCGAGATGCCGCCGCTCGCCACGCGGCTCGACGATCTTCCGGCGCTCGTGGCCCACTTTCTCTCGGGCAGCCCCGGCTGTGGCCCGCTCCAGGCGGCCTCCGACGACTTTCTCGCCGCGATCCGGGCCCGCCCCTGGCCGGGGAACGTCCGCGAGCTCAAGGCCGCGGTCGACGTCGCGGCGGTGATCGCCCGCGGTGGCACGCTCCGCCCAGAACATCTTCCGCCGCCGCTCCCCGGCGCCGCGGGAGCGGCCGCCGGGCAGGGCAGCCACACGCACGCCGCCGACGGCCGCGCCACCGCCGAGAACCGGCTCGAGCGGGCGATCCGCGACTGGGTGGCCGCGCAGCTCGGCAGCACACAGCTTCGCGAGGGCTGGCTCCACGAGGATTTCCTCAAAGCGGCGGAGGGGACGCTCATCGACGAAGCGCTCGCCCGCACCGCCGGCAACCGCACCGCCGCCGCCAAGCTCCTCGGCCTCGATCGCTCCACCCTCCGCGGAAAACTGCCGCGGGGGTGACGGAGGGCGTCGCGCGGTGAATCGTTCGCCACCGGGGGGAAAGTTCCGCCGCCCCGGGATTTCCGCAGGGAGAGCGTCGATGATGGGGGATGTCCGGATCCCGGTCGTCGTGTTCGTCCTCGCCTGACTCCCGCCACCATGCTCCAGTCCGCTCGCCAGCATCGTCGCCCCCCGCGCGGCTTCACGCTCGTCGAGCTGCTCGTCGTCATCGCCATCATCGGCATGCTCGTCGGCCTGTTGCTGCCGGCAGTGCAGGCCGCGCGCGAGGCCGCCCGGCGGTCGAGCTGCCAGAACAACATCCGCCAACTCGCACTCGCCGTGCACTCCTTCGAGGGCGCGAGGCGACACTATCCCCCGAGCATGCTCCACACCCCCGGCACGACGTTCCAGTCGAACAACGGCTCGTGGGGGATCCTCGGCCGCACGCTCCCCTTCCTCGAGGAGTCCGCCGCGGCCGTGCAGGTCGACCTCGAGAAGCCTTGGGATCAGCCCCCCAACAGCACCACCGGCGTTCCGCTCATCCGGATCCCCGTCTTCGTTTGCCCCAGCGAGCCGAACGACATACCGCGGCTCAAGAACGGCCTCCAGTACGTCCGGCCGCTGAACTACGGCTTCAACTTCGGCACCTGGTTCGTCTACGACCCGGCCACAGGCAACGGCGGCGACGGATCGTTCCACCCGAACTCGCGTTTGAAAGCGGGCGCGTTCGTCGACGGCTTGAGCAAGACCCTCTGCACCGCTGAGGTGAAGGCCTTCACCCCCTACGTGCGCAACGCTGCCGATCCCGGGGCTGCCTTTCCGCCGTCGTCGCCACCGGGATCCGCCGCACAGGTGGCCGCGCTCGCCGGCGGTAGCCCCTCCGACCCAAAGCTCGGTCCGACGACGAACGACTGCACTGGCCATACCGAATGGCCTGACGGCCGGGTGCACCACTCCGGCTTCACGACCGTCCTCCCGCCGAACACGCGGGTGCCCCTCACGGTGGCCGGCATCGTCCACGATGTCGACTACAACTCCCGCCAGGAGGGCTCGAGCGCGACGGTGCGAACGTTCGCCGCGATCACCGCGCGGAGCCATCACCGTGGCCTCGTCGGCACGGCGATGATGGATGGATCCGTCCGCTCGATCGGCGACGACGTGGCCCCCGAGGTCTGGCGGGCCCTGGGCACGCGGGCCGGCGGCGAGACGGCCGAAGCACCGTGAAGGCTTCCAGCAACCTGCTGGCAAATCGCGACCCGCGCTCAAGCCCCATGCACCACGCTCGACGCCGCCAGCGAGGGGTCGTCCGTGCACCGAGAGCCGGCCTCGCCGGTCAGCGCAGCCCGGAGGGCGAAAGCGCAAGGTGCGTTGGGCATGGATGAATGACCGAAGGTGAGAGTCCTTCATGGGGCCCATTGGAGGCAACCAGAAGCCGGAGGCAGCTGCACGAGACCGAGGCTGGCATTGCACAGCCGAGGCCTTTCCCGTGAGGGCGTGTGGGATGGAAGCCCGAGGCGAACCGCAGCACCGAACGCAAGTGAACCCCCGTAAGGCCGGCCTGCCTGGGCAAGCGTGCCTTCCAACGCGACGCCCGATATCCAATCGCGGCAGGACGGTAGTGGGGGCGGCGGCGGCGGGAAGTCATTCATACCTTACCCCAAGAGATCTCCCTTGGTCCGGCAACGGTAGAGACCGCGGAGGCAACGACGCGGGCTCGATGCCAGGGGAGAAGTCGGATCGTCTCGTAGTAGCGAGGAAGCCCGTGAAAGCGGGTGGAGCGAAGGGGGCGATGGGTTTTGAAGTATGAGATCACACCAACTGCAATTCGCGTTTGCCGCCAGCCCGCGAGGGGGCGGGAAGTCGGGACCGTCGGACGCATCCGGCGGCAGAGACTTCCTGCTGCGTACAGCGAATGGCAAGACCGTGAACGATCTCAGCGCCAGTGCAGCCGACGCGAGTCGGCTGCTTGATGCAGCGGCGTCACCAGCAAACCTGGCGACGGCCCTGCTGAACGTCGTTCGCAACAAGGGTGCTGCGGGTGTGGACGGATGCAGCGTGGACGAGGTCTTGGGCTCTGCCCGATCGCTTCTTCCGCGTCTGCAACGTGCGCTGCTGAACGGGACGTACCAACCGGGTGACATCCGTCGGGTTTGGATTCCCAAACCGGGCGGAGGGGAGCGCGGCCTTGGTATCCCAAACGTGATTGATCGGTGGGTTCAACAGGCCGTGCTCCAGATCTTGGAGCCGATCCTCGAACCGACCTTTCATTCAAGCAGCCACGGATTCCGTCCCAAACGCGGGGCACACACGGCGATCGCCGAAGCAAAGGAGTATGTCGGCAACGGGTACGGGACCGTGGTCGATATCGACCTCTCGAAGTTCTTCGACCGCGTCCATCACCAGCGGCTCCTGAGCCGGCTGGGACAGAAAGTCGGGGATTCCCGGATCCTGAAGCTGATCGGCCGGATGCTGAAGGCGAAAGTCGTGATGCCGGATGGCACGCGGGTGTCGACCGAAGAAGGCACACCCCAGGGCGGGCCCCTCTCTCCACTGCTCTCCAACGTCGTGCTCGATGAGTTCGACAAGGAACTGGAGAGTCGAGGGCTCCGCTTTGTCCGCTACGCCGACGATTGCAACATCTTCGTGCGAAGCGAGCGGGCTGGTCGGCGGGTGATGGACTCGATCCGAAGATTTCTCCAGAGCCGTCTCCGGCTCCAGGTGAACGAGGAGAAGAGCAAAGTCGCCCGTCCCGAAGAGATCCACTTCCTTGGCTTCCGCTTGCGGAAGCCAACGGAGACAACGAAGGTGGAAGTCCATGTCTCGATGCGCACCAAGCAGCGAATGGATGCCAAGATCCGCGAGCTAACGCCGCGGACGTGGGGCCAATCGCCAACGAAGTGCATCGAACGGATCAACGTCTATCTTCGAGGCTGGTCGTCCTACTTCCGAATCTGCACGGTGGAGAACGTCTATCGGCTCCACGTATGGGATGCCCACATCCGGCGACGGCTGCGGGCGATCCTCGTCCGGCAGAAGAAGCGGGACCGCTATCTCTTCAGGCATCTACAGGAGCGAGGGGCCAGCGTGCGCGAAGCTGCGCGCTCTGCCTACTGTCGACGGGGCGCGTGGTATCGGAGCAACTCGGTTGGAATGACGGTGGCCTACCGGAACGCTTGGTTTCACGAGCGCCTGGTGTCCCTGGAATCCACCTGGGAATCTCTGAACCCCCGCCCAAAACTGGCCTCTGGTCAAACACTCCTGTTTGACCTGTGAGACACTGACCCAAAGAGCCGGATGTGTGACCCACAAGTCCGGTTCTGTGAGAGGCCTGGGGGCGAGAGCCCCCGGGCCTACTCGACCAGGCTTCGAGCGAACGGAGGCCACGATGGCCGGAGTGAGCGTCCGGCGACGGGGCATGGGCGGCCCCGAAGCCACGTTGGGCCCTCTCAGCCGGGCCGGCGGCGGATCGCTGCTGTCGCCAGTAGATCGGAAGAGCACACGTCTGAACTCCAGTCACAGCGATAGATCTCGTATGCCGTCTTCTGCTTGAAATGGGGGGGGGGGGGGGGGG
>CAJBCV010000049.1 GCA_903951635.1 uncultured Planctomycetaceae bacterium
GCGCTGGCCATCGGCCATCCACTCGGTGCCAGTGGTGTCCGGATCGTCACCACGCTCGTCCACGCCATGCGCGACCGCGGCGACCGGCTCGGCCTGGCGACGATGTGCATCGGACTCGGCCAGGGGATCGCGCTGGTCGTGGAGAGGATCGGGACGTGACGACGCGCATGGAGCCGGCGGCAGCGGTCGACGAGGCGCCGGGCCGGGCCCGCGTCACGACGCTCGTCGATCTTCTCCTCGCCCGCCTCGACGATGCCGCCATGCGGCCGGCCCTGGCCACGGAGCCGTCCGCAAGCGACGCGACGACGACCTGGACATGGCTCGAGACGGCGGCGGCCGCCGTCGATTTCGCTGCGGCCCTCGAGGCGACCGGCCTGCGGCGCGGCGATCGCGTCGTCCAGGTCGGTACGCATTCGGTCGATTGGGTCGTCGTCGATCTCGCCTGCCTCCTCGCCGGCTTCGTTCATGGGGCGCTCCACGCCGACACGCCGCGCGCCGAGCTCCTCCGCCAGATTGCTTGGCTCGAGCCGGGGGGCATCGTCCTCAGTGGCGACGATGGGCCGTTTCCTGTCGCTGAGCCGGCCCGGCTGTTTGCCGGGCTTTGCGATCCGCGGCGCGTCGTCGATGGGCGGTGTCCGGCGCGGCAACGGGGGCTGCGCTCGGTGGGTCTCCGTTCGGAAGCCTGGCGGAACCGCGCTGCCGATCCGGCGTCGCTTCGGCGCGAGGTGGCACGGCGCGCGGCCGCGATCGACCCCGACGCGCCGGCGCGGATCTTTCTCTCCTCGGGAACGACCGGACGGCCGCGGGGCTACGTCCATTCGCAGCGGTCGCTCGCCACCAATGCGATGGCTGCCGCGGCGATCTTCCTCGACGAACCGGCTGACGTCCGCCTCGCCTGGCTGCCGATGAGCCACGCCCTGGCGTGCACGGGGGATCTCTCCACGACGCTGGTCCGGGGGGGCTGTCTCAATGTTGTCCCCGACCGGCGGCGATTCCTCGATGCCTGCCGTTTCCTTCCGCCGACGGTGATCCTCGGCGTGCCGGCGCTCTACGAACGGCTCGAGCGGGGCGTGCGGTCGGGGGCGATCCCCGATCTCGCCACGGCGCTCGGCGGTCGGGTGCGGGTCTGCATCTCCGGCGGCGCGGCGCTGCGGGAACGGACGCAGGCCCTGTTCGCCGCGCGCGGCGTTCCGCTCGTCGAGGGCTACGGGCTCGCCGAGGCTGGTCCGGTGGTGGCGCTCGACAGCCCGCGCGGATACCGGCCGGGGTGGGTCGGCAAGCCGCTTGCCGGCATCGACGTCCGGCTCGATGCGGCAGGCCAGCTCCTCGTCCGCACGCCGTCGCGGGCCCTTGCGGAGCTTCTCCCCTCCGACGGCACGCCCCCGACCGGCGACAGCGCCGACAAGGAGGCCGGCACCGCGTCCGATGCCGCTGACGGATGGATCGCCACCGGCGACACCGCCGAGATCGCCGCCGACGGACGGATCCGCATCACCGGACGCGTCGTCGACACGTTGGTCCTTTCCACCGGGGCGAAGATTCCGCCGGCCGAGGTGGAGCGTGTCCTCGCCGATGACGCCTTCGTCGCGCAGGTGTGTGTCTGCGGCGATCGGCTCCCGGCGCCGGTCGCCTTGATCGTGCCGGAGCCCGCCGTCATCCGGGCGGCGCTGCGATCACTCGGGGTTCGCGTCGCGTCGCGCAGGGCGGCCCTTTGCCATCCGCGGCTCCTCCGTTTTCTCGCCCGCAGGATTGCCACACGGCAAGCGTCGCTTCCTCGTCCCTGGCAGGTGCGGCGCATCGTGCTCGTCAACCGCCCCTTCGACATCGACCACGGGGAGATGACCCAGTCCATGAAATTGAAGCGTCCCACGATCGCCGATCACTTCGCGACCACGCTCGACGCCGCCTCCGCCCCCTCCCCGCCGCCGGGCGTGGCCGTCGTGCCCCGCGGCGACGCCCCCCCTTCCCCCCGCGCCACCGCCGGCATCACCGCGGCGCTGTGGGGGCGACCACGTGGCGACGACGGGGGGTTTGCCGCCGCTGCCGCGCTCGCCGCGCACCCGCTCTCCGACCCGATCGCCAGCGTGCTCGAGGAGGCCACGCGGCGGCTCGCGACCCTGCGCGCCGAGGGGATGCTCTATGCCTCCGCGCCGGCGACGGGGCTCCCTCCGGCCCCCCTCGACGACGCGCCGCCGCCGCCGGAAGGGATGGTCACTTCCGCCGCCGAGGCGGCGCTCGGGGAGACGGGGCTGTGGGGCGTGCACGTCCCTGTCGCCCATGGCGGCAGTGGGGGGACGGTCCTCGATCTTGTGAAGAGCGTGACGAGGATCGCCGGGGTGGTCCCATCGGCGGCGGGAATGCTTGCCGTCCACTCCTCGATCGGGGCGGTGTCGGCGCTGGTCGCCTTCGGGACAGCGTCGCAGCAGGCCCGTCATCTCCCCGGCCTGGCGGCGGGGAAGCCGTTGTCGGTGTTCGGCGCCACCGAGCCGGAGGTGGGATGCGACCTCGGTGCGGTAGGGACGACGCTCTCCCGGCGGGATGGCCGGCTCGTCGTCGACGGAACGAAGATGTTCATCACGAATGCGACCCACGGCCGGCTCGTGAAGCTCCTCGTCGTGGCCGATGGCAAACCGGCCGTGGTGCTCGCCCCTCTTCCCGACCGCGACACGCCCAGTTTCCGTCTGCTGTCCTACGCCCTCCACCCACTCCGTCACACCTCCAACCACGCCCTCGAGTTCCGCGGGTTCACGGTCGACGAGCAGGACGTCATCAAGGGCCCGGGGGGGGATGCGATGGCGGTCGTGTGGCATGGCCTCAACCGCGGCCGAAGCACGCTCGCTGCCCAGGCCGCTGGCACCCTCGGGCTCCTCCTTTCCCATGCCCGCGAGCATGCCCTCCGCCGCACCACCTGGGGCCAGCCGATCGCGTCGCGGCAGCTCGTCCAGGGAAGGCTCGCGCGGATCGCGGCCGCCAGACTGGCCTGTGAGGCGCTCTCGACCTGGGCGGCGGCGACGATCGACACCTCAGGGGGCACAGGGGGCGAGCTCGAAGCGATCACCGCCAAGGTGGTGGCCAGTCAGGCCGTCCGTGAGGGAGCGATCGACGCCCTGGGCATCCACGGTGGCCGGGCGTTCCTCGTCGGCCATCCGCTCGGCGACTCCTTCCACGATCACTTCGCCGTCGGTGTCTACGAAGGGGAAAGCGATCTCCTCGGGCTGGCGCTCTTCAAGGGGCTCTTCAAGCGTCACCCGCTCGCCGAGAGCCTCAGGCAGGGAAGCCGGTTGAGCGCCGCCGTCGGCTGGCTCGGTTGGCGTCTGTCCCGGTGGACGGGCTCCGGGCAGGACTCGGGGATCCTCGACCGCCGTCTGCGGGAGCATGCCGCGGCGGCGAGGAAGGTGTTGGCCAGGAGCGCCGTAGCGATCGACCGGGCGATCCGCCGGCATGGCCGCGGGCTGGCGGAGCGGCAACTCGAGGTGGGAGCCCTGTCGGCGACGGTCCGGGATGCGGCCAGCGTCCTCGCCGTGGCCCACCATGCCGATGTCCGGGGGGACGACACGGCGACGGTGACCGCCGATGTGTGGTGTCGGATGGCCCTCGCCCGGGCCACCGGTCGCCGGCTCACGCCGGCCGATCATGCCGCGATCGGCGCCCTCGGACGGGGCGTGGTCGAAGGCTAGCGACCGCTGGTCACCAGTGCCGGCCAGGCACTGCACAGATACCAGGCCCGTGGGGTGGTCCATTCGACGAAAGCGTCGAGGACCGACCTGGAGAGAAAGGCCTCGGAGAACGTGCCGCCGGCCGGATCGCCGGCGCTGCGGGCCGCGACGTCGAGGCCGAGCAGTTCGTCGAGGACCCCGCGGGGACGGATGTAGCGGACGACCCGGGCGGTGTCTTTGGTGAGGCCAGCCAGTTCGACGGCCCGGTCGACGGCATCCTCGAGAAAGCCGATCCGGTCGACGAGACCGGCGGCCTGGGCCTGCCTGGCCGTGAACACTTGCCCCGTGGCCACGGCATCGACCGCCGCTTCGTCGAGCTTCGGCCGTCCTTCCCGGACGACCTCCTTGAAGCGGGCGAACATGTCGTCGACGAGGGCCTGGAGCACCTTCCGCTCTCGTTCCGCAAGTTCCGGCGCCCGCTCCTTCGTCGGGGAAAGCATTTCCTTGAGCGGGCCGCTGGTGATCGAGTCGTCGGTGACGTCGAACTTCCGCAGCGCCTTGGAGAAGTCGTAGTGGGGGATGATGACGCCGATCGAGCCGGTGAGCGTGGCCGGCTCGGCGAAGATCACGTCCTCGCGGCCGCCGTTGGCCATCGCCACGTAGTATCCGCCGCTGGCGGCGATCGAACCCATGCTGACGACGACCGGCAGATCACGCTTCTTCACGAGCGTCGAGAGCCGGTGGAAGATCTCGTCGCTGCCGGCGACCGTGCCCCCCGGCGACTCGACCCGGAGGACGATCGCCTTGACCGATTCGTCCTCCGCGATCCGGTCGATCTGCTGGCGGGCGAATCCCGATCCCCCCATGATCGCCCCGACGACATCGACGATCGCCACCCGGCTGGGAGCGTCTTTGGAGAGGGAATGCCAGCGTTCCTCGAGTTGCCCCGGCTTTTGGAAATAGCGGGCGTTGGCCCCGAAGCTCGCCACGGCCACGAGGGCCGACAGGGCGGCGATCGTCCAGGGGACCCACGAGAATCGCCCCCGGCGCGGCGGGGCCGGCGGAGCGGGGAGGGACGGAGGATTCATCGCGGCAGGCTCCCGTGGGGTGACCTCGCTCAAGCACCGGCGGGGAAGCCGGTGTCGGGGTGGGACGAAGGATCATGTTGCCATCCGGAGACGGGGACCGCTACCCTTGCTGGGGAGTTGATCGTGGAGAATCCTCTCGTGAGGCAGTTGCCCACGCTCTCCACAGCCTGCTCGGCGGCGACTCCGCCGGAGGCCGCCACCCATCAGGAGCGACGCAGCGTGATCGTCAGCGTGAGCACGGAGTGTTTCCCGGAACTGCCCTTGGCCAAGGCCATGGAGCGGTTGGCGGAGCTCGAGTACACCGCCGTCGAGATCGACGTCCATGAGCATGGAGGGCATCTCCAGCCTGCCCGGGTCGCCGCCAATCCCGACCTCGCGATCCGCGAGTGCAGCGATCTGCAGAGGCTCCGCCCCGTGGCGGTGTCGTTCGTGGCGGCCGAGTCGCCGACGATGTACGACCAGTTCGAATCGTGCTGCCGGCTGGCGAAGTCACTCGGCGTGGTGACGATGGTCGTGGAGTCGTCGGAACTCGGCACGCCGTTCAACGGCGAGATCGAGCGGCTCCGGAAGCTCGTCGCGATCGCGGCCAGCCTCGATGCCATCGTGGGGGTGAAGACCGAGGCCGGGCGGATGACGCAGGACGCCGAGACGACGGCCTCGCTGTGCCGCAACGTCCCCGGACTGTGGGTGACCCTCGACCCGAGCCACTTCATCTTCGGCCACAAGAAGGTCGCCAGCTGGGAGTCGATCCTCAAGTACGTCTGCCATGTCCACCTCCGCGACACCAAGCCCGACGCCTTCCAGGTGCGGATCGGGCAGGGGAACGTGGAGTATGGCAAGCTCTTCAACCAGCTCGAGCGGGTCGGCTACAAGCGCGCCTTGAGCGTCCACCTGCCGCCGCTGGAGAACGTCGATCAGGTGGCGGAGCTCCGCAAGATGCGGCTCCTTCTCGAAAGCCTGCTCTGAAGCCCACCGCAAATGACGGAGGGACGCGTCCTTCCCTGGACGCGTCCCTCCCACTCGGTTCATGGGCTCCATCCATGGAGCCTGGCGAACCGGATGCTCACTGCCGCCGAGCCGATGCCTCGGCGCGGCTGGCCATCTCGGCGTAGGTCTTGCTCCGCTCGTCCTCGCCCTGCTCGGCGTACATCATCGAGAGGTTGCCGTAGGCGAGGGCCAGGGCCGGCTCGTCGAGGAGTCGGTTGTCGACCGCGGTCACCATGCAGTCGATGCCTCGGCGGCACAGATCGAGGGCGTCGTCGCGACGGTCGACCTGCCAGTACGACACGGCCATGCTCACGTACGACTCGCCGAGACGGCCGACTTCGCCGTGCGATTCGAACGAGGCGTTGCGGTCCCAGTAAGACTGCGTCTTGTCGAACCAGGTGACCGCCGTGGCGTGGTCGCCGTTCTGGAGGCTGTGGAGGACGCCGATCCGGAAGAGGAGGTCACCCACCGAGGCCCGTTCGGCGTCGGTCAGTTCTCGCTGCTCGGCACCCCGTTCGAGATAGGCGACGGTCAGCGTGGCGTTGTCGAGGAGATCGGACGCCTCGCCGCGCTTCTGGCTGGCCGAGAGGGCGTCGGCGAGGCCGAGGCCCACCTCCCAGTCGACCTGGCGGCGCTGCCAGGCATCGGTGAGATCGTCGTTGATCCGTTCGCGGGTCACCAGGAGCCGCTTTACCCACGGGAGCGGATCGACCACATCGCTGCCGGCGGCGGCGGCGAGGGCCCCACGGCACAGCTGAATCTCGAGGAGGGGGCGATCGGCGGCATCGGGATCGATATCGTCGACCATCTTCGACGCGGCGGCGAGCCACTTGGCGACCACTTCCCCCTTCCGCTGCCATTCCCCCTTGGCGATCGCCACCGCCATGCCGAGGTTGGCATCGAGAAGGACGTCGCGGGAGGCTTCACGGATCGACTTCGAACGGGCCTGACGGAGTTGCAACGCGGCCCGGATCGCGTTGTCGAAGTGCTTGACGGCGGCCTTGTTGTCCGGTGTGCCGCACTCGACATCGATCCGCCCGAGCATCCGTTCGACCTGGGCGGGGCCGACTCCCTCGAGATGCGGCATGACCTTGACGGCGAGCACGCGCTCCCGCGCCTCGTCGTAGCGCCCCAGCGCCATCAGCACGCTGGCAATCTTGAGACGGGTCCAGACATCCTCGGGGTCGAGTTCCTCGGTAACCGTTCCGAGGGTCAGAGCCTGCTGCCACTTCCCCTGCTCGCAGAGCAGCGCCAGGAGCATCCGGCGAGCGCGGAGGTGCTGGGGATCGAGTTCGACGGCGAACTTCAGGTCGATGATCGCCAGGTCGGTATCGGTCTCGATCTCCCCTTCGGCGCGGAGCACGAAGGCTTCCGGGTCGAGCGGCTCGATCATCACTGCCAGGGCCGAGCGGGTGCCGGGCTTGAGGCTGAAGATCAGGCCGCACTCGGGATAGACCTCACCGATCGACACGCCCGATTCGTCGAGGATGGAGACGGAGTTGAGATCGCCGATCTCGAAGAAGGTCGACAGCTCGTCCACCGACAGCGGATCGGAGAGCTTGATGCGGATCGAGTCGACGACGTCGCCGTCGAGGGTCGCCTCAGCGCGCTCCAGCGGCCCTTCCTCGAGGGCCCAAGCGTAGCCCTTGGCGCCGTCTTCACGGGTGAACGCCTCGCCGAGCCCGAACTTCGGCTCCATCTTGGCCCGCAGTTCGTTGCGGGTGGTCTTTCCGGGGCAGATCCCGTTGAACGTCACCGGATCGACGGCAAGCGTCGGTTCGCTCCGGGAATCGGGAAGCGGCGGGCCCGCGGGCTCGGGGTTGGACCGGGGGGAGGGGATGGCGGCCACGGGCGCCGACGTCGGCTCCGGGGCGACTTCCGGGGACGTGTCGGAGGTCGTGTCGGAGGGGGGGGCTGCTGGCGTCGATTCACCGCTGACGGTGAGGACACTCGTCTCGGGGCCGAGTTCGGCAGCCTGGATCGGCGTCGTCGCCCCTTCGTCGGCCGTGAACTCGGCCGCCTGCTGGGGGCCGAGGGGAGCTTCGTCGCCGAGCGCTCCCCAACCACTGACCAAGCGGACTTGCGGATCGAGGTCGGAGGGGGTCCGCGAGCGGAGCAGGGCGCGGCCTGGCTTCCCTTCGCTGTCGGTGGTCGGCGTGGCCGCAATCGTCAGGGGCGTGGCGGCAACCTGCGGCAGTGTCTGGGGAACGGCCCCAGGCAGCGGCGCCGGCGAGCCGGCCGTCTGTGCGGAAGCGTTTCCGCCGGACTTGCCCCGTGCCGGGGCCTTTCGCGGCGCGGCCGGCTTCTCCCCTTCGCCGATCGCTTCGATCCAGCGCGGCACTCGGTAGCCGCCGCGCACCGGCGCGTTCTCGGCCCCTTCGGCGCCCGACGCCCCGATCCATGGAAGCGTCGTTCCGAGCAGGACGACGGCGAGCCCCTTGATTCCCCGAGCCCGTGAGTCCCGATGCATGGCCACGACAGGTTCCTCCTTGAACGTTCGGACGGCCTCCGGCGGAGGAAGCCCGTGATCTCGGTTGGGACAGTAGGCTTCCCCGCTTTTCCGGTCCAGACCAGCTTTCCGAGGCTGTTTTCCCGTCCGAAACGAAGGTCCGATCCCATCTCCCCCGCGGTAGAATGGGGGGTATGAACGCAACCAGGGAAACGACATCCTCGACGCCGGCCCAGCGCTCCCGGGTGGTCGTGGTCGTGGGGGGAGGGCTCGCCGGGCTTGTCGCTGCCGAGTCGCTCCAGGCGGTCGGGACGGTGGGGTCGAGCCCTGGGGAGTCCTGTCGACCGCGTGTGATCCTCGTCGAGGCCGCCGGGCGCGCCGGCGGCGTCGTCGAGACGGTCCGCCGCGACGGTTGGCTGATCGAACGCAGCGCCGACAACTTCCTCGCGGCCCGTCCCGAGGGGATGGCCCTCGTCGACCGCCTCGGGCTCTCCGACGAGTTGATCAGCGTCTTCGAGCCGGCGCGGCGGGCGCTCGTCTTCCGGGCCGGGCGCACTTTCCCGGTGCCGAGCGGATTCCGCCTCCTTGCCCCCGGACTTGCAGCGGGGATCGAGGCGACGGAAATCCTCACCGCCGAGGGGAAGGCCAGGCTTCTGGCGGAGCGCCACGTTCCCCCGAAGCCGACCGCGCCGGGGGATCGCGGCGATGAATCGCTCGAGTCTTTCGCCCTCCGCCGGCTCGGCCGCGAAGCCTTCGATCGCCTCGTGCAGCCGCTCGTGGCCGGCATCTGGACCGCCGATCCGGCCCGCCTCAGCATGGCCGCGGCCTGTCCGGAGTTTCTCCGCATGGAGCAGGAGTACGGCAGTCTCTCGGCCGCGGAGGAGACCCGGCTTGGCAACCTCGGCACCGCACACCGGGCGGAAGGGGCCCGATACGGCCAGTTCGTCTCGCTCGCCTCGGGGATGGGGACGCTGCCGGAGCGGCTCGCCGAGCGGCTCGAAGTGGCCGGCGTCGAACGGCGCCGGGCCGCCGTCACGGGGCTCCAGCGCCGTCCTGGTGGGGCGTGGCGCGTGTCGCTCGATCGGGCGGTCGCGGGGAGCGAGGCGATCGAGGCCGACGGCGTCGTCCTCGCGCTGCGGGCGCCGATCGCCGCCCGCGTTCTGGCGACGGCCGATGCCACCCTCGCTGCCGACCTTGCCGGCATCGACTACGCCGGCTCGTCCGTCGTCGTGCTCGGGTATGCCCGGGAGCAGGTGGCCCATCCCCTCGACGCCGCCGGGGTCGTCGTGCCGCGGGTCGAGGGGCGGCGGAGCTTGGCCGTGAGCTTCTCGACGTCGAAGTTTCCCGGTCGGGCCCCGGAAGGCCATGTGCTCCTCCGGGTGTTCCTCGGCGGGGCGCTCGACCCGGAGCGGAACCTCCTCGACGACGACCAACTCGTGGCCCTCGCCCAGGAAGAACTCGCCGCAATCGTCGGGGCCTCGGGTGCCCCGAAGCTCGTCGAGATCGCCCGCTGGCCCGCGGCGATGCCGCAATATCACCTCGGGCACCTCGATCGGCTTGAGCGGCTGACGCGTCGCCTCGACACGCTCCCCGGCCTGGCCCTCGCGGGCGCGGCCTACGAGGGGGTCGGCATCCCGCAGGTCATCGCCTCCGGGCAGGCGGCCGCCGAGCGCGTGCTGGCGAGCCTGCGGGCCACGGGCTGACGCTCGGGCCGAGCAGAAGCAGCACCGCCGTCGCGGGAAACTCGCGACGGCGGGCAGAGTTCTTCACAAAGGCATGGATCCCTGCGTGCCATGGCACGCAGGATCGTCCGGCGGCAAAAGCCACCGGACGAGGCGATCACTTCTTCTTGGCGCCGGCAGCGCCCTTCCCGGCCGGTGCCTTGCCAGCGGCGCCGTCGGCCCCCTCTTCCTTGGCCTTCTTCTTTTTCTTCATCGCCATCTTGTAGACGCGGACCTTCGGGAGCCCGAGCGGGCTGCGACCGTCGCCCCAGCGCTCTTGCTCCTTGAGCTTCACGATCCGCTCGGCTCGGGAGAGCACGCCACGGGCGGCGGAGGAGCCCTTTCGGACGCGGAGGCTTTTGTCCATGGTCATGATGGGAATCCTTGGCTGGAGAGGCAGGAAATCGGGTGTTTTGGTTCGGTGCCGCGGCGCGCCACGGCGTGCCTGTGCGACCGGCGGGATGGGCCGGTGGGCCCGCGGAGGAAACCACCAGCGTAGAACCGTCGGCCCCCCCCATCAAGTCCACCCCGCCCGACCGCGGCCATGGGGGCTTCTCCCTGCGAAAATCGGCTCCTGGCGCTCGAGTCGGCCCTGGCGTCGAGGCCTCCCCTCGGTTCAGGGGTGGGGCCTTCAGTCGAGCGAGACCTTGGCGATTCGAGCGAGGAGATCTTCGCAGCCCGCCGGCCGCCTGTCGGGATCGGCCGCGATGCAAGCCATGATCGCGTCGGCCAGAGGGGGGGGGATGTCGGGCCAGTGGTTGCGGATGTCCTCGGGCAGGATCGTGTCGTGGGCCAGGGCCGTGCGGCCGGTGGTGCCACGGGGCCAGGGGAGGGTGAGGGTGCAGATCTCGTAGGCGGTGATGCCGAGGGAGAAGATGTCGATCCGCTTGTCGGCCTGACGGCGGCGCACGACCTCCGGTGCCATGTAATTGGGGGTGCCGATCCGATTCCCCGGCTGGAGAAACACCGGCCGATCGGGCACCGTCAGCCCGAAGTCGAAGAGCACCAGCCGGCCATCGGGGTCGAGGATGAAATTGCGTGGGCAGATGTCGCGGTGGACGAACCCCGCCCGATGGACGCACTCGAGCGCCGTCGCCGCCTGCCGCACCAGATCGAGCCGCTGACGCGGCGGAAGCAGTTCCTTCTTCGAGATGATGGCGTGAAGCAGCGGCCCTTCGATGAACTCCTCGACGATGAACGCCGCATCCTCCGTGGAAACGCCCCAATCGATCGTTTTGACGATGTTCGGGCCGAGGATTTGCTCGCCGATCTCCCCCTCGGGGGGCTTGTTGAGCCCCTTGTACCGCCCCTCGATCGGGGCGCATTTCTTCGGGTCGAGCACTTTGAGGCCGAAGATCTTCCCGGTCGCCCGCTCGCGCACCTTGTAGAAGCTCGACATCGTCCCCGAGATGCTGCTGTGGAGCTTCTCGAAGCGCTTCCAGATGTCGGCCCTCGAGCGGAGCTTGCTCGCTCGGGTCTTGAGCCGCGCCTTTTCGGCAGCCTTGTCCTCGGCCGTCGGGGCAGACGGGCCCGCCCCACGCGCGGCGCCCTTCGAGAGGGATGCCGGGTTTGCCGCCGGTTTCTTGGGGCCGAGGCCGAAGAGTGCGAGGAGTCCGTCCAGCCCCATGGGCGCGTGGTTCCTTGAAGTGCCGCTGACTCTTCGATCGTACCGCATTCCGGCGCCGAAAGCCCGTCTGCTCAGGCGGAATAGAGCACGGGGTTGAGCGGATCGGCCATCACATCCCCCACCTGCGTCGACGGGGTCCAGGCGCGCTGGTCGGCCTCCTGCCAGGTGTTCTTCGGCTGCGCCAGCCGCATCGCCTCGTCCATGTAGATCACCGTGTGCACCCGCCGGGCCTCGGTGGTGGTGTTCGGCCCGGCCCGGTGGAGCGTCCAGCCGAGATGGAAGGAGACCTCGCCGGCGGCATACGGCTCGATCACCTCGGTGATCCCATCGGCGGCGATCGCTTCCTTGATCAGTCGCTCCGAATCATCCGAGATGGCGAGATCGCGGCCGATGCGCTTGAGGTGGGTGCCGGGGGCGAACGACAGCGGCCCACGCTCGAGCGGCACGGCGTGGAGCGGGATCCAGGCCGTGACGCACAAGCCCGAGGCCATCGGCCAGTACTGCTGATCGGCATGCCACGGCGTGAACCCGCCGCCGGGCTCCTTGAAGAGCGCCTGGTCGTGCCACAGCCGCACTCCCGCCGTGCCGAGCAGCGCGGTGGCGATGCCGGCCAGTCGGCGCGAGGTACTCACGGCCCGGGCTTCGTCGGACTTCAACCACAGATTGAAGACCTGGATAAACGCTTTGCCGTAGGTGTCGCGCGACTCCATCGGCACGCCGACGAGAGGATTGTTGGTCTCGACGAGCCGGCTGATCGTGCCGTCGATCCACGCCAGGGCCCCGGTGGACAACACCCCGGGGATCTTCAGGTAGCCCTGTTCGCGGAACCGACGACGCGCTTCGTCGCTGATCGGGAACGGGGCTTCGAGTTCGGCGGCCACGTCGGCAGGGAGGGCAGTCACGGTTCACTCCTGGAAGCGGTCAGCGGGGGCGAAGGAGATGCCCCGTGCCGGGGCTGCCGGAAATCCGGAGCCGGGGCTCGAGCACCGCGTCATCAGCCCTTCTTGAGATTGGCAAGCTCGGCATGGGCCGCAGCGAGGTCCTTCTCGAGCCGCGGCACCTCGGCTGGATCGTCGGGTTGCTTCTTCGCCCCGGCGAGGAGCTGCTGGAGCTTCGCGATCTTCTGCTGCAACACCTCGATCCGCTTCTTGTCCTTCTTGTCCATCGGTGACGTTCCTGGGAGTGGCGGGAGGGGGATCACTTCGCGTCGGCCGGCGCGTCGGCGCCGGGCTCGGGCTCGCCCTCGTCGGGCGGGGCCACTGGCTCGCTCGGCCCCACGGCGGCCCCGTCAGCGGCAGCCGGCGGCGTCGCCTCCGGCTCCGGATTGCCCTCGTCGGGGGGCGGGGCATCGCCACCGCGCGGCCCGCGGCCGCGTCCGCCGCCGGCCCCACCAAAGCCTCCACCACCGCCGAACTCCTCGTCCATCATCATTCCACCACCGAATCCACCGCGCGGCGCCCCCTCCCCGCCTTCGCCGCCGAGGCGTTCGCCATCGGTGGCCGAGGCCACGGTATTCGGGCCGGTGTGCATTTGGCGGAGGTAGCCGGAGAGGATCACGATGGCGAGGCCGAGGCCGAGGGTGATCGTGAGCCACTTCTTCCGGTCATCGCGCGCCCACTGCGTCGCCTCACCGCGGCCGATGAGAGCGCTGGCGAGATAGAAGAGGGCGAAAGCAAAGAGGATCTTCGCCCCCATGAAGGCGTGGTAGCCGTGGGCCTTCATCCACATCCGTCCGTTCCCACCCCAGGCTTCGGTGTTGGCACGGCTGATCGTGAGGAGATAGTTCGCCAGGCCGGTGAGGAGGAGGATCGTGATCGATCCCATCACCCACTTCAGCCATGACCGGCGGATCCCCTCATGGACGCGGCCCCGCGCCTCTTCGTCGAGGTCCTCGAGGGCCGGCAGGAGGGCGAATCGCGAGAAGATCAAGCCGCCCAGGGCGGTGATCGCCGCGAGAAGGTGGCCCCAGCGGAGGAGGAGGCCGAGGGGTTCCTGGAATTGCTCGAGGATCTGCATGGGGGCGGGCTCTCCCGGGGCCGGAATCGTTCGGCCGGTGAATTGGCTGGGTGGGGCGGGGCGATTCCGTCGCTGCCGGGTGGCGGCACGGATGAATCCCCGGCAGAATCGTACCGCGGCGGCGTCGGGCGAGGAAGCCACGGAGCCTGCCGCCGGAGCCCACCGATGGACGAGATCCTGCTCCCCGGCGACTCGCCGCACCACCGCTGGATGCGGATGGCCCTCGACGAAGCGCGGGTGGCGGAATCGGAGGACGAGGTCCCGGTGGGGGCGATCGTCGTGGCCGCCGGCCGCGTCGTGGCGGCGGCGCACAACCAGCGCGAGCAACTCGCCGATCCCACGGCCCACGCCGAGATGATCGCGCTGACGCAGGCCGCCGCGGCCCTCGGCTCCTGGCGGCTCGAGGGCTGCACGCTCTATGTCACCCTCGAGCCCTGTCCGATGTGCGCCGGGGCGATCCTCCAGGCCAGGGTGCCGATCGTCGTCTGGGGCGCGCCCGATCCGAAAGCCGGGGCGGTGGAATCGCTCTACCGGCTCTTCGAAGATCCCCGCCTCAACCACCGCGTCGACCATGTCGGGAGGGTGATGGCCGACGACTGCGGCCGGATCCTCAGCGACTTCTTCAGGCGGAAGCGCTCGAAGCCCGGCTGAAGCGTTGGGCCGGGGGCTTCCAGGCGAGTTCTAGCTCCGCTCGCCGATCGGGGCGAAGTCGCGGAGCGTCTCGCCGGTGTAGACCTGCCGCGGACGGCAGATCTTCTTCGTCGGCGAATGGTGCATCTCGATCCAGTGGGCGATCCAGCCGGGGAGGCGGCCCATCGCGAACAGCACCGTGAACATCTGCACGGGGATTCCCATCGCGCGGTAGATCACGCCGGAGTAGAAGTCGACGTTGGGGTAGAGCTTCCGCTCGACGAAGTATTCGTCGGCCAGGGCCACTTCCTCGAGTTGCTGGGCGATGTCGAAGATCGGGTCGTGGCGAGCGATCTTCGCCAGGAGGCGGTCGCAGGTCGCCTTGATGAGGCGGGCCCGCGGGTCGTAATTCTTGTAGACGCGGTGGCCGAAGCCCATCAGACGGAAGCCCGAATCCTTCTTCTTGGCCAGGTCGACGTATTTCTTCACATTGCCGCCGTCGGCACCGATCTTCTCGAGCATCTCGACGCACGCCTGGTTGGCACCGCCGTGGAGCGGTCCCCAGAGGGCCGAGATGCCGGCCGAGATGCTCGCGAACAGATTCGCGTCGCTCGAGCCGACCATCCGCACCGTCGACGTCGAGCAGTTTTGCTCGTGGTCGGCGTGAACGATGAGGAGCATGTCGAGGGCGTCGGCGAAGTCGGGGTCGACGTGGTATTCCTCGCACGGCACCGCGAACATCATCTGGAGGAAGTTCTCGCAGTACGACAGATCGTTGCGCGGATAGATCAGCGGCTGGCCGATCGACTTCTTGTGGGCGTAGGCGGCGATCGTCGGCAGCTTCGCCATGAGCCGGTGAACGCTCACCTCCACCTGCCGCGGATCACGGACGTCGAGCGAATCCTGGTAGAAGGTCGAGAGGGCGCCGACGACGCTCCCCAGCGTGGCCATCGGGTGCGCGTCGCGGGGAAAGCCGCCGTAGAACGCCCGCATGTCCTCGTGGATCATCGTGTGATGGGAGAGCGACGTGCGGA
The DNA here is from genome assembly GCA_903951635.1 of uncultured Planctomycetaceae bacterium. Taxonomy (GTDB): domain Bacteria; phylum Planctomycetota; class Planctomycetia; order Pirellulales; family UBA1268; genus QWOP01. The sequence goes on from CAJBCV010000049.1 coordinate 15,209, forward strand.
AGGCGTCGAGCTCGGCGGCGTTGGGGAGCTTGCCGTAGATGAGGAGGTAGCTCACCTCGACGAAATCGCACTTCTCGGCGAGGACTTCGATCGGATAGCCGCGGTAACGGAGGATCCCCTGCTCGCCGTCGAGGAACGTGATCGAACTCGTCGTCGATCCGGTGTTGACGAAGCCCTCGTCGAGGGTGATCGCACCGGTCTGACCACGGAGTTTGGAAATGTCGAGGGCCCGCTCGTTTTCGGTCCCCACGATCACCGGGAGGTCGTACGACTTGCCGTCGAGTTCGAGCCGCGCCGTCCCGTCGAGCTTCGTGCCTTCCCAGACGGGGGCGGCGGGCACGGTGGCGGGCTTCGGGGCGGTGGAGCTCATGGATGGGGGTTCCAACAGAGGCGGCGGCAGAAGCCCAGCCGCGGAGCACGGGGGGGAAGGAAAGCGCCGACAGTTTATCCCGCGGAGTGGGCGTCGGCAATCAGCGGCGACCCACGGCCGGGCGGCTCGGGTCAGCGCGGCCGGGTCGGGCCTGCCGCTGGAGAGGTGCCGGAGGCGGTCTGCACGCCGTTGCCGGCATCGACGTCGAAGATCGTCCACACGGGGGTCCGTTCCCGGAGCTTGGAGAGGTAGTCGTCCATCTCTTTCTTGCGGCGCTCCAGCGTGAGCTGATCCTTGATGCCGACCTGGGCCTCGATGAAGGGCGTGCGGCCGGCATCGACGCGCTCGGCGACGCGGACGATGTGGAGGGCGTTGCCGTCCTCGAGGATCGCGGAAAGTTGGCCGGTGGGGAGCGTGAAGATCGCCTCGTCGACGACCTTCGAGACGAGGCTCCCCTTCGTCGTCCAGTCGAACTGGCCGCCGCGCGAGGCCGCCGGCCCCTCCGATCGCTCCTTGGCGACGGCGGTGAAATCGCGTCCCTCGAGAACGTCGTTTCCCATCTCGGCGAGCTGGTTCCAGGCCTCCTGCCGGGTGCGCGTCGCGCCGAACTTCACCGTCAATTGCTCGAAGCGAGCCTTGGCTGGGAAGTCGTATTCAGCGAGGTGGGCCTGATACCACGCGATCATCTCGGCGTGCGGGATCTCGGCGTCGGATTCCACCTTCTGCTGCACCCACTGCTGGGCGAGGGCCCGCTCGAAGAACATCTTCCGGACGCGGTCGATCGACTGCCCGCGCGAGCGGAGAAGGGCCTCGTATTCGGCGGCCGAGTTGAGACCGGCGGCCTTGACCATCTGCGGGAGCTGCTGGGCGTCGAAGGCCTCGTTGACCTTCTTCTCGATCTCGGGAAGCCGCTCTTCGGGAATCGTCCGGCAGGCATCGACGAACACGATCAGCGAGTCGACATGCTGCGGTAGCACCTGCTTGCAGATCTGGACTTTCAGTTCGCGCACCTGCTCCGGCTTCATGCCGGGGGTGACCTTCGCCAGCCACTCCAGCGCCGTCGGCGTGAGGAGATCCCCTTCGAGCACCACCTCGGGGCCGACGCGGGCGACGACCTTCGTGCTGCCGAGCGATTCAGCGCCGGGGACCGGCGGGCCATCCTCGACCGGCTCGTCGAACGAGGTCTGAATGACCCCTTCCGGTTCCTTTTTCCCGACCGGCTCCTCGTCGAGCGGATCGAGGGGATCGCCGGGAATGGTGCGGATGGTCGAGAGGACGTGGTTGTCGCCGGTCGGGCCACCGGGCTTGCTCGAGGGCCACGACTTCGGCCGCGACACCGGGCGGGGGATGTGCGGGGTGAGGTTCGTCGTCGTGGTCGATGTCGGTGACGGGCCATTGGCCATCGTCATCGGCGCCTGCGTGGCCCCGGCCGATTGCTGGTCGAACTGTTGGGCGATCCGCTGCGCGAAAGCCTCGGGCTCCCAAGCCACAGCGGCGGCGAGCGCCAGCAAGGCCGCGATCGGGGTGACACGGCGGGGATGGCGATCGGAACCGTTCAGCGGCATGTCGTCCTCCGGCCACCGTGGGAGCGGTGGCCCTACGATCCCTCCCGGCTCCGCTTGATGCGGGACGCGAGGGGTTGCCGCGCGGCTGGCGGCGGGGATGGGGGCGGTGCGGGTTTTTCGGACGAGGGCTCCTTGAGGCGCGGAGTGTTAGAAGGCTTCGTCTCCCGTCGCAAGACCACCCCCAGCGCGGCGATCAGACTCTCGGGATTGGCGAGAACGGAGGGGTCGAGGGGAAGATAGGCAGTACGGTCGTCGACCAGCCGCAGCCGCCCCGCGGCCCCGCGCCCCGATTCCTTGATGGCCTTCATCCGCCGCAGGTCGTGGTGGCGGATCACCACCATCCCCGCCTCGCGCCCGATCGAATCGACCCCGGAGGCTTGGGCGGCCACGCGGAGCCGCGCCCGGGCCAGGAGTCTCCCCACCGCATCGGGAACGGGGCCGAAGCGGTCGGCAAGCTCAGCGGCCAGGTCGTCGACATGGCTGTCGGTGGTCGCCCGAGAGAGACGCCGGTAGATGTCGATCTTGGCCCGCAGGTCGGCGACGTAGTCGCGGGGGAGGAAGGCGTCGCCGGGGAGATCGAGGGTGACTTGGGGGGGATCGGCGGAGGGGATCCGCTTCATCCCGCGGACGGCTTGCTCGAGAAGGCGGCAGTAGAGCTCGTAGCCGACGGTGGCGATGTGGCCGCTCTGCTGGGTGCCGAGGAGGTTGCCGGCACCACGGATCTCGAGGTCGCGCATCGCCAGTGAGAATCCCGCTCCCATGCTCGAGAATTCTTGGATCGCGCGGAGGCGACGCGCGGCGGTGGGGGTGAGCCGGGCCGACTCGTCGACGAGCATGTAGCAGTAGGCGCGGTGGTGGGAGCGGCCGACGCGGCCGCGGAGCTGGTGGAGATCGGCCAGGCCGTAGTGGTCGGCCTCGTCGACGAAGATCGTGTTGGCGTTGGGAATGTCGAGCCCGCTCTCGATGATCGTCGTCGCCAGGAGGATCTGCGTCCGCCCCTTGATGAAGTCGACCATCACGTCCTCGAGCTCGGTCTCCGAGAGCCGGCCGTGGCCGATGCCGATCGTGGCGTCGGGGACGAGCTGCTGGATCCGGTGCGACACGAGGTGGATATCGTGGATCCGGTTGTGGACGAAGAACACCTGCCCGCCACGGGCCAGCTCGCGGTCGATGGCGTGGCGGATCATCGCCGGATCCCAGCGCGACACGCGCGTCTCCACGGCGAGGCGATTCGACGGCGGCGTCGCCAGGCTGGAGATGTCGCGGATCCCGAGCATCGACATGTGGAGCGTGCGCGGGATCGGCGTCGCCGTCATCGTGAGCACGTCGATGCTCGCGCGCAGCGCCTTGAGCCGCTCCTTGACGTCGACGCCGAATCGCTGCTCCTCGTCGACGACCAGGAGCCCGAGGTTGTGGAAGTGAATGTCGGATTGGGCGATCCGATGGGTGCCGATGACGACGTCGACGGTGCCCCGGGCGAGCCCCTCGAGTGTCTCCCGCTCCTCGGCCGGCGAACAGAACCGCGACAGCGACCGGACGGTGAAGGGAAACTCGGAGAAGCGGGCGGCGAAGCTCCGCCGGTGTTGCTCGCAGAGGACGGTGGTGGGAACGAGGACGGCCACCTGAAAGCCCGCCTCGACCGCCTTGAACGCCGCCCGCATCGCCATCTCGGTCTTCCCGAAGCCGACGTCGCCGCACAGCAGCCGGTCCATCGGGCGGGCCCGTTCCATGTCGGCCCTGATCGCGTCGGCCGCCGTCCGCTGATCGGGCGTGGGATCGAACGGGAAGGCGTCGGCGAACTGCCGCTGCCAGGTGGTGTCGGGGGGGAAGGCGATGCCGGGGCGGCTCTCCCGCTTCGCTTGCAGCTCGATCATGTCGGCCGCCATGTCGGCGATCGCCTCACGAACCGCCTGCTTCTGCTTCTCCCACAGCTTGCCACCCACCTTGGCGAGCTTCGGCGCGAGCTTGCCGCCGCCGACGTACTTCTGCACCAGCTCGATGGCGGAGGCGGGGACATAGATCCTCGTTGCCTCGGCGAACTCGAGGTCGAGATATTCCTCCGTCCGCCCCTCCTTCTCGAGCAGCCTCAAGCCCTTGTAGCGACCGATGCCGTGGGCGACATGGACGACGTAGTCCCCTTCGTGGAGATCGAGGAACGTGTCGATCGTCCGCGAGAGGCGCTGCCGCGGGGCCCGCGCCGTCACGTCTTCGCGGCGGAAGAGCTCGGCGCTCGAGACGAGGACGAGCTTCTCCGGCACGAGGCGGAAGCCGCCGGAGAGATGGCCGCGGGCGAAGTGGAGGCGGCCGCTGCGGGCCGGCGCACTGGCGGCGAGGAGCTCGGAAAGCCGCGCCTCCTCCGCCTCCGACGGGCAGACGACCCACACTTCCTGATCGCGTCCGACCGTCTCGAGTTCATCGCGAACGCGATCGAGCACGCCAGTAAATCGCTCGACGCTTTCCACCGAGAGATTCGCACTCGCCTCGAGGCTCGACGGGGCGACCGCCGCGAGCGTCGCCGACGGGAAGCGATAGATCCGTCGGAAAACGTCCTCCGGCTCGGAGAGCCCGACATCGGCGCCGAGCCGCTCGAAGGTCCGCCGTGCCTCGTCGGCGAGCTCGCCTGGCTCCACGAGCGCCCACCACGATCCCGGCGGCACGATGTCGGCCAGCTGCGTCCGCCGCTCCGGGGCGGGGGCCGGAGGAGGCGCCACGGTGCCCTTCGCGCGGCCGCGCTTGCCGGTCGGTGCCGGAGGGGGCTCGGGGGTTTTCGGCCGGGGTGTGGCGGAGAGGGCCGTGACATCGATCGAGTCGAGGGTGGCCACGCTCCGTTGGGAGACGATGTCGAACGTTCGCAGCGATTCGATCTCGTCGGCGTCGAGCTCGATGCGGACGGGGCGATCCCAGTCGAAGGCGAACAGATCGACGATCCCGCCACGGCGGGCGAACGTTCCCGGGGCCTCGAGGGCGTCGACGGCGCGCCATCCTCGCGAGCCGAGCCAATCGGCGAACTCCTGCGGATCGAGCTTCCCCCCGACCTCGAGCCGGCGGGTGCTGGCCTCGATCTCGCGCGGATCGGCGAGTGGAGGAAGGAGGGCCTGGATCGAGGTGACGACGATCGCCGGGCGGTCGCCGCCGGCCATGGTGAGCCGCTTGACGAGCAGGAGCCGGCCGGCGGTGGCGGGGTCTTCGGCGAGGTCATCCTCGCCGACGGCGAAGCTCTCGAGCGCTGGCAGGTGGGCGACGGGCAGATCGGTGAACAGAGCGAGATCGTCGACGAACCGTTCGGCATCGACCGCATGCGGGAGGACGACGACAAGGATTCGCTCGTCGCCAAGCTCGCGGGCCAACGCCGCGGCGGCGAGCGCAGAACTCGAGCCCCAGGTTCCGCCGATCGTAGCGCCGTGTCCCTCTTCGAGACTGTTGACGACGTCGGCGAACCCGCTGTGCGAGCGCAGGAGTGCGGCCAGCCCTGCGAGCCGCGAAGACGGCCCGGGAGCGGGCGGCGGGGAAGGGGGAGGCGGAGCCACGGGAGGAGTGTAGCAGGGAGGACCGCTGCCGGACGCGCGCCGAAGCGGTCCCGGGGCCGGGGGAACGCCCGACCCCGAGACCGCGGGCCCGCGGAGAACGGAGGCCCTGCTGTCAGGGCGTTGGCCCCCGCCCATCCGCGGGGGGAGCCTGACGCGATCGTCGCGCTCCTCGTAGGAAGAATCGGGGCGGAGGTGAAAAACCTTAGAGCAAGGTGTGTGCGAACATGCCCCGTGGATTCACCGCAGGCCCTTTTTCAGACCGAAATCGATTGGTATGTTCTCTCCTTCTTCCGAGTGAGACAGCCTGACAATCTCGAGTGTCGCGTGTCTGACATCCCCCACACGAACCTTGGCCTCCTCGATCGGCTCCGTGAATCGCCCGACGATCCTGAGGCGTGGGCCGAGTTTGTCGATCTCTACTCCGCTCCGGTCCTCCGCTGGTGCCGCTCCCATGGCCTCCAGCCTGCGGACGCCGCCGATGTCGCCCAGGATGTCCTCGTCCGCTACTGGAAGCGGTCGAAGCGGTTTCATCACGATCCCTCCTTTCGCTTCCGCGCCTACCTGCGGCGGATGGTGGTGGGAGCGGTGTCGGATTGGCACGCGCAGCGGAGCGTCAAGCACGCCGGGGCCGCCCTGGGGGCGAAGCACGATCGGCTGGCCGACCTTCCGGCGCGCGAGGATCTCGCCGACCGGCTCGAGGAGGCTCACGACGCCCAACTCGCGGCCCGGGCGGTGGATGCGGTTCGGTCCCGTGTCCGGCCGACCACCTGGCGGGCGTTCCAACTCCAGGTGGTGGAGGGGAAGCGGGGCACGGAGGTGGCCCGGGAACTCGGGCTCAAGGTCAACGCCGTCTACGTCGCCCGTCACAACGTCACGCAGATGCTCCGCGCCGTGGCGCAGTCGTTGGCATCGGGGAGTCGCCCGTGAATCGTGGTGCCCAGCCCGGGCCTGCCGGGGAGGGCGCCATCACGCGTGCCTTTCGGGAACGGCTCCGTGCCACGCCCCCCGACGTCATGCCCGGCATCGATGGAGTGCCGGCCTTTCCGCCGCAGATCCCGGGGCTAGCCGACCTCGTGGCGGTGGGGCGCGGCGGAACGGGCATCGTCTACCGGGCGCGTGACATCACCACCGCGGAGACGGTCGCCGTCAAGGTGCTCCTCGCCGCGGCGGCGCTCTCGCCATCAGCCCGGGCCCGTGCGCGGCGTGAGGGAGAGATCCTCGCGACCCTCGATCATCCCAATATCGTGCGTGTGCTCTCGTCGGGGGAGCTTCGCAGTTCCCCGGGCTGGCCCGATGGCGTTCCCTATCTCGTCATGGAATGGCTTGCGGGGGGGACGCTCCAGCGTTTGAGCGGCGAGCGGGCGCTGCCGGCCCCCGAGGCTGCCCGGATGGTCCGAGACCTAACGCGGGTGCTGGAGAAGGTCCATGGGAGGGGGATCGTCCATCGCGATCTCAAGCCGGCCAACGTCGTGCTTGTCGAAGGCGCTGGGGAAGCCGGTCCGCTCGTTCCGAAACTCGTCGACTTCGGATTGGCGCGCGACGAGCAGGGAGCGACCGGCCTCACCCCTTCCAGCGGAGTCATCGGCACACCGGAATACATGGCCCCGGAACAGGCGGGGGTGAACGATCCGCTCGTCATGGTCAGCCCCGCCACCGATATCCATGGCCTCGGGGGCATCCTCTTTTTCCTCCTCTTCGGCCGCGCGCCCTACGACGCGAAGACGGTGCCGGAGGCATTCGCTCGGGTCGTGGCGGGCAACGTCGATTGGCCGACGGGGTGGACGCAGCAGCTTTCAGCCGACCTCCGCACGATTCTGGAGACGTGCCTCGAACGCCTGCCGGCACGCCGCTATCCCTCCGCCGGCGCCCTCGCCGACGACCTCGATCGCTTTCTTGACGGTCGGCCGATCGCGGCCCGACGGCGGCCTTGGCTGGAGCGCGTCGCGCGGGAGATCGGTCGCCATCCTGTCGTGGCCGTCGCAGCGTTGCTCGGTGGGCTGTTCGTGGCGACGTGGGGCGTCGGCCTGTGGACGCACACAGCCCGGCTCGAGCAGGTCCGTCAATCGGCGGCGGCCGCCGAGGCGTTCACGCGAGCCTCGCTCGAGCGGCTGTCGGGCGACGCGCTCAAACGAATGATGGCCCGTGGTCCAGCGCTCGACGGCGTCGATCTCGCGTACCTCCGCGGGGTGCGCACGCTGTTGCGGGAATCTCCATCGAGGGCTCATCCTCCTGTGGATCTGCTGTTTCGCATCGATGGACTACGGCGCTTGGCAGCGGTTTTCAGCCGCACCGAGCGGATCGACGATGCGATCGAGTCTCTCCAGGAAGCGATTGCGGCCTGCGGAGAATTGGAAACCTTGAAGGGCCAACGCGATGTCGCCTCCACGCTGCGATTCGAGATCCTGAGGGAGGAGTCGACGATCCTCATCAACTCCAATCGCATCGCTGCGGCGGAGCCGGTCCTCAGGAAGGCGCTCGGGATCGGCGATGGCTGGCCAAGACCGCTCTCGACGGAGCGGCAAGTCGCCATCAATGAAGCCCGCACCGACCTCGCCTACGCGATCAGCCGCCTGGGGCGGAGCGACGAAGCCCTGGGCATCTTTGCCGAGGCTCTCGTCGACATGCGACACACGTCCGAGAGCCACCCCGATCATGTCGGCTGTCGGATAGCCGAACTCGTCGCCCTTTGCAATGCCGCGGCGGTGTCGCAGCAAGCGGGGCGCGCCGAGGAGCGGCGCGAACGACTCCGGGAGGTGGTGAGGCTTGCCGATGCGGCGATCGAGCGCTATCCGACGGAGCGCGAGGACTTTACGAAGAAGCTTGTCTTCGGGCTGGCGACCCTCGCCGACGCAGAGGCCGATGAGGGGCGCTTCGAGGAGAGCCTCGCGACGACCCGTCGACTCCAGGCTGAGGTCCGAGCCGGCCTGGAGGCGTTTGCAGACAAGACTCATTTCCGTGGCGAAGCGATCGAGGCGGCGATCCGGGAGGCTGTCGCCTTTCGGGGGCTCCATCGCCCGGATGCGGCACTTGGCGTGCTTGAATCCGCTCTGGAAGACGCACGGAGGCAGGTCGCTGAGGAGCCGGCGGTCTTCGTTCACGCGCAGCGATTGGTGAAGACGTGTCACCACTTGGGCCTGTTGCACGAGCAAGCCGGCCGACCGGCCGCGGCGATCGAGACGTACCAGGGCATCATCGAAGCGTTTGAGCCGTGGCGGGAGGCGCTCGATCGACTGCCCGTGATCCGGCAGCTTTGCGCCGGCGCCCACGGACGAATCGGAACGCTCCTCCGCCTCCAAGGCGACCCTGCCGGGGCCGTGAAGCGATACCAGCAAGCCTTGGCCGACGCCGATCCGCCGCAGCGTCCGCCGATCCTCATCCATCTGGCAGCGACGGCCGTCGAGGTGGGAGACACCGCGGTTGCTCGACAAGCCGCCGAAGAGGCGCTGCTCGATCCCTCGGCCGCCACCGCCGCTCATCAGATCCTCAACCGGATCCCCGACTGAGGCCGCCGCCGCCGATTCCCGTCGCTTACCAACCGCGAGCGGCCGCGGGCCGAAGAACTCGGACCCGCGGCCGCAGGGTCAGCCGGCCCTCGCGGGCCTTGAGTGCCACGCTCAGGCGCGGATCCGCCGCGCGCGGCGCTCGAGGAGCCCGAGAGCGCCCGCCACGAGCGCGAGCACGCTCGACGCCCCGGCCGGATCGATCTCGGGAACGGCGGAAAGCACGGTCAGTTCCGAAGACATCCCGAACATCGGCATCGTGTACGAGCCGTCCGTGTTGTCGTAATCGAGAAACCCGCCAGTGGAGTTGCTGTCACCATGTTCTGTGTAGCTGCCCGACCCGAGTTCATAGCCCGAGTAGGTCGTGCCGTCATTGATCGACCCGGTCCAGACGTAATTGTTGTTGACGATCCCGTCGATCGTCAGATCGATTTTCGTCCGCGGCGGCCCCTGCAGAAGACTCCCCGACCAGAAGCCATCGGTGTTGGTCGTGAGGTCGTTGGCAACACGGGTGCCGTCGACGAGATAGATGGCCACCGCCGTGCCGTAGCCGCCGACGTTGTCGCGGGCGTTGACGGTGGCGGTCGAGCCGATGGCTTTCCAAGACACGACCGAGTTGCCGTAGGTCGCCCCCCCGGCTTCCGTCGCCACGAACGTGTTGTAGGTGTCGATGTCAGTCGATGTCGCGTCGATCGCCCCCGACGAGCCGTAGATTTCGCCAGACGTCACGAAGACAAACCGGAAGCGATCGCCAGGATTCAGGCCTGCCGGGGTTTGAAGGGAGACAGGCAAGGCCTGGGCTGAAGCCCCGAACATCGCGGCGATCGACAAGACCGCCGCTCCGGCCGCCTTGCGGATGGAGCAGAAGGGCATCGAAAAAAGAGATTGCATGGGGTGCACCCTGAGGGAAGTTGTGCGTGGAATCCCAGTGGCCGTCTGCCCGATTGCCGGGAGATCAACCGCCGAAAGACCGTTCCACACTCGAACCAAGGCGATGCGCGATGCACCGCCCTCTACCCTCTATTTCCCCCCTTGGAATCAAACCCTTACAGCGCGCGATGCTTTTTCTTCGAAATCGGTCCTCCCGGGTGCTTTTCCTGGGAAGGCCGGCAAGCCAGGGGGGGAGTCATGAACCACAAGCGGCCGCGGGCCGAAGGACTCGGACCGCGGCCGCAGGGGTGGAGTGCCGCCTGGTCGGGCCGCCGCGCGGGGGAGTGTCAGGGCGCCCCGCCCGGCGGCGTGTTGAGACGTCTCTTTCCGGCCAGCGGGCCCTCGTGGGCCCGAGAGCCACGATCAGGCGAGCATCCGCCGCACACGACGCTCGAGGAGGCCGAGGGCGCCGGCCACGAGGGCCATCACGCTCGACGCACCGGCCGGATCGATCTCGGGAACGGCGGCGGCCGTCGCGGTGATCTCCATGATCCGGGGATTGTTCGCCGACGACAGTGGCGTCGACCAACTCGAGGTTCCGTAGTTGTAGTTCGAGTAGTACTGGGAGGTGTTGCCGAGGTCTCCGACGGAGTATCCGGATGCGGACCAACTGACACCGCCGCCGGCGGGATCGGTGAAAACGGCCATGTAGTAGCTCGTCAGCGGCGTCAGCGCGATGTTGAGCCCGGAATAGGTGACCAGGCCGAGGGTGTTGGGCAGGTTCGACATGCTGCCGGAGTAGACGGTCGCGACCTGGGTCGTTGGGGCGTGTGAAACCGCGTCGGAGCCCCAGATGGAGACGGAGTAGTTCCCGGGCGGCTGGGGGTAGTTGTTGCTGAGCTTGAGGACGACGCTCGTGATCGTCGAACCGGTGGCCGTCGTCGTGAACGACTGCGATTGGCCGTTGCCGCCTCCGCTCGTGTTGAAGTACTGCGACCCGGCGGAGAGGCTGTCGTAGATGAGTCCGGCTGGAGCGGGGCTGGCAGCGAGGGCTGCGGCGACCACCAGCGGGGCGAACGAGAAACGCATGGAGCGGATCCTTGGGGAGGAGGGAACAAAAGGAATCGGGCGACGAGCGAAAACCCGTCTCCCTACCCTCTATTTCCCCCCTTTGCGTCAAACCCTTACAGCGCCCGATTCTCTTTTTTCGAAATCGGTCCTCGGCGGCGCCTGCACCGGGGATGTTGCCAGGGAGCAAGGCAAGCCGGCAGAAAAACGTGGCCATCAACACAACCGGCCGCGCGGGCGGGACGCGAGCAGCGCCCCGCCCGGCGGCGTGTCGAGACGATTCTTTCCGGCCAGCCGGCCGGGAGAGCCACGATCAGGCGAGCTTCCGCCGAGCGCGACGCTCGAGGAGCCCGAGGGCGCCGGCCACGAGGGCGAGCACGCTCGACGCCCCGGCCGGATCGATCTCCGGAACGGCCGACAGCACGGCGATCTGGTGAAGGCCGAGATAGTCGTAATCGATGAGCATCCCCAGCGGCAGGTTTTCCACGGTGGCAAACGTGCCGGCCAGGGTTCCGTACGAGGCGAAGACGTAGGGCTGGTTGAGCCAGCCGGAGAATCCGACGTCGAAGTGGAGCGTGGTGTCGGCGATGTTGAGGAGGCCGACGACGGAGACCCGGTCGATCGCGGCACCGGAGACATCGATGGCGAGCGTGCCGTGCTGGCCCAGAAACGGCGCGATGCTCGGCGCGAGGTCGAGATCGCCGTTGATGCTGAGCACCCCGATCGAACTGACGCTGCCCGCCCCCGGAGCGATCGTGCCGCCGGTGCCGACGAGCACATTCCCCCCCACCGTGCCGCCATCCCCGGCGAGTGTGCCACCGGCGCCGACGAGCGTCCGCGCCGCGGTGATGATGCCGCCGTCGTTGACGCGTGCCATGTTCCCCGTCCCGCCGGCTCGCGAGATGACGAGGTCAGACCCAGACGCGACGACGAGCTGCGAACCGGCGCCGGTGACAGTGAGCGTGTTACCGTTGCTCGAAGCGCCGTAGCCGACGAAGGCATTGCCGCCGACGTTGATCACGCCGCCATCGGAGACCGTCAGGCTGTTCGAGCTGCCGTCGCCGCCGACGCGGAGCGAGCCCGAGATCGTCCACGAACTTCCCGCCCCGGTCACTTCCGCGAGGTTGTTGTCGGCCCCGGCTTCGACGCCGAGCCGGCCGAGCACCGAGGTGACGACGGCGCCATTCTGGATCCACAGCTCGCTGTTATCGCCCCCCTTGCCGACGACGATCGCCGCGTCGGTGGTGACCGTGCTCCCCGCGCCGTCGACGACGAGCATGTTCCGCTCGGCCCCGGCATTGGCACCGATGACGAGATCATTGCCCGCCCCGGTGACAGCCAGCGTGCCGACCCCCTGGGATCCGGTGTCGTAGCCGACGTAGACCGAGTTGTCGTCGCTGGCCAGGCCGACGGTGAACGGGCCAGTGACGGTCGCCGCTCCGCCCTCGAGCAAGTCGAGCTCGTTGCGGTCTGCGCCGACCGCGTTCCCGACGGTCGTCGTCCCGGCGTTCAGCGCACCGCCGTTGAAGCCGACATAGTTGTCGGTGCCGCCGTCCCCGACGAGGAACGTCGTGGCGTTGATCGTGGCACTGGTTAGGGCATACATCGCGTTGGCGGTGGAGGTGGCCTGGCCGCCGATGGCGAGCGTGCCGGCGGTCATCGTGGCGCCAGCATCGACATAGAGCTCCGCGAGCGTGCCGTCCCAGCCGATGTTGAGCCGGTCGGTGACGGTCAGCGTCGATGTCGGGTTGAGATAGAGCTCGTTGCTGGTGGCATCCGCCGATGCCCCAACCGTGCCGTTGGGGGTCGTCACCGCGGCGGTGTAGAGGCACAAGGCGGCGCTCGACTTGTCGATCCAGAGTTGGTCCGAGAGGGTCAGATCACCCGACTGGATGGCGTAGAGGCCGTTGATGTAATCCCCGCCCTGGACGAAGAGCGTGTGGGCCAGAGCCCCGGTCCCGAGCGTGATCGCGTTGTTGCCGGCGGCGGGAAGCGGATTGGGGAGGGCGGCGTCGATCGTCGCGTCGGGGACGCCGTTGTCCCAATTGGAGGCATCGGACCAGTTCACCCAGGTGGCGCCGGTCCAAGTCGAAAGCGGGGTGGCCCGGGCTGCGGGGAGGGCCGTCCCGGCGATGGCCAAGGCGATGGCCGTGGCCGCGACGTGGGTGCGGGGCCGACGGAAAAAGCGGGATCGGACGGTCATGAGGGGGGCTTTCTTGGGTATGGCCGGCAATCGCCGGTCTGCGCAGAGGCCGATGGAAGCGGAATACAGGGTCTCCCTAACCTCTATTTCCCCCTTTTTGGCCCAACCCTTACAGCGCGCGATGGGATTCCATAAAAAACCCTTGATTTGGGGGAACGAGCGGTAAGATTTGAGAATCGATCGTGGAGCGAAGCCTTGGATTCGGTGGATGCGGCCATGCATGAGCCGGCGGTAACCCGGGCCAGTCTTCTCGGCAGGCTCCGATCCCCGGCGCCGGGCGCGGCGTGGGCCGATTTCGTCCGCATCTATGGCAGCCCGGTGCATCGCTGGTGCCGGGAGCATGGCCTCCAGCCCGCCGACGCCGCGGATGTGGCCCAGGAAGTGCTCGTCCGTTTTTGGCGGCAATCGTCCCGCTTCCGCTACGAGCCCGGGGCGACCTTTCGCGGCTATCTCCAATCGATCGTCAGTGGTGCGGTCGCCGACTGGTATTCCGCCCAGCAAAAGGGTCGCTCGGGCGCCACCCGCAGTCGCCCGATCGAGCATCTTGCCCGCCTCCCGGCCCGCAACGACCTCGTCGCCCGCCTCGCGGAGGCCTTCGACACGGAGCTGGTTTCGATGGCGATGCAGGAGGTGCGGGAGCGCGTCCAGCCCCACACCTGGCGGGCGTTCCACCGGCAGGTGTTCGATCAGTGCCCAGGGGTGGAAGTGGCGGCCGAACTCGGTGTCGATGTCAACGTCGTCTACGTCGCCCGTCACAAAGTGACGCGGATGATCCGGGAGACGGTGAAGCGCATGGAGGGCGCTGATGACTCCAATCACGCCGCCTGATTCGCGCGCCCCCGAAACGACTTGCTCACCGTTCCCCACGGTCGTCGGAGGAAGCGGCCAAGGCGATGGCCCGCCCGCTGAATCGCACTCCACGGAGGCGTTTCTCGATCGCCTTCGCCACGCGCCTCCCCCCGAAGAGTCTTCCGAGGCGCCGGTCATCCCCGGCCTGACGATCCTCGAACGCGTTGGCCGGGGAGGCATGGGGATCGTCTACCGGGCGCACGACGACGCGACCGGGGAGGACGTCGCGGTGAAAGTGCTCTGGGGCTTGGGAGGGATCTCCGCTTCGGCACAGGCCCGGGCCCGTCGCGAGTTCGAGATCCTCGCTCGGCTCGATCACCCCCACATCGTTCGTGTGCTTTCCAGTGGCGTCTGCCCGGGGCCGCAGGCGGGGGGCGAGGCGGTTCCTTTTCTCGTCATGGAATGGATCTCCGGGGGAACGCTCGAGCGGTTTGTCGGCCCGTGGCGGTTGGGCCCCCGGGAAGCCGCCCGGCTGATCCGCGATGTGGCGCTGGCCGTGGCCGAAGTCCATGCCCTCGGCGTCGTCCACCGCGACATCAAACCGGCCAACGTGCTCCTCGGCCCGCCGCCGCGTGCCGGCGAACTCCCGGAGCCGAAACTTGCCGACTTCGGCCTGGCCCGCCACGAGCAGGGGAGCACCTGCCTGACGCGCGAGGGGGCGGTCCTTGGCACCCCGGGGTATCTCGCGCCCGAGCAGGCCGGGCTCGACCCCAGCCTCGGCACGGTCGGGCCGGCGACCGACGTCCACGGCCTCGGGGCCACGCTGTACTTCCTCCTTGCCGGCCGGCCCCCGCACGAAGGGCGGTCGTTCGTCGAGTCGCTCGCCCGGGCGATCCATGGCACCGTCAACTGGAGCGCCGCCTCGCTCGTCGGGCTGCCGGCCGATCTCCGGACGATCCTGGAGAAGTGCCTCGAGCGTGCGCCGGGGCGGCGCTACGCCTCGGCCCGCGAATTGGCCGAGGATCTCGACGCCTATCTCGATCACCGTCCGATCCGGGCGCGGCGCTGTGGCCGGCTCGAGCGGCTCGGGAAGTGGGCCCGCCGTCATCCGGCGCTTGCGGCCGCAGGCGCCGTGCTGACGCTCTCACTGGCCGTGATGGCCGGCGCGGCGGCGTTCCACGTCGATCGCGTTGCCTCCGCCGATCGGGCGACGGCTGAATCGAGAACACTTGCCCGGGAGATGGTCGCCCGGCTCACCGACGAACGGGTCGAGCAACTCCTCGCCAGTGGGAAGGCTCTCGACGAACAGGGGCGGACGTTCCTCGTCGAGGCCCGCGAGACTTTCCTCCACTGGCCGCTCGATGGCGACGTCCGCGAGGGGCTCCTCTTCCGGGCCCGCGGGCTGCAGGGCGTCGCGAGAGTCTTGGCCAAGCTCGACCGGATCGACGACGCGGCCGAATGCTTCGAGGCGTCGCGAGCCCCCTTCGATGAACTCGCCAAGCGTGCGCTCGAGAACGGCGCCACGCGGCTGGTGCTCTTCGAAGGGCTGCTCGAGGAATATCGCTTCCTCATCGAGTCGGGGCGGCCGGCCGCGGCCGAGCCGCTCATCGCCCGTGCGCTCGGCTTGACCGACGAGCCGCTCGATACCCCGCCGCCGCCTTCCGTCCGCGGCACGATCCTCATCGACCAGGGGTTCATGCTCGCGGCCCTCGGCCGGCACGATGAATCGGCTGCCGTGATGGCCGGGGCGCTCGAGTTCCTGCGGCAGGCCGTCGTCGATCATCCCGACGAGCCGGAGATCGCCGTCGACGAACAGAGCGCTCTGTACAACGCGGCGATCTGTTCGGGAAATGCCGGGCGGCGGGAAGAGCATCTCGCCCGGCTCCGCACACTCGTGGAACGCACGGTGGAGGCGGCAAGCCGCTTTCCGGATCGCGGGGAGACGTTCCGGCATTCGAGACTGCAGGCGTTGGCGATGCTCGCATCCGTCTCCTTTTCCGCCGGGCTCACCGACGAGTGCCTTGCCACCTCACGGCAGGTGGGGAGAGAGGCCCGAGCGGCGCTGGCGTCGCATCCGGGGGATACCTTCCTCCGTGGCAAGCTGATCGAGGCCGCGATCAGCGAATCCCACGCCGCGACCGTGCTCGGCCGCCCGACAGATGCCGACGCCTCGATCGGCGAGGCGGTTCGCCTGGCCGAGGAGTTTGTCGCCAACGAGCCGGCCGTGTTCTTTCATGTCCAGCGGTTGGTGTCGACGCTCCGTGAGCAGGCGGGGCACTGCGCCGCCGTCGGTCGGCCGGACGACGCGCTGGCGGCCTACGAGCGGCTGCGCGGGGTTCTCGCGCCGTGGAAGGATTCGACGGACAGGCACGAGTTCGTCGCTTCCTGGCTCGCGATCTCGTACGCCGAGGCGGCAGGGGTCCTCCGTGGCCGTGGCGACCTCGCCGGCGCGGCCGACTTCTTCGAGCACGGGGTCGAGGTGGCGATGGAGCCGCAGCGGGGCCAGCTCCTCCTCGGGCTGGCCGACTGCTCGGCGGCCTGTGGCGATTTCGAACGAGCCCGGCGGGCTGCGGCGGAGGCGATGGCCGACCCTGGGAGCGTCGATGCCGCCCGGGCGATCCTCGCCCGCATCGATCGCTAGCTTTTTCCTCCGCGCCCGGCGGCGAATCACGCCCCGGTCGGGCCGGACGCCCTTGAATTGACCACGCCGCTCCCCGCTGGTTCAATTCCCGCGGCAACCGGCGGAGGACCGCCTTGCCGATCGTCGACATTTCGGGCGGAAGGGAAGGAGCTCGCAGGCGTGACCAGGCACATCTTCGTGACCGGCGGGGTCGTCAGTTCGCTCGGCAAGGGGCTGACGAGCGCGTCGATCGGCATGCTCCTCGAGGCCCGCGGCCTCCGAGTGAGGATGCAGAAGCTCGATCCCTACATCAACGTCGATCCGGGGACGATGAGCCCCTACCAGCACGGCGAGGTCTACGTCCTCGACGACGGGAGCGAGACCGATCTCGACCTCGGTCACTACGAGCGTTTCACCTCCACGCCGCTGACGCGCGAGTGCAATTACACCACCGGGCAGATCTACCTCTCGGTGATCAACAAGGAACGGCGCGGGGAGTTTCTCGGCAAGACCGTCCAGGTGATCCCCCACATCACCAACGAGATCAAGCAGAAGGTGCTCGATCTGGGCTCCCCCGACACCGACATCGTGATCACCGAGATCGGCGGCACGGTGGGCGACATCGAGAGCCTCCCGTTCCTCGAGGCGATCCGGCAGATCCCGCTGGCGTCCGGCCGGGAGAACTGCATGTTCATCCACCTCACGCTGGTCCCCTATCTGAAGGCGGCCGGAGAACTGAAGACGAAGCCGACGCAGCATTCCGTCGGCATCCTCCGCCAGATCGGCATCCAGCCCGACGTCCTCGTCTGCCGCACCGAGCGCGGCCTCGACGTCTCCGACCGGGAGAAGATCGCCCTGTTTTGCAACGTCCCGCTCGAGGCGGTGATCGAGGAACGCGACAAGGACTTCTCGATCTACGAGGTGCCGCTGTCACTCCAGTCCAACCGCATCGACGACATCGTTCTGCGGCGCTTCGGGATCCAGGCCCCCCCGGCCGATCTCGACGCTTGGCACGACATCCTCCACCGGCTCCGCAATCCGGAGCACGAGGTGTCGATCGCGCTGGTGGGGAAGTACGCCGAGCACCGCGATGCCTACAAGAGCATCTACGAGGCCCTCGACCATGGCGGCATCGCCCGCCACACGCAGGTGCGCGTCCAGGCGATCAACAGCGAGGACATCGAGCGCGAGGGGGCGGAGCGGCTCCTGGCCGGGTTCGACGGGCTCGTCGTTCCCGGTGGCTTCGGCGAGCGGGGGATCGAGGGAAAGGTGGAGGCGATCGGCTTCGCCCGCGCCCGCAAGCTCCCCTTCCTGGGGATCTGCCTGGGAATGCAGTGCGCCGTCATCGACGCGGCGCGGAATCTCGCCGGGCTCACCGACGCTCACTCCACCGAGTTTGCCCGCAACACGCCCCATCCCGTGATCTGCCTCATGGAGGAGCAGCAGGGGGTGGAGGTGAAGGGGGGGACGATGCGGCTCGGCGCCCAGGCCGCCGTCCTCGCCGCGGGGTCGAAGGCGGCCGCGGCCTACGGCACGACCCGGATCAGCGAGCGCCACCGCCACCGCTACGAGTTCAACGAGCGCTACCGCCGGAGCCTCGAGGAGGCCGGCCTGGCGATTGCCGGCACGAGTCCCGACGGCTCGCTCGTGGAGATCGTCGAGCTCGTCGATCATCCCTGGTTCGTGGCGGTGCAATTCCACCCCGAGTTCAAGAGCAAGCCGACCGCCGCCCATCCGCTCTTCTCCGGCCTCATCGCTGCCGCGGTGGAGCGGCACTCCGGCACCACCTGAGCGTCCGCCAACCTTCCCCCGATTCTTGGCCGTTTCTTCCCCGAGGAGGCCCCGATGTCCGACGAAACAGTGTCATCCCGCGAGGATGGCGAGGATCTGTCCGAGGGGCCGGGGGGCGCGCCGCCGGCGACGTTCGAGTTCCTCGTCCACACGCTCTTCACCCAGGCGCTGATGGCCCTGGGCCGGATCCCGAATCCGATCACGAAGCAGGCGGTGACGAATCTCGCCACAGCCAAGCACTTCGTCGGCATGCTTTCGATGCTCGAGGAGAAGACGAAGGGGAATCTCGACCGGGACGACCGTCGGCTCCTCGACGAGGCCCAGCATCAGCTCCGTGTCCTCGTGCTCCAGGCGACCGGCTCCGATCCCGGCAAGGGGGGGCGGGCATGAGCCTCCGCACCGCGGTCCTCGTCGCGTCGATCTTGCTCGCGGCGCGGCTGGCGACGGCCGAGCCCGAGTTGGGGGCCTGGGTCGACCTCGGCCGGCACGACGACCGGGTGGCGGTGACGATCGATGGCGCGGAGTTCACGAGCTACCGCTTCACCGGCCACGACAAGCCGATCCTCTATCCGCTCCGCGGCCCAGGGGGCGTGCCCCTGACGCGATCGTGGCCGATCGAGAAAGGGGTGGCGGGGGAGCCGGAGGATCATCCCCACCATGAATCGCTCTGGTTCACGCACGGCAGCGTCAACGGCCAAGACTTCTGGGCGCCGCGGGCCCATGGCGCCGGCCCCGACGCGCCGGTTCCGCACGTCGAGCATCGCTCGATCGACCGCTGCGAGAGTGGCGAGAGGGCGATCCTCGAGACGACGAGCCGATGGGTCGATGCCGAGGGAAAGCCCGTGCTCACGGAGCATCGGACGATGATCTTTTCCGTCGATGAGACCGCGCGTTCGATCGACGTCACGCTCGCACTCGTCGCCGATGCCGGGCCGGTGACTTTCGGCGACACGAAGGAGGGGAGCTTCGCCCTCCGCGTTCGCCCGCAGCTCCAGCCGAAGGATTCCAACGGCTCGCAGGGAGCCAGCGGCAGGCTCGTCAATTCCGAGGGGCTCGTCGACGCCGCGGCGTGGGGGAAGCGGGCCCGGTGGGTCGATTACTCCGGCGCCGTCGATGGCCACACCTACGGAATCGCGATGCTCGATCATCCA
>CAJBCV010000050.1 GCA_903951635.1 uncultured Planctomycetaceae bacterium
ACGCCGTCCGCGATGACCTGCGTGAAGGCAGGCTCCCCAACAACAAGTCGGCCGTGGCCCGAGCGATCGTCGAGCACCTCCACGCGCGGGGTCTGTCCGAGGTCAGGCAACAGGGGGTGTTGGCATGGCTGAGCGAAAAGGGCTGAGGCATTCCGTCGTCGAGTCCGTTGCCGCCGCCTCCAACAAGCCAGCCGAGGACGCGGAGCAGATCACGAAGCGGACGGAGGGATCCGACCTCGAATACCGCTCGACATCCCGGACGATCCGCACCGTCGAGGATCTCCTCGAACACATCGAGGCCGACATGGCCCGCTTCGAGGTGGCCGCCTCGGAGGCCACGAAGTGGGAGGTAGCGTCGATCGACCGCGAGAGCGGGAAGCCGGTGGTGACCGTCCTTCACCGGGTGTTCGTTCGCCTGCGCCCCCGCGGTGGCCCCGCGGTGGCCGAGCTCGTCGCCGCGATGATCGCCGGGGCCGCGAAGGCCGGGGGCATCGGACGCCCCAAGGCGAAGGCCAAGAAGGCCCGCCCCGGGCCGTGGCAGGTTCTGGTGGTTGCCGACACCCACTTCGCCAAATACGCCTGGAGCGCGACCACCGGGGGCGATGACTACGACATCGACCACGCTGATCGTCTCGTCCGATCCGCCGGGCTCGGCCTCTTGGAAGCCGGGGACGCTCACCGCCCTGGTCGTCGGACGATCGCCTTCCTCGGGGATCTCTTCCACTACGACACCCCCTCGGCCACGACCACCAGGGGAACCCAGCTGGAGCGAGACGGCCGCCTCGAGCGGATGATCGAGACGGGCTCGGCGGCCCTCATCGCCCTGGTCGAGCGATCCGCGGAGACGGCCCCCACCGACTGCGTCATCGTGCCGGGCAACCACGACGAGACGATGACCGCGTGGTTTCGCCTCTTGTTGCGGACGCATTTTGCCAAGGATCGCCGGGTGAAGGTCCACAACGTCTACACCCACCGGCAGTACCTCGAGCACGACGGGACGCTCCTGGGCTTCGCCCACGGCGACAAGGCGAAAGCGAAGCTCCCGGCGCTGATGACGCTGGAGGCCCGGGAGGCCTGGGCCCGGTGCCGTTACCGGGAGATTCACACCGGGCACCTTCACAAACAAGCCGCGAAGATCCGCCGGGTGATCGACTCCGACGGCATCGACACGGTCGACGGGGTGGTGGTCCGGACGGCCCCGGCCCTGTGTCCTCCCGATGACTGGCACAGCCAAGAGGGATGGATCGGCAGCCGGCAGGCGATGGAGTCCTGGTTCTATCGGCCGGGGGGCGGGCTCGCCGGGATGCTGGTGGCTGACGGGGGTTGATCCCAGGGAATCGCGCGGGAGGGTGGTGGGATGAGACGCATCATCGGATTCTGTGGCCCCGCCGGAGCTGGGAAAGACTTGGCTGCCTCGATGGTCCCAGGGGGCCACCGGATCGCATTCGCCGATCCGCTCTACCAGGGCTTGTCCGTCATGCTCGGCATCCCCGAGGGTGTCCTCCGGGACCGCTCCGGGAAGGAGCGACCCCTCGCCGGCTACGGGGCATCCCCCCGGGAGCTCCTCCAGACCCTCGGGACGGAGTGGGGCCGGATGTGTGTCGGTCGGGATG
>CAJBCV010000051.1 GCA_903951635.1 uncultured Planctomycetaceae bacterium
CATACGTCGGGGGTGGCGGTCCGCTTCCCGCGAATCGTCCGCTGGCGACGGGACAAGTCGCCGGCCGAGGCTGGCTCGCTCGCCGATCTCCGCGCTCTGGTCGCTCCTGTCGAGCCGCTGCCGCCGCTCCCTCCGCTTCCGCGTCCGATCCCCCCCCCTGGCGACCGCCAGACCCGGCTCTGGAGGGAAGACGAATGACCCCCGGGGGCGTGGGCCGGTTGCCGGCTGATCTGCAGGCGCTTCGGCGCTGGTTCACGGCTCTGGGATGGAAGCCTTTTCCATTTCAGGAGCAGGTGTGGCGGGCCGCGGCGGCGGGGGGCAGCGGCTTGGTGCATGCCCCCACGGGCACCGGCAAAACCCTCGCTGCCTGGCTGGGGGCCCTGGCCCACAGCCGCCGTCGCGCGATGGCGCGAGAGGAGGTAGGCGACGACGAACGGCCGGTCGGCAGCGGGCCGCGGGTCGTGTGGATCACGCCGTTGCGGGCGCTTGCTGCCGACACCCTCCGGTCGCTCGACCGTCCCCTCCCCGACCTGGCTGACTGGCTGGGCGGGGCCGACAAGGGACCTGCATCGTCATCGCGCCGGCGGTCTCCGCGCTGGCAGGTGGCGCTGCGCACCGGCGACTCGACCGCCGCCGAGCGCAGCCGGCTCCGCAAGCGCTGGCCCGAAGGGCTCGTTACGACGCCCGAATCGCTCTCGGTGCTCCTTTCGCTCGAAAATGCCCACGATCTCTTTGCCGACCTCGAGACGGTGGTTGTCGACGAGTGGCATGAGCTGCTGGCGACGAAGCGCGGCGTGCAGACGGAGCTGGCGCTGGCGCGCCTCCGCACCCTCGCCCCGGGCTTGGCCACCTGGGGGCTCTCCGCGACGCTTGCCAATCTCGAGGAGGCGCTCGCGGCGCTCGTCGGGCCGGCTGCGGTCGCCACGGCGAGCGTTGTCAGCGCCCGGATCCCACGTCGCCTCGAGATCGAGACGCTCGTGCCGGTGCCGATGGAGCGCTTCCCCTGGGCCGGGCACATGGGGATGCGGCTCCTGCCGCAGGTGCTCGGCGTCCTCGACCGGGCGTCGACCTCGCTCGTGTTCACAAACACCCGCGCCCAGGCGGAGCGTTGGCACGATGCGATCCGTGTGGCCCGGCCCGCATGGAAAGAGACGCTTGCGCTCCACCATGGCTCGGTCGATCGGGAGCTGCGGGCCGGCACTGAGGCCGCCCTGCGCCGCGGCGGGATGAAGTGTGTCGTGGCGACGTCGAGCCTCGATCTCGGCGTCGATTTCGGCCCGGTCGAGCAGGTGCTCCAGGTGGGAAGCCCGAAGGGAATCGGCCGGCTCCTGCAGCGGGCCGGACGGAGCGGCCATGCCCCCGGCGCCACCGGCCGGCTGATCTGCGTGCCGACCCACGCCCTCGAGCTCATCGAGTGCGCCGCGGCGCGAAGCGCGGTGGCCGACGGGGTCGTCGAGCCGCGCATCCCGCTCGAGCAGCCGCTCGACGTCCTCGCGCAGCATCTGGTCACCGTCGCCTGCAGCGGTGGCTTCCGGGCCGACGATCTGCTCGCCGAGGTTCGCACGACGCATGCCTATGCCGGGCTTGACGACCGTTCCTGGCGCTGGGCCCTCGACTTCGCCGCCCGGGGCGGGCCGGCCCTCGGTGCCTATCCCGATTTCGCCCGCATCAAGGAGCGCTTCGGGCGCTGGTATGTCGCCTCGCCGGCGATCGCCCGCCGCCATCGGATGTCGATCGGCACAATCACCGGCGACGCCACGGTGGAGGTGAAGTGGGTCCGCGGCGGGCGGCTGGGGACGGTGGAGGAATCGTTCATCTCCCGGCTCGCCCCCGGCGACCGATTTTTGTTCGCCGGTCGATCGCTCGTCCTCTTCCGCTTCGACGGCCTCGTCGCCTGGGTGAGGCGCGGCCGTGGCGCTGGCCAGGGGCTCGAGGTGCCGCGTTGGAACGGCGGCCGGATGCCCCTCTCCACGCTCCTGTCCCGGGGCGTCCTCGGCCTCGTGGAGACGGCCACGACCCCTGGCCGGAAGCGGCTCCCGGAAATCGAGGCGGTGCTCCCGCTCCTGGCCACGCAGGCGCGCACGAGCCGGCTTCCCACCGCCGACACGCTCCTCATCGAACGCACGGCCACGGGGGGCAGGGGCCGCGGCGATCCGACGATCCATCATGCCTTCCTCTTCCCCTTCGAGGGGCGGCTGGTTCACGACGGCTTGGCAACGCTCATCGCCTGGCGGATCGCCCGCCGCACCCCGGCCACGCTCCATCTGGCCGCCACCGACTGGGGGCTCGAGCTCGCCAGTCGGCAGCCCTTTCCCGCCGACGAGCGAACCTGGCGCGAGCTGCTCTCGCCGGCGAATCTCCTCGACGATCTCCTCGGCTGCTTGAACGGCACGGAGATGGCGAGGCGTCATTTCCGCGAGGTGGCCCGTGTGGCGGGGCTCATCTCCGGCGGGCAGAAGACGCAGCGGCAGACGCAGGCTTCGGCGGGGCTTCTCTTCGACGTCCTCTCCGAGCACGACGCCGAGAACATGCTCCTCGGGCAAGCGCGGCACGAGGTTCTCGAGCGGCAGTTCGAATACAAGCGTCTCCGTGAGACACTCGACCGGCTCGCCACGCTCGAGCTCGTGATCGTCGACACGCCGCGAATCTCGCCGCTCGCCTTCCCGCTGTGGGCGGAGCAGATCCAATCGCAGCTCACGACGCAGGGCTGGCTCGAACGGATCATGGACATGGCCCGCGAGCTCGAGGCCGAGGCGTAGCGTTCCTACGCCAGCCCGACGCAGGCGTTTGGTGGGCGCCCGCGATGTTGCCGCGGCATAGGCCATCGACGTCCACGAGTGGCTGGAGGTCGTGGGCGGTGCTCCGGTAGAGAGCGACCACCTTTTCGAGCTTCGCCGGAGCCGACGGATCGTGCTCGTCACGGGCCCAGACGAAGTCGCCGACTTGGATTTCTTCGATCGGCTTGGAGGCTGAGGAGGGGCCAGCGTCAGCAGTGCCCGTGCCCACCGCCACGCCCGCCACCGCCACGAGCGTCCCCGCTATGAAGCAGTGTGTCGGGACACCGCGGAGCTTCTGGACGCCGACGGTCATCACCGGCAGGAAGGCAAGAGCGACGCTCAGGGCGGGACCACACAACGATCGCCTAATCCTGAACCGCTACGCACGAGAAAACAGCTGATTACGGCTTACGTGTTTCAGTAAAAGGACTTCTCCCAAAGAACACGTGATCGTCGTAAGCGACTTCAAAGCACCACGCCATGTCTTCGGACACCACGTAGGTCACTTGCGGCATTTCGAAGAACAACGGGGAGAGCGACATGAACAGGGGATACTCCATCCGAAAGGCCTTTTCCGTGACGTTGTCACCGAAAATGAGACACATCCCCGCTGATGTCAACCGCGACGCGCTCCCAAACTGACCTAAGGCATTCCGGAGCACTGCGACGCGGTCCTCGTGCGATGCCGTTCCTACGGCCGGGATATGTACATGCATCGGAACCTTGTTCCAATCAATGCCGCTTCGATTTACTGGATAAAAACGCTTCATTGACTCAAACAGCGGACCATCATCTTCGATAACGGCAACACGAGAATCAGTGATGTATTGTTTTAACTTAGAGATCAGAGCGTCTTCTAGTGTATTCATCGCGAGTGCCGGTTAGGTTATCAACTAAATAGAACCCGAAGGATCGCATCGACATCCGATTGATTTCCAGGAAATCGGAAATGCGGCCCTTTCTCCTTGCCTGCAAACACGTTAACGTGCGCGCCATTGCGCTTGTCGTACTCAATTCGAAAACCAGTTCTCCCTCTGGGGCCCTCCATTCTCATTCCGTAAGGAGTCTTTGTCCATTTCGATAGAGTGACCTCTGCGGTTGACGAATCGAACCCTTTGCCAGAAAGCCAATGAAGGGCGTTTGTCTGGGCATCGTTAAAACTTCGGAAAAGTGGACTTTGGTCGTCTTCGCCAATGCGCTGCGTTGTGCTATCTCGCGCTCTCCCCGCCGCACACATATTATGCGTCCACACCCACTCCCCTTGGGCGTGGATGTCGCCGACGAAATACGTGTGGTCGCCCTCGACTTGGAAATTGTACACGACCACGCCGCCGTCGGGCTTCCAGTCGCGATTGGCGACGACGGTGAGCACCGCCCCGCCGGCGCCGACGAGCTTTTGGCCGACCTGGATCGCGTCGGCCGTCGTCCAGCCCACGTCCACGACGTAGAACGGATGCTCGTCGGTGGCCACGATCTGGACCGACTGGCCAAGGTCGCCGACGACCTCGAGTTGCTGGAGATCGTGGGCTGTTTTCCGGTAAAG
>CAJBCV010000052.1 GCA_903951635.1 uncultured Planctomycetaceae bacterium
CGACCACCCGCCGCACGTCGTGGAAGCGGCTGAAGATGTCGATGAGCACCTCGGCCGAGTTACCGGCCCAGCCAGGTGGGTTCAGATAAAACGTGCCGGGCTCGTCGGGGAGTGGGATCCAGCGGGTGTCGCCCCCGTCGGCACTCACGACGCCGACCTGCAGCCTCGATATCGGCCCGCCGATGCGCTCGATCCGGGCTTCGCGGAACGTGCGGTAGGTCGGGTCGCCGGGGACGAGGATCGCCCGCTTCGGCACATCGGAAGCGTCGGAGCGCACGAACGTGATCCAGCGGCCGTCGGGGCTCCAGGCCGCGCTGCCGTTGTCGATCGTGCCGGGATCGCCGTCGGCGGTGAGCGTGATCGTGTGCCCCGAGGGAATGTCGAACACGAGCAAGTTCCCGCCCAGCGAGCCGAGCAGCCGGCGCTCGTCGGGCGAGAAGGCGTTGGCATCGAAGCCCACCCCCGCTGGCACCGTCACCGGCCGCAGGCTGCCGCTTGCCGGTTCGTGGAGCCAGTGATCGCTCCCCGAGACGGGATCGGTATGGAGCAGGAGCGTGCGGCCGCTCGGCGACAGACGGAATCCGTGGACCGACAGCCGCTCGGAAGTGCCGGGGGCGAGGAGCGCATCGCCTCCGACGAGCACCGTGCGTTCGCCCGTGGCGGTGTCGTAGCGGGCGATCTCGGCCGCGGCTCCTTCGGGGGTCTCGAGCGTCAAAGCGCCAGAGCCATCGGGGAGCCAGGTGGCGTCGAACGACCGGCTCCGGAACTCGTCAGTCTCCACGATCGCTCGGAGCCTCGGCTCGATCTGGTCGAGGAGGCGGTCGGTCGCCCGTCCGGGTGGGTCGGCCGGCGCCGACGCAGCCGACAGCAGGGCGGCGGCGAGGCAGGCCGCGATCGCGACGCGGCGGCCCGGTGGAGGGAGCGTCCGCGCGCGGCGGACGGCGGTCGACGAAGGGGGGGGCGGCACGTCGGCCTCACTCCTGCTTCAGGTAGGAACGCGTCACAAAGTCGGTCTCCGCGTAGTGCCGGTGGCACTCGATGCAGGAGTCGATCCGGCCCCTGGAGAGCACCCGCTTGTTCGTGCCGTCGAGCACCGCGTATTCCCAGTCGCCGTGCTCGGGGTCGTAGCCCGCGGCCATCTTTCGCATCACGGTATAGAGCATCGCCCCCTCGGCTTCCACGCTCTCGAGCTTCGCCTTCACGATCACGGCCCCCTCGCCGTAGCTTCCCTCCCCCGACTCGATCGGTGCCCTCGCGTCGGCGGTGACGTAGACATGGCAGTAGGCGGGCTGCAGCTCCCCCTCGTGGATCTTCGGGTTGTAGGTGGGGACGCAGGCCGTGACGGTCGAGTCGTCCATGGGATGCGGCTCGGCGGTGACGCGATGGAGCGTGGCGAGCTCCGCCACGACGTGGGAGAGGAACTGCGGACTCTCCGGATCGGCCCCGGGCTGAGCCACGACGACCGCGGCGGTGACCGCCAGACATGCTGCGGCGAGCGAGAGGGATCCGTGTGTCATCGGCGTGCTTCTCCAGCGTGTGTCCAATCCAGCCTACCGCCGTCCGTCACCACCGCTTCGGCCACTTCTGCTGCGACGGCACCAGTTTCGGCTTCGTGATCGAGCGCGCCTCGAGTTCGGTGAGCCAGGCGTCGTGATCGAGGCCTGTCTGCACCGCGTCGGTGGCCGAGTCGATCACGAAGAAGCCTGGCGCGTGATCGGGGTGGGGCGGAAGCCACGGCTTCGGATCGATCCTCCCGTAGATGACGTCGCCGGAGTTGCCGAGCTCGGGCACGTGCGGCCCGGCGATGTTCGCCCCGAAGTTGACCCCATCCTTCACGAGGCCCCCCTCCTCGCTCGAGGCGAAGAAGACGTAGTAACCATTGGGGAGGAAGTCGTCACGACGCGCGTAGGCTGTCTTCAATCGCTCTGTCGGCCGTCCGGAACCGTCCGTGAAGCGGGTCGAGATCTCGACAGACAGGCCGAGGGGCTTCCGCTCGATCCGGACTCGCCGCTCGGCCTCGTCGTCGGCGATCACCGCGACGGTGATCGATGGCCGTGGTCCATCGACGGCGGCGCCATCGGCGACCGGTTCGAGCCGTGCCTTCTTCCCCGCGAAGACGATCCAGAGGCCGTCGGCGTCTTCCCCGATCTCGAGCGGTTCCCCGGGGGTGTCCTCGGCCGCGTGGAACCACTCGCCAAGGAGATCCACGGTCGGAGCTGCGGCGGCGTCGCCATCGGCCGGCGACTCCGACCGGGGCACCTCCGCCCCCTCGGTGCCGACCGCGCGCGTCTCCTCGGCTGCGCTCGCCGGGCCTGGCGATGCCTCGCGCTCGGCCGCGTCGTCTCGGGCGACCGCCGGCGCGACGACCGCGGCCAGCATGGCAAGCGCCACGAACAAGCCTGCGAGAAGCGCCTGCCGCGCGCCGCCGACCGGACGGCGGTCGCGGTCGGGAGCGAGGATGGCGCGGATGCGGGCCTCGATCCGCCCCGCGCGTCCCATCGCGAGGGCGACGCCGGCAGCCTGCGGCCCGGCCGGCAGACGGGTCGTCACGGCGAGGAGATCTTCGGCGTAATCGTCCGGATGCGTGCCGGCGCGGAGCACGCAGTCGTCGCAGGCGGACTCTTGCTCGGCCCGCAGGCGATGCAAGCTCCACCACGCCAGCGGATGAAACCAGAACAGCCCGCGGGCGAGTTCGCCGATGAGCTGCGTGGCGACGTCGCGCCGCCGGATGTGCGCAAGCTCGTGGAGCAGGACGGCACGGAGGCGACCTTCCGGCCACGATCCCACGCCCTCCGGAAGGAGCACGACCGGCTGCCGCCATCCCCACGCCATCGGGATCAGCTCCTGCCGGGAGACGAGCCCGCGCACGGCACCGCGAACGCCGCTTGCGGTGGCCAGTTCGGCGACCCGCGCGGCCACAGGTCCGCTGGCCGGGGCCGCATCCCGCGCATGTCGCCGCACGCGGAGGGCAGCCAGCACGAGCCTCGCGGCGAAGGCGCTTGCGCCCACGAGCCAGAGCATCGCCAGACCCCGCCCGAGCAACGGCGCCCGGCCCGCTCCGGACGTGCGGGGCAGGGGCGGTGCAGCGGTCGGCCCTGCATCGGCCGCCGCGACGGGGGGAACGACCACGTCGGCCGGGACTACGATCGGCTCGTCATCGGCCGGGCCTGCTCCCTCACTCCCGGTGCCGACCGGAGGGAGGACGTGCCATGCGGGGGCGGCGAGGTGGATGATGGGCAGTGCGAGCGCCGCGGCAAGCGTCGCAACCCAGACGAGATGGCGCTCGGCCGCGGAGGCGGCGCGCAGGGCCACGGCGAGCGCGGAGGCGAGCACGAACACGACGGTCGCCCGGCCGACGAGCCCTGGCCCGGTGGCCGCCACGACGTCGAGAAGGGCAGACATGATTCAGGCCCTTTCTTTCTGTCGCGTCCGTCGGGCTTCGCGGATCAGGCCGGCCAGTCGCTTGAGCTGGGCGTCGTCGAGATCCGCCGCCGATTCACCGAGGTGCGCGGCGACCGCCTCCTCGAGCGAGCCGCCGAAGAACACGTCGAGCACGCGGCGGAACGCTCCTGCCCCGGCACGCTCTCGTGGACGACTGGGACGGTAGACGTATGTCCGACCGTCTTCCTCGTGAACGAGGTGCCCCTTCTCCTCGAGGATGCGGAGGAACGTGCGGACGGCCGTCTTGCTCGGCGCATCGGGCAACCGCGTCACGACCTCGGCGGCGGAGGCCCGCCCGAGGGCGTAGACGACGTCGAGAATCTGGCGTTCGCGGCGGCTGAGGCTGGGCTCGGCAGGACGGGACATGGACGGGGCTCCGGGGCCGGCGGCGTGACGGCTAAATTATTAGCCGTGCGAATCGGCCCGGTCAACCACAGTCGGTTAAAAAAGTGGCCGACGACCCCGGGCAGGCATCAGGCGTCGGAGACGGCCTCGGCCCGCCCACGGTGCATTCCGGGGCACGAGACGCGGGTCACTTCCGCTCGGGGCGGTCCCGCGGGGCCGGGCAGTCGGCACGGCTCGGGGCTTGTGGCGGGAGGACGGCAGGCGGCACCACCAGACGGCCGCGGGTGCGCATCGCCCGGAGCTCATCGCGGACGGCAAGCCGGCGGATTTCGCGGAGCAGGTTCCGGCGGGCGGCAACCATGGGTGAACCCTCCTCGGGGAGCGTGTCCTGGGACGGACGGCGCAGACGGGAATCCCAGCGAGCGGCCAGACTCGCGGACTCAGGGTTTCTTGTTGTTCCCCACAAGGAGTACGGTGGCGAGGCGTTTTTTGTGCTGGGGGGGATTTGTTTTTTGGGGTGTTGCCGCCGCAACGCGGCGGCCACCGCAGGCTCGCGTATCGCAGGAGGCTCACGATGGATTGGATGGAGTGGTATGAGGGATTGTGGAAGCCATCGTGGACGCCGGCGCCGGCGACGATCGGGGCGATCTGGGGGATGCTCTATCCGGTGATCGCGGTCACATTCCTGTTCGTGTTTGTCCAGGTGGGACGGGGGCGGATGCCGTGGATGGTGGCGGTGCCGTTCGCGATCAACTTGGCGGCGAATCTGGCCTTCACACGGATCCAGTTCGGGCTGCGGAATCTGCCGCTGGCGGCGGTCGACATCCTCCTCATCTGGGGAACGATTCCGTGGATGATGGCAGCGGTGTGGCGGTACAGCCCGTGGGTGGCGGTGGCCCAGGGGCCGTATTTTGTCTGGGTTTCGATCGCGACGGTGTTGCAGCTGTCGATGACCTGGATGAACCGGACTTCGGGGTGAGTTGGGCTGGGAGCGAGGGGCTGGCGGCAACCGCTCTTCCGTCATCGCTGGTCGGTGGGGCAAACTCTGGCCAACTCCCCCCGAGGCTTCTTCCCAGGATCAGTCTGCGATGGCATCGTTCTTCGATCCGGTCAAACGTGCGATCCGAGGACTGCTGGGGACCGAGGCGGTGCTGCGGCAAGTGCGCGAAGCGGACCGCCAACGCCGCAAGGATGTCGTCGCGCTCGGTAACGCGATCCAGTATGCGTCGGCCGATCGGGCCGAGGTGGAGGCGTCGGTGGCGTACCGCCGCGTGGGGGCTATCGTGCGGCTCCTTCAAACCTGTCGCGTCGACGGGATCGAAATGGTGCGTGTCGGCGGGGAACGCGATGGCGGGTATGTGATGCTCGACACGCTGCGGCCGCCGGCGGTCACCGCGGCGTACAGCTTCGGCGTGGGGCATGACGTGTCGTGGGACGTGGCGGTCGCGGCGCGGGGCATCGACCTGTTTCTCTACGACCACACGGTGAAGCGGCTGCCTGTGTCGGTGCCGCGGGCGACGTTTTTCCGCACGGGGATCCGTGGGCGGAAGCCGGTCTCGGGGCAGAAGACTGTCGCCGAGGTGCTCGCCGACAACGGGCATGCCGGGCGGCGCGATCTCGTCCTCAAGATGGACATCGAGGGGGCGGAGTGGCCGGTGCTCGAGGAGGTTTCGAGCGAGACGCTCGAAAGCTTCGCGCAGATCGTCATCGAATATCACGGGATGGGGGAGGCCCTCGAGCCCGAGGGGTATGGGCGGCTCCACGCGGCGCTCGAGAAACTCACCCGGACGCACCAGCCGATCCATGTCCATGGCAACTGCTACAACGTGCCGGTGTGGATCGGAGGGCTCGTGTTGCCGCAGGTGCTCGAGGTGAGCTACGTGCGGCGGGCCGACCATGCGGGGAAGTTCGTGCCCCGCGAAGAGGTCTTTCCGACCGAACTCGATCGGTCGAATCTGCCGCACATCCCCGATCTCTACCTGGGACGGACGTTTTCCTCGCCGGCGGCGGGGCCCGTCGCCGGTCCGACGAAATAAATCTGGCCTTCCCGGCTCGACCCGCCTAGACTTTTTCCTGGCAGGGGACGCTGGTCCGGGAAGGCCCCGGTTCAGTCGTCTCCGACCGACCGTTCCCCGGTGACGGCCGGGGAGATAGCCGCCCGGCGGCGGAGTGCGTGCAGGCACCGCGACGGCTGGGATTCCTCGTAACCAAAGGAGGTGATTCAGTGACGCATAGCGACTGTACCAGGAGGCTGCGCCGCTGACGGCGGGTCGACGGGTCTGCCGTTGCCGCAGCCCGTCCGCGAGGAGGTGCCTTCAGGCCTCTGAGCTGACGAACTCTCTATGGCTGCCGCCCCCGCGAGGGGGCGGCAGTTTTTTTTTGCGCCCGCCGGTTTTTCCGGGCTGCCCGCCGGCCGTTGCGGCGCCGCGGAGCGGGGTTCCTGGTGGTATCCTTGGGGAACCCGCTCCGAGGGGATTTGCGTGGGACGTGAGCGTGGGTGGACCGATCGGGGCCAGACCTTTGACACCTGCCCAATTGAGAGCCACGAGTCTGAGAGCCACGAGTCGATCGGCTGCTGTCGCGGCCGGGGTGGTGTCGTGGCTCCTGGTCGGGGTCGCCGGAAGCACGCCCGCCGCCGAGGGGCCGCCGGCCCTGCCTGCCACCGACAGTCCCGCGTTTTTTGATGCCCAGGTCGCCCCGGTCCTTGCAGCGCACTGCGTGGCCTGTCATGGCCCGGAGAAGCAGGAGGGGAGCCTCCGGCTCGATTCGCTCGCCGGGCTTTCGGCGGGAGGAGAGGCGGGGCCTGTGATCGTGCCGGGGTCGGCGGCTGAAAGTGTCCTCGCCGGCGCGATCGGGTATGCGGACGAGGCCCTCGCCATGCCTCCCGACGGGAAGCTTCCCGACGGGGCGATTCAAGCGATCCGCGCGTGGATCGATGGGGGCGCCCACCACCCGTCCGGAAGGATCGAGACACCGGCATTGAAGCCGCCGTTTGACCCGATCGTGAAGCGGGCGTTCTGGTCGCTCACTCCCCCGATCCGCGCTCCCCTTCCGGCGGTCCGCAATCCTGACCATGTGGCCAATCCGATCGATGCCTTCGTCGTCGCGCGGCTCGACGCGGAGGGGATCGAGCCGGCCTCCTTGGCCGACAAGCCGACGCTCCTCCGCCGGGCGTCGTTCGCGCTGACGGGCCTGCCGCCGACGCCCGACGAGGTCGATGCCTTCCTGGCGGATCATTCGCCGGAGGCGTGGGATCGGGTGATCGAGCGGCTCCTTGCCTCGCCGCGCTACGGCGAGCATCAGGCGAGGCACTGGCTCGACGTCGTCCGCTATGCCGATTCCAACGGGCTCGACGAGAACATCGCCCACGGCAACGCCTGGCGCTACCGCGACTGGTGCATCGCCGCCTTCAACCGCGACGAGCCGTTCGACGCGTTCCTCCGCGCCCATCTCGCCGGCGATCTCCTCGTCGACGAGGGGATGGCCCCGGCCCGGCGGGCCGAGCTGCTCACGGCCACCGGATTCCTGGCGATGGGGCCGAAAGTGCTGGCCGAGGGAGACCAACAAAAACTTCTCGCCGACATCATCGACGAGCAGATCGACACGACCGGCAAGGCCTTCATGGGGCTGTCGCTCGGCTGTGCCCGCTGCCACGACCACAAGTTCGATCCGGTTTCCCAGGCCGATTACTACGCGCTTGCCGGTGTCTTCAAAAGCACGCAGACGATGGAGTCGCTGGCGCGGATCGCGAAGTGGCACGAGAACGACGTCGCGAGCCCCGAGGAGCAGGCGGCGCTTGCGACCGCGCGCGAACGCCTCGCGGAGCAGAAGAAGCAGATCGACGATCTCGTGGCCGGAACGCGGGCGACGCTCGCGCAGGCCGGCGCCGCAGCCGAGACCGGGAGCCAAGTGGCGGCCGCATCGGAGATCCCCGAAGAGCAGTTTCCCGACGACGTGAAGGGGAAGCTCGCGGCTCTCCGCGAGGAGCAAAAGCAGCTCGAGGGGGCGCTCCCACAATTGCCGACGGCGATGGGGGTGAAGGAAGGGGTGGCGGAGGAGGCGCGGATCGCCGTCCGCGGCAGCCATCTCACTCTCGGGCGGCGGGTGGGCCGCGGAGTGCCTGTCGTCCTCGAGCTCGACCGGCCGCTTGCGCCTCCGCCGGCGGGGAGCGGGCGGAAGGAGTTGGCGGAGTGGCTCACCGATCGGCGGCATCCGCTGACGGCGCGGGTGTTTGTCAATCGGCTGTGGCGCTGGCACTTCGGCCGGGGAATCGTCCCCACGACCGACAACTTCGGGTTCCAGGGGGAGAAGCCGACCAATCAAGCGCTCCTCGACTGGCTGGCGGTGGAGTTTGTCGAGTCGGGCTGGTCGGTGAAGGCCATGCACCGGCTCATCCTCCGCTCGCGCTCGTGGCGCTTGTCGAGTGATCCGGCGGCCTGTGCGACGCGGGCCCGGGCCGAAGAGGTCGATGCGACGAACGTGCTCCATTGGCGCG
The DNA here is from genome assembly GCA_903951635.1 of uncultured Planctomycetaceae bacterium. Taxonomy (GTDB): domain Bacteria; phylum Planctomycetota; class Planctomycetia; order Pirellulales; family UBA1268; genus QWOP01. Next base: position 8,282 of record CAJBCV010000052.1, read on the forward strand.
GCGACGTCCGCCGTCTCGAGGCGGAGAGCGTTCGCGATGCGACGCTCGCGGCCGCGGGACTCCTCGACACCTCGATGGGGGGCTCGATGCTCCATGTCGCCAACCGGGCTTTCCTTTTCGACCACACCTCGATCGACGGCACGAAGTACGACTCACCGCGGCGGAGCATCTATCTGCCGGTGATCCGCAACCACCTCTACGACGCCTTCTGGCTGTTTGACTGCACCGACGGCGCCGTCCCCAACGGCAACCGGGGGACCTCGACGGTCGCCTCGCAGGCGCTCTATCTCCTCAACAGCGACTTCGAACTCGGCTGTGCCGAGGCGCTGGCCAAGGGGATCCTCGCCGCCGCGCCGGCCGATGCCCGGATCCGCCCCGCGATCCTCTATCGGCGGGCCTTCGGGCGGATGCCGACGGAGGCCGAGGATCGCCTCGTGACCGCCGCGGTCCGCGATCTCGAGGGGGCGCTCGCGGCCGATGGCGTGGCGGAGGGGGAGCGAGCGCTGCGGGCCTGGGCGGCGGTCGCCCAGACGCTCCTGGCGGGGAACGAGTTTTTGTTCGTTCGCTGAATCAGCCCGATCGACCTCGACGGAAGCCGCCGGCCATGACGCCCTTCGATCTTCACTCCCGCGAGGGCTGTTGTGGCCCGAGCCGTCGCGGAATGCTCCGCGCGAGCGCCGCCGGATTTGGCTGGCTGGCGGCGCAGGCGCTCCTCGCCGGTGAGGCGGCGTCACAGCCCCGCGTCACCGCCCCCTATCGCGTTCCGGCCCGCGCCAAGCGCGTGATCTTCATGTTCATGAAGGGGGGGCCGTCGCAGGTCGACACCTTCGACTACAAGCCGAAGCTTCAGGCCGACGACGGCAAGGAGCTGCCCTTCGAGAAGCCGCGCGTCCAGTTCGCCCCGACCGGTAATCTGCTCGGGTCGCCGTGGAAGTTCCGCCAGTACGGCCAGAGCGGGATCCATGTCAGCGAACTCTTTCCCCATGTCGCCCGGCATGTCGACGACATCTGCTTCCTCAACTCCTGCCATGGAACGAACTCCGCCCACGGCGGTGCCGTCCTCAAACTCCACACCGGCAGCGACACCTTCGTGCGACCGGGGATGGGCGCCTGGGTCAACTACGGCCTCGGCACCGACAACGACAACCTCCCCGGCTTTCTGACGATCTGCCCGACGCTCGCCCACGGGGGACTCAACAACTGGAACTCCGCCTTCCTCCCGGCGGAGTATCAGGGGGTGCCGCTCGGGGTCGCGAGCCGCCCGGCGACCGAGGCCCGGGTGAAGTACATGGGCAATCCGCGCTTCTCCACGGCCGTGCAGCGCCGGCAACTCGATCTCCTTTCGTCGCTCGATGGGGCGGCGGGGCTCCCGGCCGACAGTCAACTCGACGCCCGGCTGAAGTCGTTCGAACTCGCCTTCCGGATGCAGGCGGAGATGCCGGGGCTCCAGGATCTTGCCGGAGAGACGCCGGAGACGCTCGCACTCTACGGGATCGACGAGGCGCGGACGGAGAACTTCGGTCGGCAGTGCCTGATGGCCAGGCGCTTTTCCGAGGCCGGCGTGCGGTTCGTCCAGGTGACGCATAGCGACGGAAAAGTGCAGTGGGACCAGCATGGCGATCTCCTCGCCGGCCACACGGAGAAGGCGTCGGAGGTCGACAAGCCGATCGCCGGCTTGCTCTCCGATCTCAAGCGCCGCGGGCTCCTCGACGACACGCTCGTCGTCTGGGGGGGAGAGTTCGGCCGCACGCCGGTGGCCCAGGGGAAGGACGGCCGCGATCACAATCCCGACGGCTACACGATGTGGATGGCCGGCGGCGGCGTGAAGGGGGGGCAGCGCTACGGCGCCACCGACGACTACGGCTACTACGCCGTCGAGAACCGGATGCATATCCACGACGTCCACGCCACGATGCTCTGGCTCCTCGGGATCGATCACCTCAAGCTCACCTACCGGCACGCCGGCCGCGACTTCCGGCTCACCGATGTCGCCGGCGAGGTTCACCACGGGGTGGTGGCGTAGATGGAAAAACTCCGACGGCTCCTGATCGGCGTGCTCGTGGCTCTGGCGTGGGGCCTCGAACCGCTCGACGCATCGGCTGCCGAGGGTCCGAGCTTCGTCAACGACATTGAGCCGGTGCTCACGCGCTTCGGCTGCAACTCCGGCGGCTGCCATGGCAAGCTCGCCGGTCAAAACGGCTTCCGGCTCTCGCTGCGGGGCTATGCCCCGGAGGCGGATCATGCGGCGCTTGCCACCGAGGAATATGGCCGGCGGATCGGTGGGCTCGATCCGGCCGAGAGCCTGCTCCTCCTCAAGGCCACCGGTGGACTGCCGCATGGGGGGGGAAGGCTGTTTGCCCGCGACAGTGCGGCGGCGCGGACGCTGTGCGCCTGGATCGCCGGCGGGGCGCCAGGGCCAGTCGCCGACGAGCGGCGTGTCGTGGCGGTCAGCGTGACACCGAAGGAGATCGTGCTCGCCCCCGGCGAAGTGCGTCCCTTGGCGGTCAGGGCGACCTGGAGCGACGGCACCGAGAAGGAGGTGACGGACCTTGCCCGTTTCCACTCCAACGACGCCGCTTATGCCACGGTCTCTGCCGAGGGTGTTGTGCGCGGGGAGCAGCCTGGCGAGGTGGCGGTCGTCGTCTCCTATGCCGGGCTCGTCGACACCGTCGTGATCTCGAGTCCGTTTCCGCAGGAGGTGGCGGCGGAACGGTTTGCCGCCCGACGCAACCTCGTCGACGACCATGTGATGGAGAAGTTGCAGGCGCTCCACATCCCCCCGGCGGATGACTGCGACGACGCCACCTTCCAGCGGCGCGTGATGCTCGACCTCTGCGGCACGCTCCCTGATCCTGAGGAGGTGCGGTCGTTTCTTGCCGACACTTCCACCGACAAGCGGGCGCTTTTGGTGGAAAGGCTGTTTGAGCGACCGGAGTTCACCGACTTTTGGACGCTCGAGCTCTCCGATCTCCTTCAGAACCGCAAGGAGCGGGATCACGATGTCCGTGGAGTGAAGGGGGTGCGGTCGTTCCACGCCTGGCTGCGCGGTCAGGTGGCGGCGAACCGACCCTGGAACGATCTTGTGCGCGACGTGCTCACGGCCCGCGATGCTTCGCCTGCGGTCGGGTGGTGGATCGTCACGGTGGGCGAGAAGCAGGCGGTCGAATCGGAGGTGGCCGACTCCGCGGCCCAGGCGTTTCTCGGTGTGCGCATCGGCTGTGCCCGCTGCCACAACCACCCGCTCGAGAAATACACCCAGGACGACTACTACCACTTCACGGCCTTTTTCTCGCGCGCCACTCTCGATCGCCGGCCGCCGGCCGAAGGGGCGACGCTCCTCCTCGTCGGCTCGCGGCAGCAGCGTGACCTCGAGCGGCAGAAGGCTGGCGCCGAGCGGGAGCTCGAGAAGCTCGTGGCGCCGGGGGGTGACGGTGCGTCGCCGGCCGATGCGGCGTCGATCGAGGCCAAGACGAAGCAACTCGAGCAGCTTGCCGGAGAGCTCGACAAGGCCAGAGTCGCGCCGGTGACTGCGACGCAGCCGCGGACCGGTCGTCAGCTTGCGCCGCAGGGGCTCGATCGGCGACCCGTAGAGATCCCCCCTGGCGCCGACCCGCGCGAGCGTCTCGCCGAATGGATCGTCTCCCCTGACAATCCCACCTTCGCGGCGGCGATCGTCAACCGGCTCTGGAAGCACTTTTTCGCCGTCGGGCTCGTCGAGCCGGTCGACGATCTCCGGGCGACGAATCCCCCCAGCAACGCGCCGCTCCTTGCGGCCCTGACAGGCGAGTTTGTCCGCTCCGGTCACGATCTCCGCCACATCATGAGGCTGTTGGTCCACTCGCGCACCTACCAGCTTGCCTCCGACACCACCCCGGCCAACGCCAACGACCGCCGATTCCATTCGCACTACTACCCCCGCCGGCTCCCCGCCGAGGTGCTCGCCGACGCGATTGCCAAGGCGACGGCAGTCCCTGATGCGTTCGCCGGGGCGCCCGAGGGAACGCGGGCGATCCAGCTTCCGGGTCCGCAGGCCGACTCCTACTTCCTCAGCACCTTCGGCCGGTCAGACCGGGTGACGGCCTGTGCCTGCGAGCGCTCGGGCGACGTCACCCTCCCGCAACTCCTCCATCTTCAAAACAGCGACACGATCGTCGGAAAGATCCGTCGAGACGACGGCACCTTGGCGCGTCTCCTGGCCGCGACCGCGGACGGCCCAGCCGATCCACTCGTCGAGGGCCTGTTCCTCGCCACGGTGAGCCGGCTGCCGGGCCCCGAGGAGCGGGCGGCGGTCGAGGCGGCGCTGTCCGGAGGCGAGCGGGGCGAGGTGGCCAGCGACTTGCTCTGGGCGCTGCTCAACGCCAAAGAGTTCACCTTCAACCATTGATCGGGGGCGGCTCCCGCTGCCACAAGTGTCACGATGTACGACATCCTCACCGGCCGATCGGCTTCTCCGGCCGGCTTTTCGCGTCGCAATTTTCTCCGTGTCGGCGGCCTCGCGCCCCTCGGGCTCTCGTTACCGGAGCTTCTCGCCGCCGAAGCGGCCGGAGGGCTGCAGGCCCGGGCCCGGTCGGTGATTCTCGTTTTCCTCGGCGGTGGGCTTTCGCACCACGATTCGTTCGATCCCAAGCCCGACGCGGCGGCCGAGGTCCGGGGCAAGTACGGCACGCTTCCCACGAGCCTGCCGGGGGTGCGGGTCGGTGAGCTGCTCCCGAGGATGGCCCGGACGCTGTCGTCGGTGTGTCTCGTGCGAAGCGCCGCTCACACCAACGACCACCACGAGACCGCCACCAACTGGGTTCTCTCGGGGAGATTCGGCACGCCGTTCGGCGACTGGCCCGCGCTGGGTGCCGTCGCCGCCCACGAAGGTGGCTTCGGCGGCGAACTGCCGCCGTACGTCGCCATCCCGCGCAATCCCTCCTTCACCTGGGAGCTGGGGAAGAGCGCCTTCCTCGGGGGGCGTTACGAGTCGTTCAAGGCGGGGGATCCAAGCGAAGCCAACTACCGCGTCCGCGATCTGTTCCCGCCTGAAACACTCCCGCAGGTGCGGGTCGATCGGCGGCAGTCGCTCCTGGCCGTCGTCGACCGCCTCGCGGAGCGCGTCGACGGGAACGACGCCATTCGTTCGTACGACGAATACCGGGCCCGGGCGACATCGATGGTGCTCTCGCCGCGGGCCCGCGAGGCATTCGCCATCGAGAACGAGCCTGATGGAGTCCGCGACCGCTACGGCCGCAACACCTTCGGCCAGAGCTGCCTTTTGGCTCGGCGGCTCGTCGAGTCGGGGGTGCGCTTCACGACCGTCAACTACGGTGGCTGGGACCATCACGCCAAGATCTTCGAGGGGCTCGACAAGAAGCTCCCTGAATTCGATCTCGGCTTCTCCGCGTTGGTCGAGGATTTGAAGCAGCGTGGCCTCCTCGAGGAGACGTTGCTCGTCTGCATGGGTGAGTTTGGCCGGACGCCGAAGATCAACAAGGACGCCGGCCGCGATCATTGGGGCCCGGCCGCCTCGCTGATCTTCGCCGGGGCCGGCGTGAAGCCGGGGACGGTGATCGGGGCCACCGACCGTGACGGTGGCCAGGTGATCGAGAAGCCGGTCGCTCCCGCCGATGTCGCCTTCACGATCCTTTCCTCCCTCGGCATCGACCCGCGGAAGCACATTTCCACCCCCGATGGCCGTCCGGTCGAGATCCTCGACGCCGGCCGCCCCATCCCCGACCTTTTTGGAGCCTGACCATCGTGGGGCGCTTTTGGTGGGCTCGGCTTCCGGTGGGCGCCTCGCGGTGCGGGATGAGTCTCTGCGGGTGGGCACGCGTGGCGTGCGCGGGACTCGCGGGGTTTGCTTCGGCGCTCTTGGCTGAAGACGCGCCGAAACCGCCTCAGGCTCTGTTCACCGTGCCGCTGAGCGTTGTCGTCGGCGAACCGGTGAAGGTCAGGGCCCGGGGACTGCGACTCGAGGGAATGACGGAGGTGCGGTCGATGACTCCCGGCGTCACCACGATGCTTCTCTCCCAGGGAAAGGTGGGCCTCCCCAATGGTGTCCCGGCCGAGAAGGCAGGCGACACGCAGGTCGAGTTCGAGCTTCGCTTCGCCGGGGATCTCCCCTCTCCTCCGCCGATCGAAGCGGCGCTGCTGCTGGTCGCTCCCCATGGAGAGATGCCACTTTCCATCCCGCTTCTCGCGTCCGACCGTGGCCTTGTCGAGGTGGAGCCGAATCCCGGATTCGACAAAGCGCAGGCCGTGTCGCTGCCGGCCGGCGCGCCGCTCTCGATCATCGGGGCGATCGAGCGGCCACAGGATGTCGATGTTTTTCACATTGCGGCCGAGGCTGGGGGGCGCCTTCGGGTCTCCATCGCGGCACATTCCCTCGGTTCGCTGCTCGATCCGCTCCTCACGCTCCACGATTCGAAAGGCGCCCTGATCGCCACGGCTGACGATGACGAAGGTTCGCGAGATCCGCAGCTTGACGTCACCCTGTCACGGAAAGGCCCGATTTGTCTCGTCGTCCAGGATGCCAACGACGGCGGTGGCGAAGCCCATCCCTACCTGGTGACCGTCGAATCGTCGGCGCCGGTCGAGCCCGCGGCTGCGGTCGAGCCGGTGGCTGCGGTGAGCTTCGTCAGCGACATCGCCCCGATCCTCCAGCGGCACTGTGTCGCCTGCCATGGAGCGGAGAAGGCCGAAGGGGAATGGCGGGCCGACTCGTTCGCCGCCCTGCTCGAGGCCGGCGCGACGGGGGCCGACGGTTTCCTGGCGGGAAATCGGGGCGCGAGCGAGGTCTTCGGCCGCATCACCTCGACCGATGTCGACCTGCGGATGCCGCTCCATGGCGAGCCCCTTTCCAACCCCGAGGTCGATGCGATCGCACGCTGGATCGATGCTGGCCTCCCTTTCGATGGCGTCGCCGCCGACACACCGCTGATCGACCAGATTTCGCCGCCGATCCATCCGGCGGCCCCTGCGACCTATGCGACGCTGCCACCGGTGACGGCGCTGGCCTTCACCCCCTCCGGCGACCTTCTCGTCGGCGGTTGGCGCGAGGTTCTCCTGATCGATCCGGCCAGTGGCGGCGTGCGCCGTCGGATCGGCAATCTGCCGGAGCGCTCCAGCCGGATCGCGATCCATCCCGCTGGCGACCGCTTTGCGGTGGCAGGCGGGGTGCCAGGCAGGCTCGGGGAAGTCCGGATCTTCACGCTTCAGGGCGATCTGCTTCGGGTCCTCGCCCCCGGGAGCGATATCGTCCATGACGTCGCCTGGAGTCCGGAAGGAGACAGGCTCGCTGTCGCCTCGTCCGACGCGACGGTGCGGATCCTCGACGCCGAGCGTGGGCGCCTCGTCCGCACGCTTCCCGGCCACCGCGATTGGGTGCTCGCCGTTGCCTGGAGCCCCGACGGCACCAGGATCGCCACCGGCAGCCGCGACCGGACGGCGAAGGTCTTTGATGTCGCCACCGGAGCCCTGCTTGCCAGCTATGCCCGCCACGACGCGCCGGTCCGCGGCGTGATCTTCCATCCTTCCGGCGAAGAGATCCTTTCCGCCAGCGACGCCCAGAAGTGGGATCGCTGGAAGATCGCCGACGCGGCCCATCTTCGCGACACCCATCTCGGCGGAGAGGTGTTTCAGTTGGTATCGGCGGGGGAATACTTCGCGGCGCCGTCAGCCAATGGGAAAGCTCATCTTTTCAGGCTCGAGGATACGGAGAAGGTGCGCGAGTATGCCCCCGGGACCGCGGCGCGGGTGATCTCCGTGGCGGTAAACGTGCCGGCCGATCTCGTCGCCGCCGGCACGCAGGACGGCCGGGTCGTCGTCTGGAAGCTCTCCACGGCCGAGCGATTGGCGGAGTTTCCCCTCCAGCCCTGACGTCGCTGGTCGTAAGCCATCACGCCAGCCCGTCGAAGAACACGCGCCGGGCCGTGTTCCTGAGGATGTCGAGACGCTCCTCGCGCGAGAGGAAGTCGAGCCGGTCGCGGACGAGCTCAAGCGACGCCGCGTAGGAATGTGCCTCGCCCGCCGGGCCCTTGTCGAGCTGGTAGGGGCAGTCGGTGGCCCACATCAGCCGCTTCGAGCCGTAGGCGCCCCAAAGACGGCGAACCAGAGGTGCGAGGTCGTCATAGGGGGGCTTCTTCGCGCCGAGGGCATAGAAGGCCGATACCTTGACGTTGACCTGGGGTTGGTCGGCGAGCTTCAGGAGCCTCTCGAGATCGGCCTTGGACTCCGGACTGTCGAGCCCCCCCTTCATCCCCAGCCGGGCGAAGTGGTCGATGACGACGGGCGTGTTTGGAAAGCGCGCCACCTGTGCGGCGATCGCCGGCAAGGCGTCAGGGTCGGCGAGGAGGCACATGGCGAGGTTTTCCGCGGCGCCGCATTCCCACATCGCCTGCATGCCGGCCGAATCGGCCCAGGCCGCGGCATTCTTTCGGTTGGCATAGAGGCGAAAGCCGCGGACGCCGCGCTCTTTGAGCGCCCGCATCTCGGCGGCGACGCCCGGCTTGTCGTGATCGACGATTGCCACACCGGCGAAGGCCGGGGCATGGCGCTGGATGCAGTCGAGCATGTAGGAATTGTCGAAGCCGTAGAAGCTCATCTGGATGAGGACGACCCGCGACACGCCTTGCGGCCGGCAGTTGGCCAGGAGTTCCTCGGCGGTGAAGCTCGCCGGCTGCATGTCGGCCTTCGTGAACGCTGCGGCAATCGGCCAGGCGGCCGTGTCGGGGGTCCAGACATGGACGTGGGCGTCGACCAAGTCGGTGAAGTCATCGTCAGCGGCGATCGCCGCTGGGACACCCGGGCTTGCCAGTCCGGCCCCGAGGCTGGCGGCCGTCGTAGCCAGGAAGGCTCGTCTCGAAACGTCGGTCATGTCACGGTGTCCTTCGTGGATGAGAGCCTGTGGTCACTCGTAGCGCCTGGAAAACTCCCGGTAAAACTCCGCCGCCATTTCGACCTGGGCCACGTCGACATATTCGACGGCCCCGTGCGCCTGGTCGATGCTCCCCGGCCCGAAGACGATGCAGTCGAGGCCGTGGCGCGAGAGTTTGCTGGCGTCGCTGCCATAGGGGACGCCGACCGGGTCGGGCGCGAGGCCGAGTTCCCCGGCCACTGCCGAGGCGAGGGCCGTCGCGCTGGCGTCGGCCGGCGTCTCGAGCGCCTCGTCGACGAGGAACGGCGGGATCATCTCGGCCCGCACCGACGGATCGTCACCGGACATCCGCTCGAGAATCGCCTGGTAGGTGGCGAGGACGTCGGCGGTGCGTTCACCGGGGAGGAGGCGGCGGTCGATCTGGAGGGCGCAGCGGTCGGGGACGAAGTTGACCTGGACCCCCCCGGCGATGAGGCCGACGTTACC
>CAJBCV010000053.1 GCA_903951635.1 uncultured Planctomycetaceae bacterium
CCTACCGCTTTCATGCCGATCACCGCAGCCGATACCCCGATCACCGGGTCGTGGAATGGCCGTATTACCGGAGGCTGCTCAGAAGCATGCTTCCCCCACGCGGCGCGCACGCGTCCCCCGCTCTGGCATTCGCTCTGGGCGTTTCCCAAGTGGCAAACCTGCTCGGCTTCTTGCTCGAGCGATCGTCGACGCGGCGCGAGTCCGGCACCGGCCGCTCCGCGTGGCCCACGGACGGCACGGCCGAGTGACACCGGCACCGCAGGCGGACCGAGAAAGCGGTGGCGTGACGACGAACACGTGTCCGATCGGCATGACGAGCTCCTCTCGCTGTCGTGTGTTTTCGTCCGGAACGTTCCGGGCGACGCATCCTCGAGATCCATTGATGGATCCCGGAACCACCTTGTCAGCGAGGCAGAGGCCTTCGCCGCCAGGTTGGACGGTCGACCCCGTGCGGGGCCGGCCAATCGAGCCGAATGCTGGTTGAATCTTACCACCCTCTGCGGAGTGGTCTCCACTTGTTCCGTGTCATAGAAGGGCTGAAGAGCCGGGAGCGTGCGACCAACTCCCACCATGAAACTCTTCTTCAACAACGACTGCGTCGGCGCCGAACATTCGTTCGACACCACCCAAACACGACAGGCACAACTACCTGCAGACGATTGAGCGCGAGCTCGCCCGGCTCGGCCACGCTGGATACGGCCTTGTTCTCTCCAACGCCGGCGTTGATCCGGCCGGGAATGGCGTCAGTCAGCACGATGTCGTCAATCGCGACACGATCGACTTTGAGTGGATCGACAGCCAGGAGTCTCCGGCAGCGTTCGCGCTTGCCGGCGGCTACGTCTTTTCTTGACCTCCACGGCCGACGAACACCTCGCGTCAGCTGTTGCCAGTGGGTTGGCGCTGACCGTGTCGCCCGTCAAGGATCCCCGCAAAGGAGAGATCCTCGTCGAGCGTCGGCCAGTGCAGCCCAAATGGTGAAATCTCGATACGTTCAAGGTCTGCTTCTTTGGCCGACTCCAGGCGCGGGTTGCCCTTGATCGGAAAAGAAACCTCGTGGCCGCTCGCGAACCTGACGAAAATGAGGCCCCCTTCATGCCATGCCTTCAGGGCACGGTCAGCCAAGGTGTTCGGCCCATTTCTGCTTGATGAGTTCGAGGTGGTCATGAATGAGTTCCTCCGCTCGCGACAGCTCCCGGACATTGAACCCGACGGATTCCCGCAGTTCCACATCAGGTTCGACCACGAACACTGCCTCACCGTCACCACGGCGAACGTGGATGTGGATGGGCGTGTGATCGTTGCTGTAAAAGAAAAACGAGTATCCGTCTTTGTCGAATACCTTCGGCATGACGCGAGTTTACCAGACTGGTACGGAACCCAACCAACAAGGCCTAGAACCGGCCTCCGAAGACCGGCGTTAGCCGGCTGTGGATAGATAAAGTGTCGGCCCGACCGCACGAGGCGGTCGCGAGTGCGTAGCACTCGAGAAAACCGGAGGTTTTCCAGGTGGAAAAAAGGTCATGGATGACTTTTTCCGCGGGCAGTTAGTCCTTTGCGGTGGTGCCGGGACCACCCACGAGGTTCCATCGGGAAGCCTTCTCCGGCTGCTCCGTGAGGCGGACGAACGGATCCTCTCCTGATCGTGGACCTGAACCGAGGATTTCCGCGGTCTGGGCCCCGATACCACGAACGTCCCGGAAGACAAACGGCTGCACTGCCCGAGAGTGTGGTCAGTGCAGCCGTTTTTTTCCCACGCTCCTCGCTCCCGTCGGTGTGCACTCACGACGTCGACAGTCGCGTCGTTTCACCGGGGTGCTTCGACGAACCGCCTGGCGATCACGCCCGGCGGCGGAGTCCAGATCGGATCGACCCCGGCCGGGAGAGGCGCGGCCTTCACGTAAATCCGTCGCGGGGCTGGCTCGAAATAGAGCTCGAGGGCCGGGCAGAGCCAGCACTTCATCGGCAGGCCGGCGACCACCCCCTCGTAATCGTTTCCAAAATCACCCTCACCCCGCGACACCCAGGTGAGTTCCACGTCGTGGCCCGGGAAGGGCTCGGCCGCGAATGTCATTTCGAAGCCCCGCGCCGCCGCGGGCAGGCGATTGACCTCCACGAGCCTCGTGATCATCGCGCTAGCGCCACGGACGAAGGCCTCTTCCTTGAGGCCCGTCCGGGCGTCGTCAAACACCCAGCAACCGCCATGGAGGTAGGGATAAAGGACAAGGGTTTTCATCAGAATCTCCTTCGGTGCTTGCGACCACGGGCGTTGAACCGAATCGACAGGGATCCAAGCCGCATGGCGAACTTCTCTCGCCGACAACTGTTTTCGTCCGGAACGTTCCGGCCGACGCATCCTCGAGATCCATTGCTGGATCCCGGAACCACCTTGTCAGCGAGGCAGAGGCCTTCGCCGCCAGGTTGGATGGTCGACCCCTTGCGGGGCCGGCCAATCGAGCCGAATGCTGGGTGTATTTTACCGCCCTATGGAGGGTGGTCCGCGGGTGTTCCGTGTCATAGCGAGACGGACGGGCCGGGAGCGTGCGCACAACTCCCATCATGAGGCACTGTTGCGCCCCCGCTTGGACGATACCCCTTCGGGAAATCACCGCCGGGGGCGGGTAAATCCGGAGTATCTCGAACAGCCGACGGGCGATCTTCCCGATCATGCCCCCGCGACTGGCGACATCGGGACGGTCGGAGCAGTCACGTGAGCCGCAGTCGTCAACGGATTGCTCTCACAAACTCCCCGACGATCATCAGATCGCTCGCGTCCTCGGGCTCGAGCCCGATCGGCGCGAAGGCCGGGTTCAGCGGCAACAGCTGAATCGAATCATGCCGCCAGCCGTCGGCCGTGACAGTCTTCTCCGCGTGGTATTTCTTGACGGTGAACCGGCCGCCGTTCTCCCCGACGCCAAGCGACGCAAACTGCACGAGCACGATCCGCCCCTCGCGCGAGCCTGCCGGGCACGGCCGGAACAGGCACCAGGAGCCGTCCGGAATCAGCGGCTCCATCGACGCGCCGGTCACTCGCGCCACAAACATCCCGGGCTTGATCGCCACGCCCGGCACCACAGCCCAGCCGATCTCCTCGGGGCTGCTCTCCGGGCCCCAGAAGCCGGCCGCGACGGCGAGGTCGTAGACCGGGACATGGGTGACATAACGCGACGCATGGGGAGGGGAGTCGAGGAGGGGCAAGGGTGGAGCGGAGTCGATCGGCGCGGCGACCGACGTCGAGCGTATTGATGGCCCACCGCTCCCCGCGGGCGAGGCAGACCACACTCCATCGGTCGAGGTGAACTCAACTTCAAAGCCGGTGCCCGGGAGCCCCGCGTCGGGGCCGAACCACTCGTGCAGGAGCGCGGCGAGCTGGTTTTGCTTGTGGCTCGCGTCGGCTGGATGGGCGACGTTGCAGGCCACCTTCACGAATCGAAACACCCACTCCGATCCATTCGGCAGGCGAACGCGCGTCGGGCCCGTCGGCCGATTGGGCACTGCCTCCACGGTGGGCAGAAAGAGGATCGGCCTGCCGGCGGAGTGAGAGACCTTGGCACGAAACGAAATGCGGGCCGCCTTCCCTTCCCGGGCGCTGCCGGCATGCTCGGGGGATCGCGGATCGCCCGTGACGGGAGCCGCGAGGCGGGAGCGGGTGTAGTGCGCGAGCCGGTAGTCAACGAGTTCGGCCGTGAGCGATTCGAAGGCCGGGCGGTGTGCGGCCGCAACCTTGAAGGCGACTTGAAAGCGGTCGCCACGGCGGGTGAACCAGCGCCGCCCCGCTTGCTCATCCATCCACCGCGACAGCGGCCATTCCAGCCACCACGCCGCGAACGCCCGCGCCTCAGACGCAGGGTCGCCCGGCACCCGCACGAACGCCGCGCCATCGAGGTCGGCGCGAAGGGCGGGGTGGTTTTCAAGAAACGCACGGCAGGCACCCGCGAGCTGCCCGATCTCCATGCCCTCCCAGAGCGCATCGTGGTCGAGCAGGACACGGAGCACGACCATCTTGTACGACTTTGTCAGGCTCGTCGTCTGCACCATCGTGAGCCATGCCGGCGCCGGAGCCGCAGCGTGGGCAGCCTGTTCGTCGGTGGAGAGATCGCCTTCACTCGCGCAAAACCCGAACCAGCTGCCGTGGGCCGCCGAGACCGTCAGCGGCAGATAGCCCGCATGGAAAAGCTCGGTTGGCGTCGGCCGACGGCCGAGCTCCGCCCGCAACCCTCGATAGGCCTCGACCACCGCCCCCCGGCCCCGCGGCAGAAACTGCTCGAGCAGCCGCTTCGCCTCGACTTCCACATCGAGCACGCAGCCCGCTGGCAATGCCGGCTCACCACCGGCGAGATAGGCCTTCAAGAGCGCGGAAGCAGCCGTAGCCCCCTCGGAACGGGGCACGAGTGACAGGAGATGGATCATTCGGCTCGCGAAGACGCGGTGGTTGCCGACGAAGTCGATCACTTCGAGCCGTGTCTTACCCGCGGCCGCACGCAGACCGCGGCCGAGCTGCTGCAGGAACACGATCTTCGATTCGGTCGGCCGGAGCATGACCACCCGGTCGACGAGCGGCAGATCGATCCCCTCGTTGAACAGATCGACCGCGCACAGGGCCGATAGTCCCCCCTCCCGAAAGGCGGCGAGGGAAGCCATGCGAGGGTCGCTCCCGTCGCCCGAAAACACGGCCGCCGCAGCCACGCCCCGGCGCCTGAGCCAATCACGGGCGAAGAGCGCGTGCCGCCGCGAGCAGCAAAAAACGAGCGTGCGGCCGGCCGGGGCGGCCTGCCACTCCGCCCAGAGGCGGTCCATACGGGCGCTGCTTTCGAGCGCGACTTCGAGCTCGGCCACATCAAAGCGGCCATGGCGCCACGGGATTTGCGCGGCGTCGTAGTCGACGTCGTCCTTGAGCCCTCGATACCGAAACGGCACGAGCGACTCCTCCGCGATTCCCTGGCCGATCGTGGCCTGGTAGGCGAGGATGTCGTCGAAGAGCGTCGCCACATCGATGCCGTCGGTCCGCTCGGGCGTGGCCGTGAGGCCGAGCGTGAACGATCGCTCGTGCTGCGGCAGCCGCGCGAGGACGCGGCGATAGCTCGGCGCCTCCGCGTGATGGACCTCGTCGATCACGCAGTAATCGAAGGGAGGGGCCTGGGCGAGGGCCGCAAGCCCGTCGGGCCGGGAAAGCTTTTGGATCGAGGCGACGACGAGCTGGCCGGAGAGGTCGCACGAGGAGCCGGCGACATAGGAGACGCTCGACGGGACGAGCGCCTGCCGCAGCGTGGCCTCGGCCTGGGCGAGGATCTCCGCCCGGTGGGCGATCACGAGCACCCGCGGCGGCCGGCCGAGGGCCTTGCCGTGGGCGACTCCATCGAACGCCGCGAGCCAGGTTTTCCCGAGGCCTGTCGCCACGGCGACCAGCGCCTTCTGGTAGCCCTCGGCCCGGATGGCGGCCAGGGAAGCAAGCGCCTCCGCCTGCCAGGGACGCGGCGTTGGAAAAAGATGGCTGGCACTTTTTTCAGGTGGGGCCTCGCCGTCCCATACACGCCGCAGCGCCGCCGCCTCCGCGGCCCGGGCGGCATAACGATCCACCGTGGCGGTCGACAGTTTCGTCGCCTGCTGCCAGAGATCGTCGAAGGCAGCCACGAGATCACCGTCGAGCTTCCCAAAGCCGGATGTCTCGCCGACGAGGTTCCATTCCACGCCCGTCTCGAGCGCCGCCCGGGAGAGGTTGCTCGACCCGACGACGACGATCCCGCCGGAGGCATCGGCAATCCGCCAGGCCTTGGGATGAAACGACGCGGGAGAACCACGGAGGTTCTCAAGCTCCGCGAGGCGAGCTTCGAACGAACCAGAAAAAGGTGGCAGGCACGTCGCGGAGCCTCCGAGCCAGCCACCTTTTTCCTCCGCGAGATCGATCCAGCCGAGCAGATGACGCAGGGCGGCGGGGGAAGTGATGCCGAGATAGTCGCCCACGAGCAACCGCACCTTGGCCCCGGCGGCAATGGCACGAAAGAGCGCCTCGCGAACGTAGTCGAGCCCCGAGGGCTGCACGAACGACGCCAGGAGGTCGATCTCGCTCGCCCCCGGAAGGCGGTCGGCCAGCCGATGCCAGAGCGGACGCTCGGGGCCGGTGGTGAGCGAGAGTCGCGGCGTCTCGGACGGGGTGCCGGAAGGCCCCGCCAGATAATTCCCCTTCTCGGGGATCACGTGCCGCACGCCGCCACGCGGGTCGGGCATGTCGCCAGCGTAGCGCGGGATCACATGAACATGGACATGCGGCACGGTCTGGCCGGCGGCAGAGCCGCAGTTGAAGCCGACGTTGAAGCCGTCGGGCTTGGGATCGAGCCGCTTGTCCAAGAGCTGCTTCACGTCGCCGACGAGTGCCATCAGCGCCAACTGCTCCTCGGCGGAGCATGCGAAGAACGTCGGCACCACCCGCCGCGTGATCACGAGCACATGCCCCGGCGACACCGGAAAGCGGTCGAAGATCGCGAACGCGAGTTCGTTCGCGCACACCCACTCGCGAGCGGGGATGGCAAGGAACGGCGAGGGGGCGGCGGAATCCATGGTCGGAAGTCTAAATCACGTCGCAGCGATTCAACCAAGAACACCCCGTCCCCCCAGCCTGCCAATTGCAAAACCGCGGTCCGTTGGCTGGTAGTTTGAAGTCGTGTCGATGGACCGAGGCTCGATTCCCACGGAGGTGGTTATGCGAATTCTGATGGCCCTGGCGGTGATGATGATGGTTGCCGGGTCGGCTCACGCCGGACCGTTCTGGCGGAGATCGGCGACGACGAGCAGGACGACCAATCGATCGACGACCGGCGCGAACAACAACGTCTCGACAGGAAACCATCGGACGGCAACCGGAGGCGGAGCCCAGGGGCACGCCGAGTCGATGGCGGCCTCGTGCTCGATGGTCCACGCCGCAAGCCACGGCAGCACCTACGAGGGAGTCGGCGTCGGTGGCAGCCCCGACGCCGCCTTGGCGTCGTGTTGCAACAACGGCGGCACGGTGGTCGAAGAAGGCGTCGCCCAGGGGCGGGACGGCCGCTGGTATGCCTGCCGGCGCTACAGCCAGCGGTGAGGGCATCCCCTCGACCCATCGATGCACCGCAGAAATCAGGGATTCCAGCACCGCAGTGACGCCTGTCGACCTCTGCTGACCTCTGTTGGGATCGGGTGCTCGATGGGTCGTCGAGGGGTCACGCCACGGCGGGTGACACGGGCGATGGTTTCGCTGCCGTTTGAGTCCCCGTGAGCATAGAATCTCATGGCATCGGGAGCGGCCTCCACGACCAGTCGCTCCGTCCCGGCAGAGATTTCCTTCACATGAAAACCTTCTTCCTGCTCCTGGCCATTCCCCTCTTCTTCGCAGCGCCTGGCTCGGGCTTTACAGCCGGCGCCGAGCACGACTGGAACCTTGGCGCCACGGGCCTGCGCGGCTCGATGCCCTGCGACAAACTCGTGACGTCCGACGCCCGCGAGATCACGATCACGAGGGTGGAGACCGGCTCCCCCGCCGACGGCGTTTTCGTCGTCGGAGACTCGATTCTCGGGGTCGAAGGGAAGCTGTTTTCCGAGGACCCGCGCACGGAGATGGGTAGGGCCCTCACCCTGGCCGAGTCGGAGGCTGGCAAGGGGGCTCTCCATCTGACCCGGTCGCGCGGAGGAAGGTCTGAGGAGGTCGTGGTGAA